>DASUQP010000066.1:0-3136 GCA_036280475.1 Methyloceanibacter sp. | reverse complement strand
AACCGCGATCTCTCCAAGGCGGCGGCCAGCATCCTCGGCGACGAAGCGATGCACTGGGCCGTCCTGCGCAACGCTCTCGGCGAGAACCCCGTGCCTTCGGCGTTCGTCTCGTAATGCTGGAAGGCGCGCTGCTGCTCGCGGCGCTCGCGACGGGCGACCCACAGGCGGGAGAGGCGATCTATCCGCGCTGCGCGGCCTGCCATGCGCTCGCCTACGACCGCGTCGGGCCGCGCCACTGCGGCTTGATCGGCCGCCCCGCGGGCAGCGTGGCCGGGTTCGAGTATTCCCCGGCGATGAAGCGCTCGAAGCTCACCTGGACCAGAGAGAGCCTGGAGCGCTTTCTGGCCGATCCGATCGGTACCGTCCCTGGCACCACCATGACCTATGCGGGGGTGCCGGATGCGAAGGAGCGCGCCGACCTCATCGCCTATCTCGCGAACGCGAAGTGCAAATAAAGGAACTCAGATGAGACTTGCAGCGGCTGCGTCCGTCATCGGCGCTTCGGCCATCGCGCTCGCCATGCTTGCGGGTGAAACCGCGGGCGACGACGAGCGCGAGCGACGCCTGTCCAAGAATGACCGTCACATCAACGCCTCCGCGCGTCGCTTGATCGAAGAGGGCAGGCAGGTCTTTCGCTTCGATACCTTCGGTTCGGAGGCTTTTTTCGGCGATGCCCTGGGGTTGCACAAGGCCATTGCCGGCGAGAAGAACGGCGGCGTCGGGCCAGGCGTCAGCCCGAAGACCGCCCTCGCAGTGGGCTTGAAAGTGGACGCGGACGCACTGCCCGAACAACTGAAAGCTCAGATCAAAGCAGGGAAAGTTAACCTGGATGACCCGGCAACGACGCTTGCTCTGCTCGAGCTTAATGCGGTTGTCGGAATCACCGGCAGGTTCGACAGCGCCGGGCGAATCACGTCGATGGGAACGCAATGCGCCTTGTGCCATTCGACGGTCGACGACTCCTTCGCTCCCGGCATCGGCAAGCGCCTGGACGGCTGGGCGAACCGCGACCTCAACGTAGGCGCGATCGTCTCGCTCGCACCCAACCTCAAGCCGTTCACGGATCTTCTCAAAGTCGACGAGGCTACGGTCCGTCAGGTGCTCGCGAGCTGGGGACCGGGACGCTATGACGCGTTGCTGGACAAGGACGGCAAGGCGTTTCGCCCCGACGGCCAATCGGCGGCAACGCTGATTCCGCCCGCGTTTGGTCTCGCCGGCGTGAACCTAGCGACATGGACCGGCTTCGGCTCCGTGCCCTACTGGAACGCGTATGTCGCAGTGACGCAGATGCATGGCTCCGGGACTTTCTTCGATCTGCGATTCGCTAATCCCGATCAGTACCCGGTCGCGGCGCAGAGCGGCTCGGGAAACACGCGCGGCACACCGGACCGCGTCACCGCCAAGCTTGCCGCGCTGCAGTTCTACCAACTCGCCATCCCCGCGCCGAAGGCGCCGAAAAACAGCTTCGATGAGGCGGCGGCGGTGCGCGGCAAGTCGGTCTTCAACGGCAGGGCGCAGTGCGCGAGCTGCCACGTACCGCCGCTCTTCACCGACCCGGGGCACAACCTGCATTCGCCCGAGGAAATGGGCATCGACGCGTTCCAGGCCGACCGCTCGCCGACGCGCATGTATCGCACCGCTCCGCTTGCAGGGCTTTGGAGTCACCAGAAGGGCGGCTTCTATCACGACGGACGCTTCCCGACGCTGCTCGCCGTGGTCGAGCACTACGACCGAACCTTCAGGCTCGGCCTCACCAGCCAGGAAAAAGCCGAGCTCGTCGAGTACTTGAAGTCGCTCTAGCCGAGTTGTACGGCAAGCATGGAGATCGAGCCGCCGTCGAAGCCTTCGACCGGGAAGCTGACGGGCTCTCCTCGCCGGTGCTGGGCGAGTACGTAGAGAAGCGGCAGGTAATGGTCGGGCGTCGGCGCCGACAACATCGCGTCGCGCCCGAGCGCCTCGTAGTTCACGAGCGGCGCGAAATCCGCCGCCGCCAGCGCGTTCCGCGCCAGTGTCTCGAAACGCAACGCCCAGTCGTACGGCTCGCGCGCAGTTTCACCCCATGAGTAGGTGTGAAGGTTGTGCACGAGGTTGCCGCTTCCGATGATGAGCACGCCTTCGTCGCGCAGCGGAGCAAGCTTCTTCGCGGTCTCGAAGTGCCAGCTCGCCGCCTTGGTCTTGTCGATGCCAAGCTGAACGACCGGAATATCGGCGGCCGGGTACAAATGCATGAGGATCGACCATGTGCCGTGGTCGAGTCCCCAGGTTCGGTCCAATCCCACCGGTGTCGGCTCGAGTAGCTGCGCCGTGCGCGCAGCGAGCTCCGGCGATCCGGGCGCCGGATACTGCACGGCGTAGAGCTCGGGCGGAAATCCGCCGAAGTCGTGAATGGTGCGCGGCTGTGCGATCGCCGTGACAGAGCTGCCAGGCAGATACCAGTGCGCCGAGATGGAGAGAATGGCTTTGGGGCGCGGAAGCGCTTGGCCGATCGCCGACCATGCTTGCGTCCAGGCGTTCTTGCCGATCGCGTTCATCGGATTGCCATGTCCGAAGAACAACGCCGGCATTGGTGACGCGGCCATCTCAGTCCCATCTTCCGGCATGCGCGGCGACTATGCAATCGCATGCACAAAGAATCCCGCCGCCGCCGGCTAATCAAGCGGCCGCGGTCTCGGTAGATTGGGTCAATCAGAACCCACTCAGGAGACGTTCATGCTACCGAGACAAAGCGCTGTTCAAAGTTACACGCCGTACGCCCTAGCTGCGCTGCGCATCGTCACCGCTTACCTCTTCATTCAGCACGGCACCGCCAAGCTTTTCGGCTTTCCGTACCAGGCAATGTTCGATGATTTGCAACTTCTCTCGCTCATCGGTCTTGCGGGCGTTCTGGAGGTCGTAGGTGGGTTGCTGCTCGGCGCGGGACTGTATACCCGGCCGACCGCGTTCGTGCTGTCGGGCATGATGGCCGTCGCTTACTTCATGGCGCACGCGCCGCAGGGCAACGTGATGGCGCCGATGCTGAACGGCGGCGAGCTCGCTGCGCTCTACAGCTTCATCTTCCTGCTTTTCGCCGTCACCGGCCCCGGCGCGCTGAGTCTTGATGCGCGCAAGGGTAGCTCTTCCCGCCTTCGCGGCGGCC
>DASUQP010000065.1:0-3603 GCA_036280475.1 Methyloceanibacter sp. | reverse complement strand
GCGGCGATGGCGGCTTCGGCGCCGCCGAACTCGTTGACGAGCGCGCGGAAGGTCGCGGGCCCCACATTCTCGCTCCGGATCAGCCTGAGCCAGGCGAGGCGTTGGGCACGGCTGAGCCGAGGGGCGGGCGTTGCCGGCGCTGAGGCCCTATCGCTTCGTTTCGCCAATCCGCGCCTCCTCGCCTCGAGCCAAGCGGCCGATATTCGCGGCGTGGCGCAGATAGAGAAGAACCGCGAGCAGGAGGAAGAGCGCCGCGAGGGGCCACTCGCCCATCAGCGCAAGCACGAGGATGCTCGAGGCACTTGCCGCAAGAGCGGCAAGCGACGAATAGCGCGTGACGAGAGCGACAAAGAGCCAGGTCGCAGCGAAGGCTGCGGCGGCAGGCCAATAGAGCCCGAGCAAGACACCGAGATAGGTGGCAACGCCCTTGCCGCCCCGGAAGCCGAGCCAGACCGGAAACAAATGTCCGAGGAAGGCGCCGAGGCCGGCGGACAGAGCCGCGGCTTCACCAAAGCGCGCCGCGATGAGCACGGCAGCCGCCCCCTTCGCGGCATCGAGAACGAGGGTGAGCGCGGCGAGCCCCTTGCTGCCGGCGCGCAGCACATTCGTCGCCCCGATATTGCCGGAGCCGATCTGGCGCAAATCGCCGAGGCCGGCGAGCTTGGCCAGGATAAGCCCGAAGGGGATCGACCCCAGGAGATAGCCGCCGGCAAAGGCCGAAAGGTCTGCGAAGACGCCACTCCACTCGGCGGGAGACATGTTCACCGTCCCAGAGGGCGCCGCTACGGCCCTGAAGCGTCAGCGTAGTTATAGACGACGCGTCCGGCAACGATCGTCAGGATGGCGCGGCCTTGCAGCCGCGCGCCGTCAAACGGCGTGTTCTTGGCCTTGGAACGCAGGCGCTCGGGCTCCACCACCCAAGGCCTGTCGAGATCGATCAGGATGAGGTCCGCCGGCGCGCCCCGGGCGACGCGTCCGCTCCCAAGCCGGAGCAGGCGGGCTGGGTTTGCGGTCAGCGCGGCGAGGAGCTGCGGAAGATCGACATCCCCATTGTGGTAAAGGCGAAGGGCGGCGCCGAGCAGGGTTTCAAGGCCGACGGCGCCATCGGCGGCCTCGGCAAAGGGGCGCCGCTTGCCTTCCGCACCTCTCGGATCGTGGACCGACACGATGACATCGATATCGCCGCTCGCCACGCCCTCGACCATGGCGCGGCGGTCCTCCTCGCTCCTGAGCGGCGGCCTCATCTTGAAGAAGGTGCGGTAAGGGCCGATGTCGTTCTCGTTCAGGGTGAGGTGGTTGATGGACACGCCGCAGGTGACAGGAAGCCCCATCAACTTGGCCGCGCGAATGACGTCGAGGGAGGCGCGGCACGAGATCTGGGCGGCGTGATAGCGACCGCCTGTAAGCTCGACCAGGCGGATGTCGCGCTCGAGCATGATGGTCTCGGCGGCGGCCGGAATGCCGCGCAGGCCGAGCCTCGTCGCGACCTCGCCCTCGTTCATCACCCCGTCCTTCGCAAGCCACGGATCTTCGAGGTGATGCACGATGACCGCGCCGAAATCCTTGGCGTAGGCGAGCACGTTGCGCATGACCTTGGCGTTGGCGAGGCTCGACTTGCCGTTGGCGAACGCAATCGCGCCCGCCTCGCTCAAGAGTCCGATCTCGGTCATCTCCTCGCCAAGAAGGCCCTTGGTCATGGCAGCCATGGGGTGGACATGGACGAGCGCCGTGTCGCGGGCGCGCCGCAAGATGAAATCGACAAGCGCCACGTCGTCGATGACGGGATCGGTATTGGGCATGCAGGCGATGGTGGTGACGCCGCCCGCGGCGGCGGCACGGCTCGCGGTCGCCAGCGTCTCGCGGTGCTCGTGTCCCGGCTCGCCGGTAAAGACCATCATGTCGATCAGGCCGGGTGCGAGAACGAGGCCGTCGCAATCGAGCACCTCGGCATCGCCGGCCGCACCTGCGTCGATATAGGGCCCGAAATCGGCGATGAGGCCGTCCCTGATCAGAACGCCGCCAAGTTGATCGAGACGCGAAGACGGGTCGATAAGCCGCGCATTGACCAGCGCCATGGCTTCGGGGGGGCGTTGGCTCTGGTCAAGCATCGTTCATCGCCCTACCGGTTGGGAAGATGGCGGGCGAGCGCCTGGAGCACCGCCATGCGCACGGCCACGCCCATCTCCACTTGCTCGCGGATGACGCTTCGGGCGTCGTCGGCGACGTTCGAGTCGATCTCGACGCCCCGGTTCATGGGGCCGGGATGCATGACGAGCGCGTCGGGCTTGGCGCAGGCGAGCTTCTCGTAGTCGAGGCCAAAGAAGTGGAAATATTCACGCTGGCTCGGGATCAGGCTCGACGTCATGCGTTCGCGCTGGAGCCGGAGCATCATGACGATGTCGGCGTCGGCCAAGCCCTCGCGCATCGACGTATAGACCTCGACGCCCAGCCGCTCGATGCCGGCGGCGAGCAGCGTGGACGGCGCCACGACGCGAACCCGGGCGCCGAGCGCGTTGAGCAGCAGAATGTTGGACCGCGCGACCCGCGAATGAAGAATATCGCCGCAGATCGCGACGATAAGGCCCTCGATGCGGTTCTTGTGGCGGCGAATGGTCAGAGCATCGAGCAGAGCTTGAGTGGGGTGCTCGTGACTTCCGTCGCCGGCATTGATGACCGAGCAGTCGACCTTTTGCGACAGGAGCTCGACGGCGCCGGCCGCGTGATGGCGCACCACGAGGAGGTCGGGACGCATGGCGTTCAGCGTCACGGCCGTGTCGATCAGCGTTTCGCCCTTCTGCACGGAGGACGTGCCGACCGCCATGTTCATCACGTCGGCGCCAAGGCGCTTGCCGGCAAGCTCGAAGGAGCTCTGCGTTCTGGTCGAGGCCTCGAAAAAGAGGTTGATCAGCGTCCGGCCGCGAAGGTCGTCACGCTTCTTGTCGATTTGCCGGCTGAGCTTGACGGCCTCCTCGGAAAGATCGAGGAGCGCCGTGATCTCGGCAGGTGAAAGCCCTTCAATTCCAATAAGATGGCGGTGAGGAAAGGTGGCGTTCGAGGCTGGCGCCGCTATGGTCATCAAAGGGACTGTATAGGCTTTGGCGCCGGAGGCGGCAAGCGTGGCGGCAGAACGCGGTAAGCCCCAAGGTAACGCTTTAAAGGGAGATCGAACCTGCCGCCGATTTCACCCGCAGCAAATGTCCCGCAGCGGATGATGCACGGAAGCACTTGGTAACGATCGGCCCGGTCGGAGGGTGTCTGCGCGGCGAATCTTGAGCTATCCTGGTCGCGCATTCTACCGCTCGCCGGTAGGGGAACCCAAACCAGGAGGCAAAAGATGCGTAAGCTTGCGATTGCCCTAGGTGTGTCAGCGGCGATGTTGGTTGCTGGAGCGATAGCGTGGAAGGCTGACGCCACCACTTGGCGATCTGGAACGTTGACTCTCCCTGGGGTCACCAAGAATTACTCGTCGATCGAGCAGGTAGGCTGCTACGGGTGGGGACGGTGCCCGCCCGGCTACAAATGGCGCTGCGGCCCATACAGGTGCTGGTGCAGGCCCTGCTAGCTTGAACGAAGAACGGGTTTGAACCGTAACGCGAGAGGCCG
>DASUQP010000064.1:0-2103 GCA_036280475.1 Methyloceanibacter sp. | reverse complement strand
ACCACGATCGGCGCAAGAAGCGTGAGCAGCAGCGTTGCAATGGTGCCGGCGACGAACGAGCCGATCGCCGAGGTTGCGAGCGCCGGTCCAGCGCGGCCGGCCTTCGCCATGCGGTTGCCCTCGAGCGCGGTGGCGATCGATGCCGATTCGCCCGGCGTGTTGAGGAGAATTGTCGTGGTCGAGCCGCCGAACATGGCGCCGTAGTAGATGCCGGCGAACATGATGAGCGCGCCGGTCGGGTCGAGCTTGACCGTGAGCGGAAGTAGCATCGCCACGGTGAGCGCCGGTCCGACGCCGGGCAGAACGCCGACGAACGTGCCGAGCGTCACACCGATAAATCCCCACATCAGATTGATCGGCTTCAGCGCGACCGCGAAGCCGGTCATTAGCGCGCTCAGCGCTTCCACCTAGATTCCCGCCCCGCCCAGGACCGGCCCGAGCCAGCCGGCGGGCAGATTCACGTTAAGCAGCTTGACGAAGAAAAGGAAAACCCCGAGCGACAGCACCAGTCCGATGGCGACATCGCGCACGATGCGCCGGCTGCCGAAGCCGCGCGCGACGCATGCGAAAAGCACGGTACCGGCGACCACGAAGCCAGAGGTGCCGATGAGCGCCATATGGCCGAAGAGTCCCGCGCTTACCCAGATAAACGGGCTCGGCTCGAAAACCTCCGTCTGCTCGCCCATCTGGCGCCAGCCGCCCGTGAAGGCTTCGTAGCAGAGCCAAAGCCCGAGCACGATGATCCCGGCCGCCACCACGGCTGGGATGAAGTTCGGACCGATGCCGGCGTAGCCGCCCTCCGAGGGCAACGTAGCGGTTACGCCAGCAACAAGGCCGCCGAGGGCGACCACGCCCAGAGAGAGCGCGACCTCGGCGGTCGAGCGCACTACAACCTCATTACTTCTTCAAGCCGAGCGATTCCATGATGCCCGCGATGCGGGCCTCGTCTTCCTTTAGGAACTTGACATAGGCGTCGCCGCCGAGGAACCAGCCCTCCCAGCCGAGCTTCTCGAGCGTCTGCTTCCACGCCGGCGTCTCGGTCGCCTGCTGCACCAGCTTGACGAGGTTGTCGCGCTGTTGCGGCGTGAGCCCGGGTCCGCCGAAAATCCCGCGCCAGTTGCCAAGCTCGACATTGACCTTCTGCTCCTTGAGCGAGGGAATGCCTTCGAGCGTCTTGGGGCTCGACTGCGCGAGTGCGCGCATCTTGCCCGACTTGATCTGCTCGGCGAATTCGCCCAGACCCGAGACGCCCGCGGTGACGTGGCCGCCGAGGATCGCGGCGATCGCCTCGCCGCCGCCCTTGAAGGCCACGTAGTTCACCTTCGCCGGGTCGACACCGATGTCCTTCGCGATGAGCCCAACCAGGATATGGTCGGTGCCACCCGCCGAGCCGCCGCCCCAGGAGACCTTGCCCGGATTTTCCTTGAACGCCTTGAGCAGGCTGTCGAGGTTCTTGTGCGGCGAGTTCGCAGGCACGACGATCACTTCCCACTCGCTCGTGAGGCGCGCGATCGGCGTCACCTGGGAGAGATTCACCGCCGACTTGTTGAGGATGATGCCGCCCACCATCACCATGCCGCCGATCATTACCGCGTTCGGATCGCCCTTGGCCGAGTTCACGAACTGCGCGAGGCCGATGGTTCCGGCAGCGCCGCCCTTGTTTTCGAACTGCACGCCGGACACGAGCTTCGCGCTTTGCATCGCCGCGGCGAGATTGCGCCCGGTCTGGTCCCAGCCGCCGCCAGGGTTCGCGGGAATCATCATTTTGAGACTCGGCTGCGCGAAGGCAACGGCGGCGCTGATGGACAGGACGGCCGCTAAAAGGACACGCATTGGGCTCCTCCGGGGAATAGGGTCGGCTAGGAGGCGTGAATTTAAGCGATAATGCGCCCCCTTGAAAGATGGTCCCGCAGTAAACGCATGATCCGCATTGAAAACCTGGTCAAGACATTTGGCTCCAAGCGCGCCGTGGACGGCGTTTCCTTCAACGTCGAGCGCGGCGAGGTGCTTGGCTTCCTGGGTCCGAACGGCGCCGGCAAGTCCACCACCATGCGCATGATCACGGGCTTCATGCCGCCGAGCGCCGGACGAGTCAGCGTCGGC
>DASUQP010000063.1:0-2344 GCA_036280475.1 Methyloceanibacter sp. | reverse complement strand
GACCCTAGCACTAAATCGCTGCCGCGATAGCCGCTTCGCGGGAGCGGCTTTTCAGCGAGGCCGGTAACCGGCGGAGAAGGAGTTCATAACGGGATGGGGAGCCCCCGTCCTTGAGGATCGAGGTGTTTGGCAACCTCACTCAGGGACAGGAACGCCCCATGACCAACCCTACCACCGTTTCCCCGCTGCGCCAGCGCATGATCGAAGACATGACGGCGCGTGGTCTCGGCCAGCAGACGCAGCGCGGCCACATCCGCGCCTGCAAGCGGTTTGCCGCATACCTGAAGCGATCGCCAGAGACGGCCACGGCCGAAGACGTGCGCCTGTTCCAGCTCCACCTGATGGAGAGCGGACTTACCATCCAGAACCGCAACCGCACCATGACCGGCCTGCGCTTTCTGCTGCGCGTGACGATGCGGCGGCTCGATCTGGCGGCCGAGATCTTTCACATGAAGGAGCCGTTCAGGGTCCCGCAGATCCTGAGCGCGGAGGAGGCCAAGCGGCTGCTGCTGATGGCGGGCAAGCCGCAGGTGCGCATGCTGTTCAGCATCGGCTACGGCGCCGGCTTGCGTGTCAGCGAGGTGGTCAAGCTCAAAGTCAAGCACATCGACAGCGCGCTCGGCGTCATTCGCGTCGAGCAAGCGAAGGGCAAGAAGGATCGCCAGGTGATGCTCTCGCCCGAGACGCTCGATCTGTTGCGCGAGTGGTGGAAGGTGCGCTCGAAGAAGTACGATCACGGTGTGCCGTTGCAGGAGCGCTGGCTGTTCCCCGGCCGCCGGAAGGGATTGCATCTGACGCCAAGGCAGGTCACGCGTCTATTCCACGAGACCGTCGAGGCGGCCGGGATCAGGAAGAAGGTCACGCTGCATGCTCTGCGGCACAGCTTTGCGACCCACCTGTTCGATCGGGGCGTCGATATCAGGACGATCCAGGCCTTGCTCGGTCACGAGAAGTTGGAGACCACAGCCCGCTATACGCGTGTCGCAACGGGTCTGATCACGGCCGTCGAGAGCCCGCTCGATCGGTTGTCGCTTCCGGGCAAGGCGAAGCGCAAGAAGGGCAAGCCCAAGCCGGACGGCGAGACCGGGACATAGCCGCCGTCGCGCGTGTCCCGTCCTGCTCTGGAGGTCGCGGACATCTTCCGCGACCACGGCCCTGCTTGGCGTCGCGCCAATGCGGGGCACGTGAGCCTGCCCCAGTTGAAGGTGATGAGTGCAATCGAGCGCTGCCGCACGGCGGCGCTCGGCGGGCACGTCGCGCGCTGCGAGAACGGCGTGTGCGGCCACACGGTCATCGCCTTCAACAGCTGCCGCAATCGCCACTGCCCGAAGTGCCAGGGCGCGGCGGCGCGTGACTGGCTCGAAGAACGGGAAGCAGAGCTGCTGCCCGTGCCGTATTTCCACGTCGTCTACACTCTGCCGGGCCCCATCGCCGACATCGCCTACCAGAACAAGGCCGTCATCTACGACATCCTGCTCAAGGCGTCGGCCGAGGCGACGCTGACCATTGCGGCCGATCCCAGGCGGCTTGGCGCCAGGATCGGCATCACCTCGGTGCTGCACACATGGGGATCGGCGATGACGCATCATCCCCACGTGCACATGATCGTGCCGGGCGGCGGGCTCTCCGATGACGGTGGGAAGTGGATTGCGTGTCGGCCGAACTTCTTCCTGCCGGTGCGTGTCCTCTCCCGCCTGTTCCGGCGCCTCGTCATCGAGATGCTGATCGCGGCACACGATGCCGGCAAGCTGGTGTTCTTCGGCGACCATGCTTCTCTTGCCGATGCCGGCGCGTTCGCCGCCCTGCTGGCTCCGCTCAGGCGATCGGAGTGGGTCGTCTATTCGAAGAGGCCGTTCGGCGGACCTGAGGCCGTGCTCGCCTATCTGTCCCGCTACACCCATCGCGTCGCCATCTCCAACCGTCGGCTGATCGCCGCCAACGAGAGAAGCGTCACCTTCAAGGTCAAGGACTATCGGGTCGAGGGGCCGGATCGCTTCAAGACCATGACGCTCGCCACCGGTGAGTTCATCCGCCGGTTCCTGATCCACGTCCTGCCCAAGGGCTTCCATCGCATCCGCCACTACGGCTTGCTCGCCAACGGCAACCGCGCCGACAACGTCGCCAAGGCGCGCGAATTGCTCGCTGTGCCGACGCCGGTCGCCGAGCCCGAGCCGGAAGCCGCCGCCAGCGACCAGGCGAGCCTTCACGCGCGCGCCTGTCCCTGTTGCGGCAGCCGCATGGTCATCATCGAGGTATTCGAACGCGGCTCGCAGCCCAAACACTGGCCGACGCCGGTCTTGCTCAGGATCGACACCTCATGAGATGGCGACCGCACCGCAACGAT
>DASUQP010000062.1:0-18930 GCA_036280475.1 Methyloceanibacter sp. | reverse complement strand
AAGCGCATCCGCTACCAGAAGGTGGTGCCCGGCGTGGGCCCGGTCGAGAACGAGGACATCACCAAGGGCTACGAATACGAGAAGGGCAAATATGTCCTGATCGACCCGCAGGAGATCGACGAGCTCAAGCTCGAGGCCAAGCAGACGATCGAGCTCGTGCGCTTCGTCGACGACGAGGTGATCGACGCGCGCTACTACGAAACGCCATACTACCTCCTGCCCGACGGCGACATGGCCGATGAGGGCTATTCCATCATCCAGAAGGCGTTGAAGGACACGGGCAAGGTCGGCGTCGGTCAATTCATCCTGCGCGGCCGCGGCAATATCGTTGCGATCAAGCCGTTCGGCAAAGGCCTCCTTCTCGAGGTGCTGCGGCATGCCAACGAAATCCGTGCGGCAGAGCCGCTGTTCAAGGAAATCACCGAGATCAAGGCCGACAAGGAGGCGCTCGACCTCGCCAAGGAGCTGATCAAGCGCAAGACTGGCAAGTTCGAGCCCGAGGCGCTCAAGGATGCGTATAACGAGGCGGTGTGGGAGCTGATCCAGGCCAAGCTGGAGCACAGGGCGCCCGAGATCGTGACCGAGATGCCGGGCAGCGCCAAGGTGATCAACATCATGGACGCGCTGAAGAAAAGCGTTAAGCAAGGGAAGCTCGCCGGCGCCAAGGAGACGGCCAAGCGCGGCACGGCCTCGGCCCGGTCGGGGAACGGCAAGAAGGCTGCCAGAGGCACGCCCAAGCGGAAATCGGCTTAGGACCATGGCGCGTGCCATTCGCGGGGGCGCCGGTGGCCGCGATCTCCTCGCCACCTACAAGGCGAAGCGGGATTTCGCCAAGACACCCGAGCCCAAGGCCAAGATCAAGCGCGCGAGCGGCAACAGCTTCGTGATCCAGAAGCATGCCGCGCGCCGCACCCATTTCGATTTCAGGCTCGAACATGACGGGGTGCTGAAGAGCTGGGCCGTGACGAGAGGCCCGAGCCTCGATCCGAGCCAGAAGCGGCTCGCGGTGATGACCGAGGACCACCCGCTCGAATATGGCGGCTTCGAGGGGGTCATCCCCAAGGGCGAGTACGGCGGTGGCCCGGTGATGATCTGGGACGAGGGCACCTGGGACCCGCTCGGCGACCCCGACGAGGGGCTTGCCAAGGGCGACCTCAAGTTCCGGCTCAACGGCAAGCGGCTCAAGGGCGACTTCGTGCTCGTGCGCATGAAGCCCCGGAAGGAGGACCGCGGCCGCCAGAACTGGCTCCTCATCAAGAAGCGCGACGCCTATGCCGGCGACGGCAACGAGCCCACGCAAATCTACGACACGAGCGCGATCAGCGGCCGCACCATGGACCAGATCCAGTCAGGCGACGTCCCGGTCTGGACCTCGAAGGCTCAAAAAAAAACTCCGGCGGCGCGCGTGAGGCGCAAGGCCGCGGCAAAGCCAAAGCGAAGACCCGCCGCGCGCTAGGTCCGGACTTCGTCGCGCCCGAGCTCGCCACGCTCGAAAGCGAGGTCCCCACAGGACCGGGCTGGTTCCACGAGATCAAATATGACGGCTACCGCATCATCGGCCGCAAGGTCGGCGACGAGATCACGCTGTTCAGCCGGAGCGGTCTCGACTGGACGGTGCGCTTCCCCGCGATCGCCAAGGCGCTTCTCACGTTCCCCGCTGAGACCGTGCTTCTCGACGGCGAAATCGCCTTCGTGCTCCCCTCCGGCGTCACCGATTTCAAATCGCTGCAAGAGCATATCGACAGTCCGCATGGCTCGATCCGCTATTTTCTCTTCGATCTGCTCTCGCTCGACGGAAAAGACTGGCGCAAGAAGCCTCTTAAGGACCGGCGCGAGAAGCTCGCGGGCCTCATGGCGGCGAAGGGCGTCTCGAACTTTCTCGTTTACGCGGACCACGTCGAGGGCTCGGGCTCCGAGTTTCTCGCGCAAGCCTGCGCGGCCGGCCTCGAAGGCATCGTGTCGAAGCGGGCGGACCGGCCCTACCTTTCGGGGCGCGGCAAGGACTGGCTCAAGATCAAATGCAAGCGCGGCGATGAATTCGTCATCGGCGGCTATAGCCGCTCCGATGTGCGGGGGAAGCCGTTCTCCTCGCTTCTGCTCGGCGAGTTTTCCGGCGTCGAGCTCGTCTATGCCGGCAAGGTCGGCACCGGATTCGACGCGGCCGATTTCAGGAACTTGTCGCGAAGGTTCAAGCCTCTCGAGCGCGCCACGTCCGCTTTCGTCGAGGTGCCCGCGCCGGAGCGCAAGGGCGCCGTGTGGCTCGAACCGAAGCTCGTCTGCCAGGTTACCTACGCGGAGAAGACCCGCGACGGGCGGCTCAGGCATCCAAGCTTTCAAGGGCTTCGCGAGGACAAGCCGGTGCGCGAGGTCCATCGCGAACAGACCGATGCGGAGGAGACGAGCATGGCCAAGGCGAGCGCGCGCGGGCGAGACGGCGCCACCTTCGACGGCATCACCCTCACCAATCCCGACAGGGTGCTGTTCCCGGATATCGACCTGACCAAGTTCGACCTCGCCCGCTATTACGAGGCGGTCGCGTCCTTCATGCTGCCTTATGTCTTGAGGCGGCCGATCAGCCTGGTCCGCTGCCCCGAGGGCTACACCAAGGAGTGCTTCTTCCAGCGCCATGCCATGAAAGGCATGAGCGACACCATCAAGGAAGTCCCGATCGCCGGCGGCGAGACCAAGAAAAAATATCTCTACATCGATGACGAAGCCGGCCTGTTCGCATTGGTCCAGATCGGCGTGCTCGAGATTCACGATTGGGGCGTCTCGCTCGGTCACATCGATAAGCCCGACCGGATCGTGTTCGACCTCGATCCCGACGAGGACCTCGACCTTGCCACTTTGAAGGCTTCCGCGGTCGAAGTGCGCGACTTCCTCGGCGATCTCGGCTTCAAGAGCTTCCTCAAATCGACGGGCGGGAAGGGCTTGCATCTCGTGGCGCCGCTCACGCCGAAACTTGGCTGGGATGAAGTGAAGGCCTTCACCAAAGCGATCGCGGACGCGCTCGTCAGCGCGCGACCCGATCGCTACACGGCGAATCCGCTCAAGAAGACGCGGGAGGGCAAGATCTTCGTCGACTATCTCCGCAATCAGCGCGGCGGCTCGGCCATCGTCAATTACTCGACCAGGGCCAAGAAGGGCGCGCCCGTCTCCTGTCCGCTCCGCTGGGATGAGCTGAAAGCGCTGAAGGCCGCCGCCCCCTACACGGCGAAAACGCTGCCCGCGCGCCTCAAGGCGCTCAAGGGAGATCCATGGGACGGATTCTTCGCAACCCGCCAGTCGATCAGTGCAAAGGCGCGCAAGGCGCTCGGACTAGGCTAGAATTCCTTCGCAAAACCAGATCACCGAGGAGGTTCCAACTCGATGTCCATGCGTTGCGACAGCATCAGAATGACAATGTTCACGTGGTCCTTGATCGCCGCTGCGACGGTCGCGTTCGGCTTGGCGAGTGCGGTCAAGGCCGAGACGGAGCAAGCCGAAGTCGTCGCGACGCCGCTCGTGGCAACGCCGATCGCGCCGCCAAATCCCGTGCTCGGCTCCGACGGCAAGATCCATCTCGCCTATGAGATCGTGCTCATGAACATGGCCCCGAGCGCGGTGACAGTCGAAAAGATCGAGACGCTCGATGCCCATAGCGGGGCCGCGATCGGCACGCTCGAGGGGGAAGGTCTCGCCAAGATGACGCGGCTGAACGGCGGGGCCAAGGGCACGGCGCTAGCGGCCGGCGGTTCGGGCTTCGTGTTCATGGAGGTGACGCTTGCGAAGGACGCGACCCTCCCGAAGGCCTTGCGGCATCGTTTCGCCATCGGCGTGGCGACGGCTCCCAAGCAAGAAGAGAAAGGCGATCGCGACCCCGCGCCGGCGCCGCCTCGGGAGCTGACCTTCGTGACGGATCCCCTCGCCGTCGGACCCGGTGCGGTCATGATCGCGCCGCCGCTCAAAGGTTCGCGCTGGGTGATGGGCGGCGGATGCTGCACACCCTACAGCTACCACCGCGGCGCGACGCTCCCCATCGACGGAGCGGTCCGCGTCGCCGAGCGCTTCGCCATCGATTTCGTTCAGCTGAACGACAACGATCAGTTGAACTCAGGTCCCGTCGATCAGCTGTCGAGCTACGCCTACCTCGGCGACGAGATCTACGCCGTGGCCGACGGGACCGTGGTTGGCATGGAGGACGGTTTGCCCGAGCAAGTGCCAGGCAAGCTTCCCGAAGATGCGACCATCCAGACGGCTGCCGGCAACCATGTCGTCGTCGATATCGGCACGGACCGGTTTGCCCTCTACGCGCATATGCAGCCCGGAAGCGTGCGGGTGAAGGTCGGCGACACGGTCACGAAGGGCCAAGTGCTCGGCCTCCTCGGCAATAGCGGCAATACCGACACGCCTCACCTCCACTTTCACATCATGGATGGACCCTCGCCGCTCGTATCGAACGGGCTTCCTTACGTGTTCACGTCCTTTACCGGACAAGGGCGCCTCACCGACGAGCAGCCTCTGTTCACGGGCGGCCGAGTGACGATCGACAAGGAGGCCCTGTCAGGGCCGCACGAGAACGCCTATCCCCTGATCGATCAGGTGGTGAGCTTCCCGTAGCATCCACGCCCCGCCTTGCCACGCGCTCGGCGGGCGGCGAAGATGGCGCTCGGGGGCAAAAGGAGCACCGCGATGACGAGATGGACGCCTGACCCGACGTTTTACCCATCGCCCCGGCTCGCAGCCAAGGCGCCGGCCGAGACGCTCGCTTATGTCGCGGCGTTTGCGCCCGAGCGCGATGTCCCCGACGCGCTCGCCGTGGTCGATGTTGATCCCGCCTCGCCGACCTATTCGAAGATCGTGGGCGGGGTCGACATGCCGAATGTGGGCGATGAGCTTCACCACTATGGCTGGAACGCGTGCAGCTCCTGTCTTTGCCCCAACGCGCCCCATCCCCATACCGAGCGGCGCTATCTCGTCGTGCCGGGCTTGCGCTCCTCGCGCATCCACATCATCGACACCAAGCAAGACCCGAAGAGCCCAAAGATCGTGCGGGTGATCGAGGCCGAAGAATTGATCGAAGCCACGGGGTACAGCCGCCCGCATACGGTGCATTGCGGGCCCGAGGGCATTTATCTCTCCGCGCTCGGCGACGCCAAGGGCGAGACGCCGGGCGGCATCTTCCTGATGGATGCCGAAACGTTCGACGTGCTCGGCCGCTGGGAAGTGGATCGCGGACCGCAGCGTCTCGCCTACGATGCCTGGTGGCATCTCGGCTACGACACCCTCGTGACGAGTGAGTGGGGCGCGCCCAACACCGTGGAAAACGGGCTCGTGCCGGAGATCCTGCTTGGCGCGCAATACGGTCGGCGGCTCCACTTCTGGGACCTGCACAAGCGCAAACATCTTCAGGAGATCGATTTCGGCCCCGACTACCAGCTCGTGTTCGAGCTCAGGCCCGCGCACGATCCGACCAAGGCTTACGGCTTCGTCAATTGCGTCGTGAGCCTCAAGGATTTGTCGTCCTCGATCTGGACCTGGTATCGCGACGGCGAGACATGGGCTGTCAAGAAGGTCATCGAGATTCCGGCGGAGCCGGCGGACCCCGATCTTCTGCCGCCCCTGCTGAAAGGCTTCAAGGCCGTGCCTCCGCTCGTTACCGATATCGACCTCTCCATGGACGACCGCTTCCTTTACGTGTCGTGCTGGGGTACCGGCGATTTGCGCCAATACGACGTCAGCGACCCATTCGACCCGAAGCTCGCCGGCACGGTCAGGATCGGCGGCATCGTCGCGCGCGCGCCGCATCCGCGGGCGAACGGTCCGCTCAACGGCGGTCCGCAGATGGTCGAGATCAGTCGCGACGGACGGCGCGTGTACTTCACCAACTCGCTCTATGGCGCTGTCGACCCGCAATTCTATCCGGAAGGAATCGACGGCTGGATGGTGAAGCTCGACGCAGGCGAGAATGGCGGCATCGATTTCGACCCGCGCTTCTTCGTCGCCTGGCCGAAGAGCCACCGCCCGCATCAGGTCCGCCTCGAAGGGGGCGACTGCTCGTCGGACTCGTATTGCTATCCGTGAGCGTGAATGAGCGCCGGCGAAGCCTGGCCTTGGCTGCTGCTGATCGGTCTTGGCGCCTTTCACGGATTGAATCCGGCGATGGGCTGGCTGTTCGCCGTGGCGCTCGGGCTCTACCGGCGGAGCCGTCACGCCGTCCTCGTCTCGCTCATTCCCATTGCGCTCGGTCACGCCGCGGCGATCGCCGTTGTGGTCTATGCCGCCATTGCGCTCGGGCTTGCGATCGACCAAGGCGCCTTTCGCATCGTTGCCGGCCTCATCCTGATCGCGTGGGGCGCCTATCATGCCATCTACGGCCATCGCCACCGCCTGCGCATTGGGCTCACCACCGGGCTGCTCGGACTTGCCTTTTGGTCCTTCACCATGGCGACGGTGCACGGCGCCGGCATGATGCTGATCCCCGTGCTCATGCCGCTCGCGCAGTTAAGCGAACATGCTCGCCACATGCCGGTCGCGACGTCGCTCGGGGTCGCGGCTCTCGCGGTTCTCGTTCACAGCCTCGCCATGCTGCTCACGACCGGCGCCATCGCGCTCGCCGTCTATGACTGGATAGGTCTCGACTTCTTGCGGCGGGGTTGGATCAATCTCGATCTCGTCTGGTCCGCTGCGCTCATCGGCATGGGACTCTGGCTGCTGCTCGTGCCATGACACTCCTTTGGCTCTCCCCTTGTGAGAGCACGCGCCGCGTCTTTGATGCGCCAACGCTTGCGTTGCGTGAGCGGCGCGGTGAGGGGTAACCGGGCGAAGCCCGCGTCGAAAAGATTCACCCCTCACCCTTCCCGCCATTCGTCGCGCTTCGCGTAGCCTGAGCGGGAAGCCCTCTCCCTCAAGGGGAGAGGGGGTTAACGGAAATGCCATTGAAACATTTTTCAGACCCTTGGCCGCATCTTGGCGGCCATGGGGGCACGGAGTCTGTATCTCGTAACGGGCCTGACCGTCGCAGTTTCCGTGGCGGCTCTTGTCGGCTGCGCCGGCCGCGGGACCTTCAACATGGGCCAGAGGGCGCCCTGGCGCGGCGAGGTCGAGCGGGCTTGTCTGGCAAGCGGCGCGATTCAAGCGTCGGCCTATGTCCAACCCATGAGCGAGATCGACGGGCCCGGCGTGTGCGGGCTCGAGCGGCCGCTCCGCGTGTCCGGTCTATCGGGCGGCAGGGTCTGGGTCACGCCTGCGGCGACTGTCGGCTGCCCGCTCACGGCCGGGCTCGATCGCTGGATCAGGAGTTCGGTGCAGCCCGCGGCCTATCGCTATTACGGGCGCCCGGTGGTGGCGATCACGCAGATGGCCTCCTACGGGTGCCGCGGCCGGAACGGCAACTCGTTCGGCGCCCCGTCGGAACACGCCTTCGGCAACGCCTTGGATATCGCGGGTTTCCGGCTCGCCGGCGGCGCTGAGATCAGCGTGGTCCAGGGCTGGTGGAGAGGAGGCCCACGGGAGCGCGCCTTCCTTCAGGCGGTGATCGCCGGCGCCTGCCCCCATTTCTATACCGTGCTCGGACCGGGCAGCGACCGCCACCACTACAACCACATCCACGTCGATCTCCTGCTCACCAACAGAGGCCGGCGTCGAATGTGCCAGCCGCCCATCGACCCCAACGTGCCGGTCGCGGAGGCCGGGAGCGAGCCGCACAGCACCGCTTCGGTCAGGCCCCTTTCCTTTGTGGGCCAGGGCGCCCACTGACCGAAATAGAAGCTGACTGTGGCCGGATCGCCACGTCAAAGCGGCGCAAGACCAAGTATGATGCGAATCAGGGGAGGATCGCACCAAGAGCAAGAATCAGGCGACCGCAGCCATAAGCCTTTGGGCTCGGGGGAAGGGAGGGGCACGATGGCAGCAGAATCGTTGGTGCAGATGCTTGAAGAGATCGCCGTCGGCCTCAAGGCTGGGGATGAGGAGATCTATGGCTGGCTGCGCGACCAGCTGAAGGAATGCGGCGGCAGCGAGATCTCCGTCGAGCTTGCCATGGGCGTGATTGCGAAGCTCTTGCCGGAAGAGGCGCAAGGAAATCTGGAAGTGGCCAGGGCGCACGCACGCCGCTGGGCTCACTGATCATAGCACCCGACTGTCGCATGCGCGCGTGGGGGGCGCCGCGCAAGGGCGCTCTCTCGCCGCGGTCGAGCGGCGCAGGATCGCGGGAGATCCCATGTCCGCGCCGCTGACGCTCCTTGCTTTGCTGATCGAGCTGACGTTCGGCTATCCCGAAAGCCTTTCGCGTTCGATCGGCCATCCCGTCACGTGGATCGGCCGGCTGATCTCGTGGCTCGAACATCGTCTCAATCGCGGCACCAATGCCGAGGCGCGCCGCAGGGCTGGCGCCGTGACGATGCTGGTGCTGATCGGCGTCGTCGGCGTCGCTTCCTTCCTCATCGAGACGGGCCTTCTCCTTCTGCCGTTCGGGCTGATCGCGCTTGCCCTTGTCGCCAGCACGCTCCTTGCCCAGCGCAGTCTCTTCGTCCATGTCGCTTCCGTTGCCGACGCGCTCGATTTGGGAGGCGTCGCCGCCGGACGTGAAGCCGTCGCGCATTTGGTCGGGCGCGACACGGCCGAACTCGACGAGGCCGGCGTTGCGCGGGCTGCGATCGAAAGTCTGGCGGAGAATTTTTCCGATGGCGCCGTGGCGCCGGCTTTCTGGATGGTGCTCGCCGGGCTTCCAGGTGCCGCGCTCTACAAGGCGATCAACACCGCCGACAGCATGATCGGCCACCGCAGCGAGCGGTATCGCGATTTCGGCCGGACTGCGGCCCAGCTCGACGATTTGGTCAACCTTCCCGCCTCACGGCTCTCGGCGCTTCTCATCATCGCCGCGGCCTATCTCACCAGGGGCGCATCGGCCTTCGCAGCGTGGGCCGCGATGCGGCGCGACGCCGCGCACCACGAATCCCCGAATGCCGGTTACCCGGAGGCCGCGATGGCCGGGGCTCTCGGACTTTCGCTTGGCGGCCCCCGCTCCTATGAAGGCGCGGCGCAGGAGGGCGCCATCATGGGCGAGGGACGGCGCGAGGCCACAGCCGCAGACATCCGCGCCGCGCTCGATCTCTACAGCCGCGCCGACGGACTTCTCATCGCCATCGTGCTCGTGCTCGCGGCCCTTACCGCGCTATGGTGAGAAGCCGGTCGATGGCGACATTGGCGGCAAGATGATCGGCAAGCTTGTCGAGCGTCTCCTCGATGAGAGCCTCGTAAGCGATCGCCGCGCCGCCCGCCTCAAACCGCTTGAGCCAGGCCGAGCGCTGGCGGTCGTCGGCGAAGAGCCCATGGATATAGGTGCCGATGACGCGGCCATCGGCCGAGACCGCTCCTTCGGGCGAGCCCTCGGCGAGGCGCGCGAATGGCCGCCCGCGATCGAGGCCTTCGGTCGCGCCCATATGCATCTCGTAGCCGCTGAAGGGGATGCCGTCGGCCGTCATGCCGCTCGCCGGCTCGAGTCGCTTCTCGCCCGATAGCGTGGTCTCGACGTCGAGCAGGCCGAGACCGGGCGCGCTTGCCGCAGGCCCCTCGATTCCCTTCGGGTCGTGGAGCGCGCGCCCCAACATCTGATAGCCGCCGCAAAGTCCGAGCACCATGCCGCCGCGGCGAAGATGCGCGGCAATGTCGATGTCGAAGCCGGCGGAGCGGAGCGCGGCAATATCGGCGATGGTGGCCTTGGAGCCCGGCAGTATGACGAGGTCCGCATCGCCGGGAAGCGCCTTGCCGGGCCACACGCGCACAAGATCGACGGCCGGTTCGGCGTCGAGCGGGTCGAGATCATCGAAATTGGCGATATGCGGCAGTATGGGGACAGCGATCTTGAGGCGCGCGCCGGGCTTCGCCTGGCGGGGGGCGTCGAGCGCGAGCGCATCCTCCGCCGGCAAGAGCCGCGCTTCGGGAAAGGAGGGAACGAGCCCCAGAGCCTCCCAGCCGGTCGCCGCTTCTATGCGCGCCATCCCGTCGGAGAAGAGCGCGGGATCGCCGCGGAATTTGTTGACGAGAAAGCCGCGGATGAGCTTCGCGTCATCGGCATCGATCACTGCCTTGGTGCCGACGAGGCTCGCGATCACGCCGCCCCGGTCGATGTCGCCGATGAGAACGACCGGCGCTTCCGCGGCGCGGGCGAAGCCCATATTGGCGATGTCGTTGTGGCGGAGGTTCACTTCCGACGCACTGCCCGCGCCTTCCACCAGAATGATGTCGGCGCCGTTCTTCACCCGCGCGAAGCTGTCCATCACGAACGGCATCAGGTCGGGTTTGATCCGCTGATATTCGGCGGCGATGGCGCGTCCGAAGACGCGGCCTTGCACCACGATCTGCGCGCCGATCTCGCTCTGCGGCTTGAGCAGGACCGGGTTCATGTGCACGCTCGGCGGCACGCGCGCCGCGCGCGCCTGAAGCGCCTGCGCCCTGCCGATCTCACCACCGTCTTCGGTCACGGCCGCGTTGTTCGACATGTTCTGCGGCTTGAACGGCAGAACTTTGAGTCCGCGCGCGACGAGCGCCCGAGCGAGACCCGCGACAATCAGCGACTTGCCGACATCGGAGCCGGTGCCTTGGAACATGAGCACACGCGCCGTCACGACTCAGAACTCGATGCCTTCCTGCGCCTTCACGCCGGCGGCGAAGTGATGCTTCACCAGCGTCATCTCGGTGACGAGGTCCGCGGCCGCGATCAGCTCGGGCTTGGCGTTCCTGCCGGTGACGATGATGTGAAGATCGGCGCGGCGCGCGTTGAGCACGTCGAGCACTTGCTTCAGATCGAGATAGTCGTAGCGGAGCGCGATGTTGAGCTCGTCGAGAACGATCAGGCTGAAGCTTTGATCGGCGATCAGCTCTCGCGCTTTCTCCCATGCGCGCTCCGCGGCGGCGATGTCGCGCGCGCGATCCTGGGTCTCCCACGTGAAGCCCTCGCCCATCGCGTGCCAAGAGACGAGGTCGCCGAATTTTAAAAGCGCGTCGCGTTCGGCCGTATGCCAAGCGCCCTTGACGAACTGCACCACGCCGACACGCCGCCCCCGGCCGAGCATGCGGAGCGCGAGCCCGAAGGCCGCCGTCGTTTTCCCCTTGCCGGTACCGGTGTGAACGATGAGGAGGCCCTTCTCGATCGTCTTGCCGGCGACCTCTTTATCTTGCACCTCTTTCCGCTTCGCCATCTTGGCGCGATGGCGTTCGGCTTCGCTCGCGTCGATGTTCTTGATCATGGCATTCCCTTTACGAAAAGCGGAAGCCCGGCGACCATGAGAACCACGCGGGAAGCCTTGGCCGCGATCCGCTGATTGAGCGCCCCTTGCAGGTCCCGGAATCGACGCGCAAGCGCGTTGTCGGGGACGATGCCGGAGCCGACGTCGTTCGAAACCAGGACCATGACGCCATCATGGCCGGCCAGAGTACGTTCGAGCGCCTCGATCTCCCGGTCGATATCGGCCTCGGCCAGCAGGCGATTGGAGAGCCAGAGCGTCAGGCAATCGACCAGCACCGGAGCGCGCGCAGGCACGGCTGCAAGCGCAGCGGCGAGATCGTTCGGCGCCTCGACGGTCTGCCAGCGATTGTCGCGGCGCGCGCGATGGGCGGCGATGCGGTTTGCCATCTCGTCGTCGCCCGCTTCGGCTGTCGCGACATAGATCCATGGCGGCGGTTCGGCCGCGATCAGGCTTTCGGCGTAGCGGCTCTTGCCGGAGCGGGCGCCGCCGAGGACGAGGGTGAGGTGACTGCCCCCGTCGCTTGGCTTAGGCATCAGCCGGTCACGCGCCCGGTACGATTTGCCCCATGAGCGCCATTATTCCAACCCCCGCGATTGCCGCACCGGCAAGGCGCGGCGCGATTGCGGAAACGTCGGCGCCGAGGCGGCGCGCGATCAGGGCAACGCCGACCGCCAGCGCACTCTGGATCGCGACGAGACCGAGGAGGTATGCGAGGAGCGGCGTCGCTTCGGCGCCGAAGATCGACTCGCCATAGGCATAGCCATGCGCGATGCCGGCGAGACCGAAGAGAGCCGCCCAAACGGTCAGCGGCAGCGCGCGCCCGTGCGCGAGGAGTATGCCGGCGACAATCACCGAGGCCGCGACGATCAGCTCCGCGCCCGGCAACGCAATCCCGCTCACATGCAGCGCAACGCCGATGGCGGAGGCGGCGACGAACACGAAGGGAAGCGCAAGGCTCAGCCCACCCGCGCCGACGGCAACGCCGACCGCGATGAGAAAGGCCAAGTGGTCAGGCCCGATGACCGGATGACCGAGGCCCGACAGGAGGCCTTGAGCGAAAGTCGAGGGCAATTGCCCGCCCATGGCGTGGTGCGCCGATGCCGGCGCGAGCGTGAGCAGCAGCGCTGGGATTGCGAGGAAGGCCGTGCGGCGAAGCGATGCGAAATTCATGTGATCCCCCTTGCGCCCTCCACCCGAGGGCAGGGCTAGAGTTGACGCCGCCGGCAGGTCTCCTGGCTCGCGGGTCACAGCCTGCCCTCGGCCTTCCCGGAGTTCCGTGCCTCCAGTGGCTGACTGAGGGCTGCTCGCCGCTTACAGTTGCGGGGGCAGCCGCGGCTTTGGGCGTGAACCCCTTACCGCGTTCCCTTTTGCGTCCCGCACCGCGCGGGAACCGACGACGCTCGCGACTATAGCCCGCGCGCCGCGCTTCGCAAGGGCCGGTCAGGCGCATTGACAAAGGGCGCGGCCTCGCCGTTAAGTGCCCCGGATTGACGGTCTCTCTAGAAGAGAGGAACAGGGAACGCGGTAAGGGCCAAAACCCAACTCCGCGGCTGCCCCCGCAACTGTAAGCGGCGAGCCAGAGCCATAGAGCCACTGGGAACGTCCCGGGAAGGCGGCAAAGGCTGAGACCCGCGAGCCAGGAGACCTACCGTCGGTTCCAGTCGCTCGCCGGGCGGGGTGCCTCGGAGCGGTTGGTTCGATGGCGGCCGGTCCGAAGCGAGGATTAGGCCGCCGCCGGCACCCTTGGTCGCGGCAGATTCCAGTTCGAGGAGCGGCTTCGGGTGGCTCTCAGCGACATCGCGGAAGGTGAGGATCAAGACATCGCGGCGGCCGCCGCGACGACGATCTATGTCTGCATCACCTGCCGCCGCCAAGGCGAGCCCGAGATCGACCCGACACCTGGCCTTCGTCTTGCGCGCGCCACGTCCCGCGCGGCGGAGGGGACGGGCGTCGCGGTGCGGCGGGTGCGCTGCCTTGCCAACTGCAATCGGGGCTTGAGCGCCGCCATCAGGCGCGACGGCGCCTGGACCTACGTATTCGGCGGGCTCGATCCCGACCGGGACGCCGCCGCTCTCGTCGAAGGCGCGCGGCTCTTTGCCGCGGCGCGTGAAGCGATCATGCCGTCGCGCGGCCGCCCCGAAATCCTCAAGCGCGGGTTGATCGCCCGTGTGCCGCCGATCGATTTCGAGGAGGAGGAGGAGGGCGAATGAGTGCGTCGTCGCTTCAGCGTATCCCTTGCACCATCGTCACCGGCTTCCTCGGCTCGGGCAAGACGACGCTGATCCGCCACGTGCTCGCCAACGCCAATGGGCGCCGGCTCGCGGTAATCGTGAACGAGTTCGGCGATGTCGGCATCGACGGCGAGATCCTCAAAGGCTGCGGCGACTCTGCCTGCCCCGAGGAGAATATCGTCGAGCTCGCCAATGGCTGCCTGTGCTGCACCGTGGCGGATGAATTCGTGCCGGCGCTCGATCAGATTCTCGCGCGCGAGCCGCAAGTCGAGCACATCGTCATCGAGACTTCGGGTCTCGCTCTGCCGAAGCCCCTGGTCCAGGCCTTCCATTGGCCCGCCATCAAGAGCCGCGTCACCGTCGACGGCGTTGTCGCCGTGGTCGATGGTGCGGCGCTGGCCGAGGGCCAAGTCGCAGCCGACCTTGCCGCGCTATCGGCCCAGCGCTCGGCCGACCCCGCGCTCGATCATGACGATCCCATCGAAGAAGTGTTCGAAGACCAGATCGCTTGCGCCGATCTCGTCGTGCTCAACAAGCGCGACCTCATCGATGCCTCCGGCATCGGCAAGGCTGTTGCGGCCATCGAGGGCGCGCCGCCGCGCGCAGTGCGCATCGTCACGGTGGCGGAAGGGCGGGTCGATCCCTCCGCCCTCCTCGGGCTTGGCGTCGGCACCGAGGACGATATCGCGAACCGAAGGACCCGCCACGATTCCGAGCCCGAGCACGATCACGACGATTTCGAGAGCTTCGTCGTCGCGCTGCCTGAGCTTATCGATCCCGCCCCCCTCGTCGCGCGAATCGCGCGCGCGGGCGAAGACCACAAGGTGCTCCGCATAAAGGGTTTTGCCGCGGTGAAGGAGAAGCCGATGCGCCTCTTGATCCAGGCGGTGGGAGCGCGCGTCAGCCACTATTACGACCGGCCTTGGGGCGACGCCGAGACGCGGCAGGGGAATCTCGTGGTCATCGGGCTGAAAGGTCTCGACCGCGACGCCGTCGCCAAGACTCTGCTCGGGTAGGCCATGCATCTCCTTCAGACCACGTCCGCGACGCTCGACGATATCGCCGAGCCGCGCGATTTGGGTCAGCCGCCGGGCGATATCGTGATCCTGTCCTTCGCCGACAGCGATCTGGCCGGTCTTGCCGCGGCTTACGCTGCGGAGAAGGACCGGCTCCCCAGGGTCCGCCTCGCGCATCTCCGCGATCTCCGCCATCCGATGTCGATCGATCTCTGGATCGACAAGGTCGCGCGCCACGCCAGGATCGTCGTGGTGAGGCTGCTCGGCGGGCTTGATTGGTGGCGCTACGGGATCGAGGCGCTCTCCGCCATGGCGCGCGAGCGCGATATCGGCCTCGCCGTGCTGCCGGGAGAGGATCGCGACGATCCGCGCCTCGCCTCCGCCTCGACGCTGCCGCCCGATGAGCTTGCCGAATTGCTCCGTTTCTTCCGCGAAGGCGGGCGCGAGAATTTGCGCGCGCTGCTCCGGCGGCTCGCCGGTCACGCGGGCTTCGGTCAAGATACGCCGCAGGCGGAGACCGTGCCGCGCGTTGGCGGCTACGTGCCGGGCAGGGGCGTCGTGGCTCTCGATGCGCTCGCGGCAGAACTCATGCCGGGCCGCGCCGTGGTGCCGATCATCTTCTACCGCGCGGCGCTGCTTGCCGCCGACACCGCGCCCGTCGATGCGCTCTGCGCGGCGCTTTCCGCCCGCGGCCTTGCGCCGGCACCGCTCATGATCACGAGCCTCAAGGACCCGGAGGCCGCCGCGTTCGTTCGCGGCGCGCTCGAGCGGCTCAAGCCCGCGGTCGTGGTCACGACCACAGCGTTCGCGACGTGCGGCGAGGGCGAGGCATCGCCGCTCGATGCGATGGACGCGCCGGTGCTGCAAGTCGTGATCGCGACGACGCGGCGCGAAGCCTGGCGGGAGAGCCCGCGCGGGCTTGGGCCCGCCGATCTTGCCATGCATGTGGTGCTGCCCGAGCTCGACGGCCGCGTGCTCGCCGGGGCCATCGCCTTCAAGGACGCGCTGCCGAAGGACGAGGCGCTTTGCTTCGCCGCGTTCGCAAGCCGGCCCGAGCCCGACCGCGTCGCCATGGTGGCCGACCGTATCGCGGCACTCGTGAAGCTCCGGCAGACGAAGCGGGCGGAGCGCCGCATCGCGGTCCTCATGCCCGACTATCCCGCCGCGGGCGGCCGCGCCGGCTACGCCGTGGGCCTCGACGTTCCGGCAAGCGTCGCCGCGCTTCTCGCCGATCTTGCCGAAGCGGGCTACACGGTCGCCCACGCCCCGCGAACACCTTCGGCATTGCTTGAAGCGCTCGAGGCCGGCGCGAGAACGCCTCGGATCTCGCTGCTGGACTACCGGCGGCATCTCGCAGCGCTTCCCGACGAGATATCCGGCCGCATCGAGGCGGCATGGGGCGCAGCCGAGGACGACCCTGATTGCCGTGACGGCGCCTTCAGCTTCCGCGCCGCCGACTTCGGAACCGTGATGGTGGCGCTTCCGCCAGAACGCGGGCACTTGAGCGACCGGCGCGCGACCTATCACGACGCCAATTTGCCGCCGCGCCATGCCGTGCTCGCATTTGGGCTATGGCTGCGCCACGAGGCATGCGCCGATGCGATCGTGCATATGGGCGCGCATGGCACGCTCGAATGGCTGCCGGGGAAGGCCGTGGCGCTCACCAGCGCCTGCTTCCCCGAGGCCGTGGTCGGCCCGCTCCCCGTGATCTATCCCTTCATCGTCAGCAATCCGGGCGAGGCGGCACAGGCCAAGCGCCGTATCGCCGCCGTCACCATCGGGCATCTGCCGCCGCCTCTGGCCAACACTTCGCTCTCGGGCGCGGCGCAGGAGCTCGAGCGCCTGGTCGACGAATATGCAATGGCCGACGGGCTCGACCGCCGCCGGCGCGAGCGTCTGGCGCGGCTCATCATCGAGACGGCTCAGAGGACGGGACTCGCGACGGAAGCAGGGCTTGCGGGCGACCTTCACGCGGACGAGGCGCTGCGCAAGATCGACGCCTGGCTCTGCGATCTGAAGGACCTCGCGCTGAAGGACGGGCTGCATATCTACGGGCGTGCGCCGGAAGCCGACACAAGCGATCCACTGTGGCAGGCGAGCGTCGAGGCCGAGCGCCGCGCACTCCTCGTTGCGCTCGACGGGGCCCGCGTCGCGCCGGGGCCTGCTGGCGCCCCGCAGCGCGGCCGCCGCGACGTTCTGCCGACGGGCCGCAATCTCTTTACCGCCGATCCGCGCCTCCTGCCGACACCGACCGCGATGGAACTCGGCAGGCTCGCGGCGGACGACGTGATCCGCCTCTACCTCCAGACGCATGGCGAGATGCCGCGCTCGCTCGTCATCGATCTTTGGGGGAGCGCCACGCTCAGGACGGGCGGCGAGGAGATCGCGCAAGGCCTCGCGCTCATGGGCTGCCGCCCGAGCTGGGACAAGGCGACCGGCCGCGTGACTGGCATCGAGGTCCTGCCCGCAGGCGTGATGGGGCGCCCGCGCGTCGACGTGACATGGCGCATCTCAGGGCTGTTCCGCGACCTCTTCCCGGCGCAGATCGCGCTGATCGACGCGGCGGTGAGACTGCTCGCCGAGCGTGAGGAGGACGGCGACAATCCGCTCGCCGCCGCGGCGCGCGGCGCGCGAAGCAACGGGGGCGGGAGCCTGGCGCGCATCTTCGGCGCGGCCCCCGGCGCCTACGGCGCGGGCGTCGAGGAGCTGCTTGGAGGGGACAGCGATCGCGACGCGATCGGCGCGGCCTATCTTGCCGCGACCTCGCATGCCTATAGCGGGGCCGAGGGCGAGGGCGCGGCGCAGCCCGGAGCTTTCGCGGCGCGGGTCGCCGCCGCCGATCTCCTCCTGCACGGGAGCGACGATCCATCTCGCGATCTGCTCGAAGGCGCGGAGGACGCGGCCCATATCGGCGGGTTCGCCGCGGCGGCAGCCTCGCTCGGGCGCGAGGCCGACCTCATCGTGCTCGACACGACCGATCCACAGCGGCCGCGCGCGCGCCCGCTCCACGCGGCGCTTGCCAGGATCGTGCGCGGTCGCGCCGTCAATCCGCGCTTCATCGCGGGCATGATGCGCCACGGCGCGCGCGGCGCCGCAGAGCTTGCCGAGACCGTGGATCGTCTCGTCGATTTCGCCGAGACCACGGGCACTGTCACGAGCGCGCTATTCGATCTCGTGCATGAGGCCTATCTCGCCGACGCCCGCGTTCGCGCGTTCCTGCTGCGCGAGAACCCGCAAGCCGCGCGAGCCATTTCCGAGCGGCTGGGAACGGCGCGGCGCAAAGGGCTCTGGCATCCGCGCCGGAACGATCTCGATCTCGAACGGTCCGCGTTTCGGGCGGAGGCAGCGTCATGACCGGCGTCCACGTTCGCGGCGCCTGCCCGAGCTTGCCGGCGCCCATGGAAACGGGCGACGGCCTGCTCGTGCGCCTCGTCGTCAACACGCCCATTCCGCTCGATGCCTTCATCGGCCTCTGCGCGGCTGCGCGGACACACGGCAACGGCACAATCGAGGTTAGCGCGCGGGGGAGCCTCCAGGTCCGCGGACTGACGCCGCTTTCCGCCCCACATTTCGCGGACGCGATTGCCGCGCTCGACATCGACATTAGCGAGGGCGTGCCGGTTCTCGCCGATCCTCTGCCTGACGATCCCTCCGCGATGATCGACACGGAAACTCTTGCCGGCCGACTTCGCGAGGCCATCGCCAAGGCGGGTCTCACTCTTGCGCCCAAGGCGTCGGTGGTCGTCGATGGCGGCGGGCGCATCGTTCTCGACGCGCTTGCGGCAGACGTCAGACTTCGCGCGGTCGCAACAGGCGAGGGGCCAAGATTTGAGCTCGCGCTTGCCGGCGATGCCGCGTCCGCCGTGCCGGTCGCCACCGTCGCGGCTGGCGAGGCCGTCGATGAAGTGCTCGCGCGGCTCAAAGCCATCGCCGCGCTTGGACCTGAAGCCCGCGCCGCCGATTTGCCGCAGACACGGGCCTGCCGACTGTCTCACCGGGCAGCGCCCCGGCAATTCTCGCGCGCCGATCCAATCGGCCTCCATCCTCTCGGAGGGGGCGCAATCGCGCTCGGGCTCGGGCTTGCTTTCGGCCACGCTGAAGCCGGCGACCTCATGGAGCTTGCCCGAAACGCAACGGCCAATGGCGCGGAATGGGCGCGGCCCGCGCCAGGCCGCGCGCTTCTGTTCGGACCGCTTGTCGAGGTAGAGGCTTCGGCAGCGCGGCAGGCCGCAGAACGCCTTGGCTTCGTGACGGAGGCTTCCGATCCGCGCCGCCGCATCGCCGCCTGCCCGGGCGCGCCTTCTTGCGCGCATGGCTTGATTGCGGCGCGCGCGCTTGCCGCGGAGATCGCTCGGCATGTGTCACTTCCCGGTGACGGCATCGCTCTCCACATCTCGGGATGCGCCAAGGGGTGCGCCCATCCGAAGACAGCGCCCCTCACCATTGTCGGCACAG
>DASUQP010000061.1:0-23295 GCA_036280475.1 Methyloceanibacter sp. | reverse complement strand
GAGTCGGGGTCAGCTACCGGCACAAATGAGGGTAGCCGTCATAGCCCATGAAATAGCCGGTGCTGGGATCGAAGCTCTGGTAGCGCGATGAGCAATAGGCATACCAGTCCGGCGTCCATGGCGGCGGGCCATACGCAACGGGGCCATAATAATAGGCCGGCGGGGGCGGCGGCACGACGTAGACCTCCCGCGGCGCAAGTGCGCTGCCGATGATGGCGCCGACGCCGAAGCCGAATAGGCCCGCGCCCCAGGCATCGCCATTCCCAGCTTGGGCCGGGGCCGGGGCGCCAAGTAACGCCGCACCGATCAGCGCCGAGGCGGCGATGGCTTTAAGGGTTCCGTCGTCCATTGATCTTTCCCCCGCGTGTTTGGCCTTGAGTGCCCGCGAAGTGCCCTTCAGCGGACCGGAAGCGAGCGATCGGCGCTCAATCGTTGGAAGGATAGGGCGGCCAGAATGAATCGCCCGTTAAGCGTCCTTCGAGGCTCGTTGCATCGCCCTCGCACCTCAGGATGACGCCCTCAAAGCACCGTCATGGTGAGGGGCCCGGCCTCGAACCACGGCCGGGCCTCGAGCGGGAGGGCACAAAAAAACCGCCGGGCACCAGGCCCGGCGGTCTCAATCGTCGCTGCGCGTTCGCTAGTTGGCGAGCTGAACGTTCGCGGCCTGCTTGCCGCGGCCGCGGCGGTCGTCCTCGATCTCGAAGGAGACCTTGTCGCCCTCGTTGAGGGCGGGCACGCCCGACCGCTCAAGAGCGGAAGCGTGCACGAATACGTCCTTGCCCCCGTCTTCAGGCTGAATGAAGCCGAAGCCGCGCGCATGATTGAAGAATTTCACTGTGCCGTTGACACGAGCCATAGGGGAAGTTCCTTTCCCGTTGAAGTTGAACACAAACGGGCCGCAGGCCCCCGAAAGGGGATCCTTCGGCGTCTTGAGATGTCAGGAAAGGTCGTGCTCTTGAGGCGCGATAGTCACTTGCCGTCGTCCAAGTCCGCGCCCAAAGCCTTGGGCGCCCGGTAACATAAAGCATGGGGGAAGCCGCGCCGCTTGGCAAGCCCGAAGTGGCCCCCGGCGATCACAAACGGTTAGCCGAAACCTAAACCGGAGATGAACGGCGGCCTCAGGCAGGGTTCAGCCGCGAAGCCCTAGAGCTTTGAACCGGACGGCGCGACGCCGCGTCGAACGGGGTGCTCGGAGGGATCGCGAAATGGGGAAGATCGTTGTAATTCTGCTGCTGACGGCGCTTGCGATCCTCATGGCCCGCCTCGTTTACGACGCCCCCGTGATCCAGACCCGCGTGGGCGAACTGATCGGCACCACGGCGCCCGCTCCCGTTGCGCCCCCTCTCATGTACGCCGGCATCAGGGGATAGGGGGCGTGTCATTCCGACAAAAACAATCCGGGACATTCAGCGCAAGAGCGGATTGGTATCGACGGCGATCACCCGCCGCGACCCTCATAAATCTTATCGCGAAACCTGTTCCCAGGTGGCGCCTTGCATGTCGGGGTGCAGGCCGCGTCCATTGACGCTTGCCTTGCGCAGCCGGAAGGTCCGGCCGCGCGCCTTTTCGGCGAGCAAACGCCGCAATCCCTGTTCGATCAACGCACGTAGCATCGTTCCTCCCGCGGGCAGCAAGCTGACGTGCGGGGAAGCAATACCCGAGTTTAGGCCGGACGCCTGGGGGTGTTTCTCAGGCCAGCTTAAGGCCAGCGGACGAGAGGCGGTAGGGAGGAGAGGATCGCCTCGACATTGCCGCCGGTCTTCAAGCCGAAGAGGGTGCCGCGGTCGTAGAGCAGATTGTACTCGACATAGCGGCCGCGCCGGACGAGCTGCTCGTCGCGGTCGGCTTCCGTCCATGGCGTTCCGATATTGCGCCGGACAATCTCGGGATAGATGCCGAGGAAGGCGCGGCCGACTTTCTGGGTGAAGTCGAAATCGGCCTTCCAGTCGCCGGTGTCGAGATAGTCGTAGAAGATGCCGCCGATGCCCCGCATTTCACCCCGGTGCGGCAGATAAAAGTATTCATCGCACCACTTCTTGAAGCGATCGTAGTCGGCGGAGGCCTCACCGTCGCACGCCGCTTTCATCGCCGCATGGAAATCGCGCGAGTCCTCATCGTCTTGCGTGCGGCGGCGCATGAGCACGGGCGTGAGATCGCCGCCGCCGCCGAACCATCCCTTCGACGTCACCACCATGCGCGTGTTCATATGTGCGGCCGGCGCGTTGGGGTTCACGGGGTGGCCGATGAAGGAGATGCCGCTCGCCCAGAAGCGCGGGTCGGCTTCCGCGCCCGGAATCTGCTTGGCGAACTCGGGCGCGAGGGTCCCATGGACGGTCGAGGTGTGGCAGCCGACCTTCTCGAACACGCGGCCCGACATCAGGGCCATGGCGCCGCCGCCGCCGTCACTCCCGTCCTTCTCGGTTCGGGTCCAGGGGGTCTTGACGAAGCGGCCCGGGGCTTTGCCTTCGCAGCCGGGAAGACCTTCGGCCGCATCCTCGACGGCCTCGAGCGCGGCGCAGATCTCGTCGCGCAAATGCTCGAACCACAACCGGGCGCGCTCCTTGCGCGCCGGACTGAAGGGCTCCGGCGATGTCGGCTGTTTCGAGGCCTTCTGGTCCATCCCTCCTTGGCCTTACTGCCGCGCGGACCGAGAGGTCAATGGCATGGCGTGAAAACGCCGTCGGCAGTTTGCCTGAGAGCGGGGCAATCCGAGTTTCCGGACCTCTGTCCCGGACCCGCGTGGCGGCGGCGTCATGCGCCAAAATGTCCAAAGAGGCCCCCTGGACAACAATAATGACGGGTGTAAGAAACCAGCGCCGAGAACGCCGGTTCGCGGCATAATGAAGCAACTTGAACGGGCGTTGGACCGGTGAGCCGAAGGACGCAGGCCCTGGCGGTCGCCTTTGTCGTCTCCCAGATTTCGCCTGAAAGCCTTGAACGTCTAAATCGCGTCCTTCCCAGGAGCTGTTGGGCCTGTGGCCAGTCACGACATTCCCGTACACGCTTCCCCTGACGACGATGAGCCGACCCGGCGCGACGTGCTGTTGGTGGTGGCCGGGGGCTTCGCAGCGGTCGGCGGGGCGATCGCGCTCTGGCCGCTGCTCGATCAGATGAATCCCGACGCTTCGACACTCTCGCTCGCGACCACCGAAGTCGATATCTCTCCTATCGAGCCCGGCCAGGCGCTGACGGTGATGTGGCGCGGCAAGCCGATCTTCATCCGCCATCGCACCGAGCAGGAGATCGTCAAGGCCAAGGACACGCCGCTCGACGATCTGATCGATCCCTTGGCGCGGAACGCCAATCTGCCCGACCACGCCCCGGCCACCGACGATAACCGCGCGGCGAAGGATCGCGAGCCCTGGCTCGTGATGGTCGGCGTCTGCACTCATCTCGGCTGTATCCCCAAGGGGCAGGCGGTCGGCGACTACAAGGGCGAGTACGGCGGCTGGTTCTGTCCCTGCCACGGCTCGCAATACGACACAGCGGGCCGCGTGCGCATTGGACCCGCACCGGAGAACCTGGCCATTCCGCCCTACAGCTTCGTCTCCGAGCAGAAGCTCAAGATCGGCTAGAGCGAGCCATGGCGCATCCCTCGAGCTACCAGCCAAAATCCGGTATCGAACGCTGGCTGGATGAGCGGCTCCCGGTCGTGCGGGTGGTGCACGACCAGTTCATGGTCTTCCCGACGCCGCGTAATCTCAATTACTGGTGGACCTTCGGCGGCATCCTGACCTTCATGCTGGCGGTCCAGATCGCCACCGGCGTGGTGCTCGCCATGCACTACGTCCCCACCGAGGCCGGTGCCTTCGCCTCGGTCGAGAAAATCATGCGCGACGTAAATTGGGGGTGGCTCTTGCGCTATTCCCATGCCGTCGGCGCCTCGATGTTCTTCCTCGCCGTCTATATTCACACCTTCCGCGGCCTCTATTACGGCTCGTACAAGGCGCCGCGCGAGGTGCTGTGGATTCTCGGCGTGCTCATCCTCATGCTGATGATCGCGACCGCCTTTATGGGATACTCGTTGCCGTGGGGGCAGATGAGCTTCTGGGCGGTCACCGTGATCACCAACCTCTTCTCGTCGCTCGATTCGGTGATCCCCGGTCTCGGCACGACGCTCGTGGAGTGGATCTGGGGTGGGTTCGCGGTGGGCGAGCCGACGCTCAATCGCCTCTACGCCCTGCACTATCTGTTTTCCTTCCTGATCGCCGGCGTGGTCGTCCTGCATATCTGGGCGCTGCACATTCCGGGCAACAACAATCCCACCGGGATCGACGTGAAATCGACGAGGGACACGGTGCCGTTCCATCCCTACTACACAACCAAGGACGGCTTCGCGCTGGTCGCCTTCATTCTTCTGTTTGCGGCCTTGGTGTTCTACGCGCCGAATTTCCTCGGACACCCAGACAACTACATCCCGGCCAACCCGCTCCAGACCCCGACGCATATCGTGCCGGAATGGTATTTCCTGCCGTTCTACGCCATCCTGCGCGCCATCCCGAACAAGCTGTTGGGCGTCGCCGCGCTGAATGGCTCAATCCTCATTCTGTTCTTAGTGCCCTGGCTCGACACATCGAAAGTGCGATCGACCCGCTACCGCCCGATCTACAAGTGGTTCTTCTGGGCCTTCGTGGTGACATGCGTCGCGCTTGGCTATCTCGGCGCGCAAGCGCCCGAAGGTCTGTACCTCGTCCTCGGCCGCATCCTCACCGCCTATTACTTCGCCTTTTTCCTGGTGGTCATGCCCGTGGTCGGCCGGATCGAAAAGCCGCGCGCGCTGCCGGGGAGCATCACAGAACCCGTGCTTGGGCCCAAGGCAGAGCGGGCATCGCCGGCCAGGACGCCCCACAAACGGAAACCGGAGACGGTCGGCTGATGCGATCTTCCTTCAGCCGCCTTGCCGCTGCCGGCGCGCTGCTATTGGCGTGCGCGGGCCCGAGCGCATCCGAGGACGCGTCCGGCACGTCGAGCAATAATCATGAGCCTGAAATCGCGCGTCAGAGCTGGAGCTTCGATCCACCCTTCGGCACTTATGACAACGCCCAGCTTCAGCGCGGCTTCAAGGTGTATCAGACCGTTTGCGCCAACTGCCATTCGATGCGGCTCCTGTCCTATCGCACTCTCGGCGAGCGCGGCGGACCCGAATTCTCGCCCGAAGCCGTGGAGATACTCGCCTCCCAGGTTCAGGTGACCGACGGACCCAACGACAAGGGCGAGATGTTCCAGCGTCCGGCGCGTCCCTCGGATCGGTTCCGATCGCCTTTCGCCAACGAGCAATTGGCGCGCGCAACCAACAACGGCGCGTTGCCGCCCGATCTTTCGGTCATCGCCAAGGCGCGGCCGGGCGGACACGACTATATCTATGCGCTGCTCACCGGCTATAGCCCGGCGCCGCAGGGCTTCGAGCTGGCCCAGGGCATGCACTACAATGCGGCCTTCCCCGGGCACCAGATCGCCATGACGCCTCCCTTGAGGGACGGAACCGTCACCTATACCGACGGCACCAAGCCCACCGTCGACAACTACGCCCGGGACGTCTCCGCCTTTCTGATGTGGGCTGCCGAGCCAAAGCTCGAAGAACGCCATGCGGTCGGCACGCGGGTGATGATCTTCCTCCTCGCGTTCGTAGTGATCATGTATCTCGCCAAGCGTTCGGTATGGGCCCGGCTCCACCACGGTGAAAAAGAGCGCGCGGCGTAGGAGTTTCTCCGCGCGATAGAATATCTCCCGATAGGAGCGTGAATGGTCAAAGCGGTGCTCGGGGTGATTGGCGGGTCTGGTCTCTACGACCTGCCGGGGCTCAAGAATGTGCGCGAGGAACCTGTCGAGAGCCCCTGGGGCGAGCCTTCCGCGCCGCTTAGGATCGGCGAGATCGACGGGCTGCCAATCGTGTTTCTGTCGCGCCACGACAAGGGTCACCGGCTGTCGCCGAGCGACATCAACTACCGGGCCAATATCGATGTGCTCAAGCGGGCGGGCGTGACCGACCTCGTCTCGCTGTCGGCCTGCGGCTCCTTCAAGGAGGAACTCCCGCCCGGCACCTTCGTCCTCGTCGATCAGTTCGTGGACCGCACCTATCACCGGCACAACTCCTTCTTCGGCAGAGGCTGCGTGGCCCATATATCGATGGCCCACCCCGTGTCGCCGCGGCTCCGCCTGCACCTGGCCGAGGCCGCCGAACAAGAAGGGATCGCGGTGGTGAGGAGCGGCACCTATGTCTGCATCGAGGGTCCGCAATTCTCGACGCTCGCCGAAAGCCTCACCTACAAGACACTCGGCTATTCCGTCATCGGCATGACCAATCTGCCCGAGGCCAAGCTCGCCCGTGAGGCGGAGATCTGCTACGCGACCGTCGCCATGGTGACCGATTACGACTGCTGGCATCCCGACCATGACGCGGTCACCGTCACCGACATCATCAAGGTGCTGATGGCGAATGCCGAGAAGGGGGCGCAGCTCATCGCACGGCTGGCACGGAGTTTTCCCCGGGAGCACGAGCCTTGCCCCATCGGCTCGGACCGCGCGCTCGACACCGCCATCATCACCGCGCCCGAGGCGCGCGATCCCGCACTCCTCAGAAAGCTCGACGCGGTGGCGGGGCGCGTGCTGAAAGGATGAAGCCGGGCGGCGGGGTGGTGAGCCGGCAGCCGCCGATCCTTCGAGGGCCGCCTTCGGCGCCTCCTCAGGATGAGGTGAATTGAGCGGGCTCGTCATCCTGAGGTGCGAGGGCAAGGCCCGAGCCTCGAAGGACGGTCGGGCCTCGAACCACGGCCGGGCCTCGACCCCTCGACTAGCCAGCCGCTCCGGGTTCGACTATAGCCTCAAGGGCTCGCGCTCTCGCCGAGAGCATTTGTCAGGAGGTCCCCCGGTGAACGTGTCGGCCGATTTCAATCTCAAAGACCTCGTGCGCACCATACCGGACTACCCGAAGCCCGGCATCATGTTCCGCGACATCACCACGCTCCTTGGCCACGCCAATGGTTTCAAGGCCTGCATCGAGCAACTGGTCAGGCCCTTCACCGATCGGAGAGTGCAGTCGGTCGCCGGCATCGAGGCACGCGGTTTCATCCTGGGCGGCGCCGTCGCGGACCGGCTCCATTGCGGCTTCGTGCCGATCCGCAAGAAGGGCAAACTCCCGGCCAAGGCTATCGGACAGGACTACGAGCTCGAATACGGAATCGACGTCATCGAAGTCCACGAGGACGCCATCAAAGCGGGCGAGCCGGTGCTTCTCGTCGACGATCTCATCGCCACGGGCGGAACGGCGGAAGCGGCGGTGAGGCTGTTGCGCAAGCTCAAGGCCGACGTGGTGGGTGCCACTTTCGTCATCGACCTGCCCGATCTCGGCGGCTCGACGCGGCTCGCGCGTCTCGGAGTCGAGTGTCAATCGCTGATGAGCTTCGCGGGCGCCTAGGGATTCCTGCGCGAACGCCGATATCGGTGTTGTCTGTCCGGGGTGACGCGAAGGGGATGCATCGCTCGCATCGAGGGAGGAATGCAAGATTGTCGCTGGGCACTGCTCTTGCTGCTCGCGCTGTGCTAAATCCTCGCCCATGAAGATTGGCGGCAAGTCTTACCGCACCATCTGGCTGAACGCCGACGGCAAGTCGGTCGAAATCATCGATCAGACCAAGCTGCCGCATGTGTTCGAGACGGTGACGCTCCGCACCCTCGACGATGCGGCGCGCGCGATTGCCACAATGCAGGTACGGGGAGCACCGCTGATCGGGGCAACCGCCGCTTACGGCGTTGCGCTCGCGCTCCGCGACGATGCCTCCGACCAGGCGCTCGATCGCGCCTGCGCCACGCTCGCGGCCACCCGCCCCACCGCCATCAATCTCCGCTGGGCGCTCGACGAGATGCAGAAGGCCGTGCGCAACCAGCCGCGCGACAAGCGCGTCGCCGCGGCGTTCGCCCGCGCCGCGGCAATCTGCGAGGAGGATGTCGAGACCAACCGGAAGATCGGCGAGCACGGGCTCGGGATCATCAAGGCCCATGCCGAGAAGAAGGGCGGGGCGACCGTCAATATCCTCACCCATTGCAATGCCGGGTGGCTTGCTTGCGTCGACTGGGGAACGGCGCTTGCGCCCATCTATCGCGCGCATGACGAAGGCATCGGCGTGCACGTGTGGGTGGACGAGACCCGCCCCCGCAACCAGGGCGCCGCGCTCACCGCCTTCGAGCTCGGCGCGCATGGCGTGCCGCACACGCTCATCGCCGACAATGCCGGCGGCCATCTGATGCAGAAGCGGCGCGTCGATCTCTGCATCGTCGGCACCGACCGCACCACCGCGACCGGCGACGTCGCCAACAAGATTGGCACGTATCTCAAGGCGCTCGCCGCGCGCGACAACCAGGTCCCGTTCTTCGTGGCGCTGCCTTACGCGACCATCGACTGGACTCTCGCCGATGGCAGCACGATCCCCATCGAGGAGCGCGCCGCCGAAGAAGTGACGCGGATCGCGGGGCGCCTGCCGGACGGGCGCGTCGCCACCGTCGAGATCGCGCCACCGGAAACCCAAGCTGCAAATTACGGCTTCGACGTCACGCCGGCGCGCCTCGTGACCGGCTTCATCACCGAGCGTGGTGTAGCGCCGGCGACCCGCGACGCACTCGCCGCGCTCTACCCCGAGCACGGCAAGGGGCAGGGGGCCTGACGAGGCCCATGAAACCCGCCTTCACCCATTGCGCCCTGCATGTGCGCGATCTCGACCGGTCGATTGCCTTCTATCGCAGCTATTGCGGGCTCGAGCTTGTCAACGAGCACGGCAAGGGGAATAGCCGCACGGTCTGGCTCGCAAGCCCGGGCGCGGAACGCAACTTCGTGCTGGTCCTACTCGGCGGCGGACCGGCGCATGCCCAGGAGGACGGTGACATGACCCATTACGGGTTCGGCGTGCCGGCGCGTGAGGACGTCGACCGGATTGCCGAGCGCGCCCGCGCTGACGGCTGCCTCCACTGGGAGCCGCGCGAATACGCGCCGCCGACCGGCTATCTCTGCGCGGTCAAGGATCCTTCCGGCCATATCATCGAGTTCAGCCACGGGCAGCCGCTCGGCCCGCACCAGGATTAGGGACCGGACAAATCGAGTCCTAGAACCTGTTGTAGGTGACGCAGCAGCAGTCCTTCAGTCCGTCCTCGCGCAGTTTGCAGGAGAGTTTTTCCTCGACGCCGCGGCAGGCTTGCGGGAGGGCGTCCACGGCGAGCCCGTTGCTGCATGCCGAAGCGGTGTAGCGGACGCAATTGCCGCCCAGCAATTCCGAATTCTCCGGACATTGGCAGTTGGGCGGCGTGCCGACCATGCCGCCTTGGCATGCGTTAGGATCGACGGGAACGGCTTGGCCCGCGTCGGGGCCCGGCATGAGGCCGCCTGGGGCGGCTTCGGGTGAAGTCCCTTCCTTTTCCACGTCGTCTCCCGGGCCCGCGCTCTTTCCGAACTGCTTGCCTCCGCTCACGGCCCTGCATTGGAACTTGCCGTCGAACATGCCGCATTCGATCTTGGCCTCAATGATGAGCCCTCGCTCGTCAGCGGATGATGGCCTCAGCGCCTGGACGAGAGCCGCCGCGTTGTTGCTGCCGAGAGCCAAGAGCAGAAGAGTTGCTCCTGCCGGCAGCACGAAGGCGCCAAACCTGCGCATGAACACTCCCTCCGCTGCGTCGCCCGCATCGCGTTGCCCACATAATGACACAGGCGCGAGCCCATGCCAGCCGCACTTCGGAGGACCAGGGCGGTCGAACGGGGGCCTTGCCAGAGGCCGCTCCGCTTGTCACCATGGCACCCTTAAGGCTTGCGCGGGTGGGTGCGTCAGGAGCCTTCTCCGCGCGGGATAACCGCAAGGGAGGAGATCATGGGCCAAGCGCAGGGCCAACCAGCCCGCAGCGCCCGCTGCATCGCACTGGTTGGCCCCTATCTCAGCGGCAAGACGACGCTTCTCGAATCCATTCTCGCTCGTACCGGCGCCATTACCCGACAGGGTTCGACTGCGGACGGCAACACGGTCGGCGACGCTTCCGGAGAGGCCCGGCATCACGGCATGAGCGTAGAGCTCAACGCGGCCACCGTCGATTTTCTTGGCGATAGCTTCACCTTCCTCGACTGTCCCGGTTCGATCGAGTTTCAGGCCGACGCGGTCCATGCGCTCACCGCTTGCGATGCCGCCGTCGTCGTGTGCGAGCCCGACGAGAAGAAGGTTCCCGCGCTCCAGCTGATCCTCAAACAGCTCGAGGATCGCGGCATCCCGCATTTCCTGTTCATCAATAAGATCGACAAGGCCGAAGCCCGCGTGCGCGATGTCGTGCCGATGCTCCAGCCCGCAAGCACCAAGCCGCTCGTTCTCCGGCAAATTCCCATCTGGGAGAACGACATCGTCACCGGCTTTATCGATCTCGCTCTGGAGCGCGCCTATGTCTACCGCGAGCACGCGCCGAGCGAGGTCATGGCGATCCCCGACGCTCTCGCCGCCAGCGAGAAGGAGGCGCGCTTCTCCATGCTCGAGAAGCTTGCCGACTACGACGACGAGCTGATGGAGCAACTCCTGGAGGATGTGCCGCCGCCGCGCGACAAGGTGTTCGACGATCTCTCCAAGGAGTTCCGCGAAGGCATGATCTGCCCCGTGTTCATGGGTTCGGCGGAGAACGGCAACGGCATCTTCCGCCTGCTCAAGGCGCTGAGGCACGAAGCCCCTTTTGTCCAAGTCACAGCTAAGCGCCTTGGCGTCGACAAGGCGCCCTCTTGCGCCTTCGTGTCCAAGACCTTCCACACCGCCCATGGCGGCAAGCTGACGCTCGCCCGCGTGCTCACCGGCAGTTTCGCCGATGGCGCGACGGTCTATGGCGCGGCCGGCGAAGAGCGCATCTCGGGCATTTTCACCGTCATGGGCCAGGAGCCCACCAAGCGCGGCGAGGCAAAGGCCGGCGACACCGTCGCCTTCGGCCGGCTCGACAGCGTCAAGACCGGAACCGCGCTGACCGAAGAGAAGGGCAAGCAGGTCGCGATCGAAACCGCCGCCACCGCTACCCCCGTGTTCGGCCTCGCCATCGCCGCAAAGGAGAAAAAGGACGAGGTGAAGCTCACTGCGGCCATCGCCAAGATCATCGAGGAGGACCCCTCGATCTCGCTCACCCACAGCCAGGACATGGGCGAGATGGTGTTGTGGGGGCAGGGCGAGATGCATCTGCGCGTGGCGCTCGAGCGGCTCGTACGCAAATACGGGATCGATGCCTCGACCCGGCCCCGTCAAATCCCCTACAAGGAGACCATCCGCAAAACGGCCGAAGTGCGCGGCCGCCACAAGAAACAGTCCGGCGGCCACGGCCAATTCGGCGATGTCGTGGTCACGATCAAGCCGCGCCAGCGCGGGAGCGGCTTCGAGTTTTCCGACGAGATTACCGGCGGCGTCGTGCCGAAGAACTATATTCCATCGGTCGAAATCGGCGTGCGCGACTATCTCCACGCGGGCCCGCTCGGCTTTCCCGTGGTCGATGTCGCCGTGTGCCTGATCGACGGGTCCTACCACTCCGTCGATTCCTCGGACATGGCGTTCCGCCAGGCCGGCCGCATCGCCATGAGCGAGGGCATGCCGCAATGCTCGCCCGTGCTGCTCGAGCCGATCATGGCGGTCGAGATCGCGGTGCCGTCGGAGGCCACGGCGAAGGTCAACTCCATCGTGTCGTCGCGACGCGGGCAGATCCTCGGCTTCGATTCGCGCGCGGGCTGGACCGGCTGGGACGTGGTCGAGGCGCATATCCCCGAGGCCGAGATCCAGAACTTGATCGTCGAGCTCCGCTCGGCGACGGCGGGGGTCGGCACCTTCCATGCCAAATTCGATCATCTGGCAGAGTTAACCGGAAAGGCTGCCGATCACGTGCTCGCGACACGGCGCTCCAAGGCGGCTTAAGGGTGAATTCGGCCTGTAACGATTGACTAAGGCTTTGGAGGCGGAGGGCCTGAATCGCATCAGCGTGTTTGCGCCGCCGGGTGAAGCGGACCTTGAGCCGGAACTGCCTCCGAAGGTCATGGCCTAGCCTCGCCGATCAAACACCGGCGCCACGGCAAGTTCAGGCCGTACCGGATCTCGGCTCTTTCGACCGCTGCCCGCTTCGCGCAATCCGGCGCAGCCAACGGATCGCCAGCCACAACAGAAGAACGATGGCGAGAAGCGTCAGAAGCGGTGCTACGAGCGCGAGCAGCGAGACGAGGAGCGAACCGCCGAGCTCGGCCGTGGCGATGGGCGCGTTGCCAAGCCCGCCGGTGAACACGGTCGATTTCGCCCGGACGAGCGTGGTCACGGATTGGGTCACGCCGGCAACGCCGCCGCCGGCAATGATCGCCGCAGCCCATTTCACCATGGGCGGCAGGTCGGTCATGACCGCCGCGGCAACGATCGTGCCGGCGACGAAGGCGGCGGGCGTGGCCAGAGCGTCAAGCAGATTGTCGACGCCGGGAATGTAATAGGCGAGGATCTCCACCACCGCCGCCACGCCGAGCAGGATCAGCGCCGGCAATGTGCCGAGCCAGGCAAAGTTTTCGCTTAATGGGAGATGCCCGGTATAGGCGGCAGCACTTGCCACGAGCATCGGCACGAACAACCGAAGCCCGGTTGCTGCCGCAAGCCCGACGCCAAGCGCGATCGACAGGGCGAGTTCGAATTCAGACATGGCCGAAAATTACCACGCTGGCAGTTTAGCGCCAGACAACGGCATCAGCCGGAGCGCGGATTTGACAGACGCCAGTCGGAGGGGCGCTCGAAGGATCCCCGCCAGATGCCGCGCTTGCCGGTCTCAGCCTCATCCTCGGCGTCGCGATAGGGATGACCGGCCGCTCCGCCGAGATCGACGGCATAGCCGTCGCGCACCATGGCCTCGCCGAGATCCGGCACGCCTGCCGCGCTGCAGATCGCGACGATGCGGCCGAAGCCGTCTGTGGCGCGGGCCTCGCAATTCACATTGCCGCCCTTGATGAGCGTGGTGAGCTTGGCTTTCGCGGCGCGGCCGCATAGCCAGGTCTTGCCGTTCGTCTCGGTGCAAGTCTGCGCAAGCTCCGGCGCATCGATACCAAAGAGGCGGTATTCGGCACCATTGGCCGTGCGGATGGTGTCGCCGTCGACGGAGACGATCTTCGCATCGGGGCCGAAGGGGGGCAGCTCGACGGTGCAATAGCGTTCGATCAGGATCACCGCGACGACCACCAGCACGAGCGCGATCAGCTTGCCGAGCGCTTGGGCAAGCGCGCGGGATGGTCCCTCGGTCTCCTGGCCTTTCCGTCCCGTCATGCGTCAGGGAAGCAGCAGATTCGCCCGCGCGTCGAGGCATTGCGCCTTGCGGCTAGCTCCCATCGATGCGCCTGCCGATGATGGCGATGGCCTGCTGGTAGACGCCGGCCGCGTTCCAGCCCTGGATGGCGCTGAAGTTCGGCTGACCGGGTTGATAGCCGGCGCCTCTGACCCAGCCATGGCCTCTGAGGAAATTGGCGGTTGAGGCAAGCGCGTCGGCCTTGGTGTTGAGATTGACGACGCCGTTGCCGTCGCCGTCGACGGCATAGAGAAGCACGCTCTTCGGCAGGAACTGGGTCTGGCCGACCTCGCCATGCATGGCGCCGCGCGTCGCGCCGCTGAGCACGCCGCGGTCGACGAGCTGAAGCGCCGCGTAGAGCTGGTCGGTAAAATATTGGGGCCGGCGGCAGTCGTAAGCGAGGGTCGCGACCGCGGAGATCGTCGGCTGGTTCCCCATGAAGCTGCCGAAGGCGGTCTCCATCCCCCAAATGGCGATAAGGGGGCCGGCCGGAACGCCAAACCGCTTCTCGATCGAGGCGAACAGGGCGGCGTTCGCCGATTTCATCCCTCTACCCCGGGCGGCAATGGCCGGACCGCCTCTCTTCGCCATGAACTGATCGAGGCTCAGCTTGAAGCTCTTCTGCCCGCGGTCGGCCCTGATCGTCCCCACCGAATATTTCGTCCCCATCAGCGTGGAGATCGCCTTGGGCCCGAGCCCGTTGCCGGCGGCTTCGCCGGCGAAGGCCTTCTTCCAGCTCTCGAAGCCGGAAGCGTTGTTGCCGCAAGGCGCGGCGGACGCCGGAGTGCTCGACAGCCCGACCATGGCCGCCAAAAGGACGGCCAAACTCAGAGACTTGATCGTCATGGAGATCCTGCCGCGTCCCGCTGTTTTAGGCCTTTCCAGGCAGGCCGGTGCCCCTGTGGCATTGTTAACCTTAACCATTTTTGCAAAAAAGTCCCGACTCTTGTCGGAAATGCGCTAAGTTCGAGGCGCGGTGATGGCGTTCCCTCCCATCATCGTCCCCGCAGGGAACTATTTGGAAGAAGCCCCGCTCCCCCCGTACGGGGCTTCTTCCTTTCCTGGGGTTCGATCTCTCTCTTTCCGGCGCTCACGTGCACTTGGGAAAGCAGGCGGGCGCAGAAATCCAGACTTTGCCGGTCTTGCCGCAGCGCGTCTTGACGGATAGACGATTGTGCCGCCTCCTTGTGCGACGTTAGACCAGAGGGTGTTCCCATGACGAAGATCTTCCCGCCGCTTGAAATCCCCGCAACGCTCGCCGCCGGCCCAGGGCCGGGGAACACGGACCCAAGGGTTCTCGAGCGTTTTGCCAAGACCGGCGTCGCCGATCACATGCAGAAGGACGTGCTGCGTGGCATGCTCGAAGCCAAGCAGATGCTGCGCGAACTCTGGGGGACCAAGAACGTCTATACCTACGGCGTTGCCGGCACGGGCTTCTCGGGCCTCGATTGCGTGCTCTCTTTGATTTTGCCGGGCGACAAGGTCGTGACGTTCCCCAACGGCACGTTCTCCGGCATCGACAATCTTACCATCCGCATGAAGGCCGCAACCGCCGAGGAGCTCGCGGCGGATTCGCTCAACCCGAAGCCGAAGAGCGTGGTGGTGGTCGAAACTCCGCACGGCCAGTCCGTCACCGCCGAGACCATCGAGAGGCTCGCCGAGCATAAGCCGATGTGGGCCTTCATGGCCCATTGGGAGACGGGCTCGGGCCGCATCAACGACCTCAAGGCCTTCAGCGACGCCTGCGTCAAGCATGGCGTCATGGGCATTGTCGACGCGGTATCGAGCCTCGGCGTCGCCGATTTCAACATCGACGACTATGCGGGCGTGGTGGCCTGGGCCTCGTGTCCGCAAAAGGGCGTGCTGTCGCTGCCGCTCACTTATGCCCCGGTCAGCTTCACCGACAAGGCGATCGAGATCGTCAAGAAGCGCGGGTGCCGCACCTATGTGCATCACCCGATCCTCGACGCGCGCCATTGGGGCATCGTCGACGGCAAGGACGTCGAGACACCCGTCTATCACCAGACACATTCGTGCTACGCGGTCGCCGCCTTCCACGAGGCGCTGCGCATCATTCTCGGTTATGGCCGCCGCCGCAAAGCTTCCGACTACGCCTATCACGAGAGGGCGCTGCGCCAGACCGTCGAAGCCATGGGCTGCGACGTCACCTCGAACATGACGAGCCTCGTCGTGCTCAACCTGCCCGGCAAACTGAAGGGCAAAGAGAAGGAGCTGGTGCAAGGCGCGCGGGCGCAAGGCTTCGGCATCTGGCCGACCTTGTCCGAGCCGGTCCAGATCCGCATCGGCATTCTCAATCAGCTGAGCCCCGAACAGATTACCGAGATCGTGAGCCGCTTCGCCGATGCCATGCTCGCCATGGGCGCGGAGTTCGACAGGCAGAAGGTGTTGAACCAGCTCAAGTCGTACTACGCCAAGGCGGCCTAGCGCTTCGCAGCACCTCTGAGTCCTCTCGAAGGCAAAAGGCCCGGCGGTTCGCCGGGCCTTTTCCGAACCGACGCGGGCGCGTTCCGTGTCCGCGGGCGCTTCGTTCAACCCTTGCTCTTGGGCTGGAAGTCGCGCATGGCGTCAGCCATGAGCCAAGTGAGCTGCTGCGCCTGGATCCCGAAGGTCTGCATCTGGGTCTGCGCGTAGCGGCTCTGGAGGGTCAGCACCTCCTGCACATCCTTGGCGCGGGCGAGGTCGCTCGCCAAGGCGAAGGATCGCTCGGCGTTCTCCTTGGCGAAAGCGATGGCTTTTTCCTGCGCGGCCTTAAATCCCGCCATCTCGGCATGGCCCGCCGTATCGGCCCAGGCCCCCATGGCTTTCGTCACGAAATCCATGAACTGACCGTAGGCCTGACGCGCCTGCTCGACATTCTTCTCGGCGATTTCGCGCAGCTCAGGCGGTATTTCGAACGAAGGCTTGTCTGCCATGGGGTCCTCTCAGAGACTGCCGTTTACAAGGCGAGCTGAGCCCGCTCCACTACACCGTCTAGACTACTGCATTCCGAGGGGAAAGGGGCGCGTTTGGTTAACCCCCGGAGCCCGAAGAGACTTTAAGTGCCCAGGCGCGCCAAGCGTGCTAGAACCCTGGCTGGGTCATAGAGGGATATCCCGGATGACATTCTATCGCGCTCTGGCGACCAGCTTCCTTGTCTTCGCCTTGCCTTTGCTGTGCTTGGCCCCGTCTGCGGCGTTCGCGCAGGCTGGGACCATCACCAAGGGCATGCAGAATAATTGCGCCAACGACTACAAGAAGTTCTGCGGCGACTACGGACTGCAAACAGCCGCGCTCAATCTGTGCATGAAGAAAGCGGGCCCGTCGCTCTCGCCCGCCTGCGTGCAAGCGCTGGTCCAGGCCGGAAAAGTTTCGCAAGCGGACGTGGATAAGATCAAGGCGAAGATGAAAGGGCGGTAGAGCAAGATCCTGCTTAGCGGCTGCCTCCCGCCCGACGACACGCGCCCCCACCCCGATCAAGAGAACAAGGAACTTTCACCATGAAGAGACTTCTCCGCTTGAGCGTGTTCGCGGCCCTGGCGCTCACGAGCACGGCCGCATTCGCCGCCGGCGATTGCGCCAAGATCACAGCAACCGGTCACCCGCAATATCCGGTCATCGCCTTCAAGGAAGGCGACGCGATCGCGGGCGCGGCGCCCATGCTCGTTGAGGCCATCGCCAAGCAGCTCAACATTCCGCTCCAATCCAAACCCATGGGGTCTTGGGCAGACGCGCAAGCGGCCGCCCGCGACGGCAAAGCCGACATGATCTTCGGCATCTACCACAACGACGAACGGGCCCAATATTTGGATTATGTCCAGCCGGCCTTCATGTTTGACGACGTGGCGGTCTTCGTTGCCAAGGGCAAGGCGTTCCCGTTCGAGGGTCAGGACGATTTGATCGGCAAGAAGGGCGTGACCAATGAGGGCGAAAGCTACGGCAACGCGTTCGACGCCTTCATGAAAGACAAGCTCGACGTCGCCCGCACGAACGGTATCGACGAGGCGTTCAATGCGCTGTTGTCGGGCAAGGCCGACTATCTCATCGCGGGCTATTATCCGGGTCTCGCCGAGGCCGCCAAAGCCGGGGTCAAGGATGAGGTCGAGGTTCTTGACCAGGCGCTCCTCACCGCCGAAATGTTCGTCGCCTTCTCGAAGAAGTCGCCCTGCGCCGCAATGGCTGACAAGTTTGGCCAGGCCATCACGGAGATGACGACCGACGGTCGCTTCGACACGATGCTGACCGATGCGACCGCGAAATGGGACGCCGAACAGGCGAAGCAATAACCGCGCCTCAGAGGACGGCCGCTGCGAAACTGATTAACGTACGCGCGCCGCGCGCGTCTGGAGGCGCGTAAAATCTCCGAACGGCCGGCGCCCGCCATCCGCCACCCGCGTTAACATCTGCCGAAAAAGCCAGCGCTACAACAGGGCGATGAGGTCCTGTTTCCCCGCCTTGCTTCTCGTGCTCTTGGCCTCTACGCCCGCGGTCGCCGGCGCATGCGTCGGCGTCAACAGCCGGACCGGGCAGAGCCAGACGGTGCAGGAGGTGTACCGGACGGGCATCAGCCACCCTCGGCGATTCTTTGCCGAGGCGACGCACGATCGCGCGAGCGGACGTCCCCAGATCATCTATTACGGCCGATACGCCAACGCCCCACCCCCATTTCAAAAGCTTCATCCGCAATCACGAATGCTGCCATCACAATGGGCATAAAGACGAGATCGCGGCCAATTGCTGTGCGCTCAGGCGGATGGGATTGTCGGCGAGCGGTGTGGCGGCAATCGGAACCTATGTCGTTTCCAGGGATGTCAACAGCGAGACCGCCGTCGACTATGCCGGTCAAGGCAAGCTGTTTTGGAGCAAGACTGCGAGCCGGTGCGTTAGCTCGGCCCAGCGCTAAAGCTTAAGTCGTTGAATCCCGCGGTGACGCGCGACCGGAAAGGGTCGGCGCAAACAGCCAACCCTCTCCCCGCGGAGACTAGATCAGACAGCAGAGGACGCTAGCGTGTCCTCTGGAGTTCGCCGATGCCGCGCTTGACCTCAGCTTTGGCAGGCTCGGCGACGTCGGCCGTGACGCGCGTGGAAAGCTCGCGCATCTCGTCCACTTGCGCCCTTAAGGCGCCGAGTTGTTTCTGCCAGTAGGACGAATGCAGGGCCATCGCTTCGCCCAGGGTCTTGGCGCCGACAAGGCTCTTGGCGAAATCGAAGCCCGAATTGATGTTCTGCTGCGTGATATCGATGACTTTCCGATTGAGCGCAACGGCGCCCTGGCCGGCGGCATCAAAGGTCTTTTCCCAGCTCTCCAGAATTTTGTCGAAAGCATCTTTCGAACGGTCGTAAAGCTCTCGGGTTTGAGCGATATTCTTCTCGGCAAAGACCCGAACGGCCTCGGGCACTTGACCATCTCTGGCGAACTGTTCGAACTCCTCAGTCGTTCTGCGATACGCGGCACGCGCCTGGTCGGCGGCCACTTTCGCTTGAGTGGACTCGGTCATGGTACGGCCTCTTATGCTGAATAGGGGGAAATCAGCGTCGGCTGACTCCTTAAGATTAACGATTTACCGGCTGAAAGTCATCGCGCTTCGCCGGGAATTTTTTTTGCGCGTCGTGCCGCGCCAATTCAATTGAACATCCGGGACTTAGCGCCGCGCGTTCATCGCCAATCAGTGCAAAATAATAGGGGGCACGCGGAGCGCCTATTCGGCGGCCGCCGCAACCCGCTCGAGGCCGGCGAGATGTTTCTCGGCCTCGAGCGCAGCCATGCAACCGAGTCCCGCTGCGGTCACCGCCTGGCGGTAGACGTCGTCGGCGACGTCGCCCGCCGCAAAGACGCCCGGCACGCTCGTTGCCGTCGAGTTCGGCCTCACCAGGATATAGCCGGAGGGCTTCATGTCGAGCTGGCCCTTGAACAGTTCGCTCTGCGGTTCGTGCCCGATGGCGATGAAGATGCCGTCGACGGGCAGTGTGACGATCTCGCCGGTCAGCGTGCTCTTGAGCGCGGCGCCGGTGACCGAGAGCGGATTGTCGGTACCGAGAACTTCATGAAGCTCGGCGTTCCACATCACCTCGATCTTGGGATTGGCGAACAGCCGCTCCTGCAGGATCTTCTCGGCGCGAAGCGTGCCTCTCCGGTGCACTAGGGTCACGTAACTCGCGATATTGGCTAGATAAATCGCCTCCTCGACGGCGGTATTGCCGCCGCCGACCACGATCACTTTCTTGCCGCGGAAGAAGAAGCCGTCGCAGGTGGCGCAGGCCGAGACGCCATAACCCTTGAAACGCTCCTCGGAAGGCAGCCCAAGCCAGCGCGCTTTCGCGCCGGTCGCGATGATGAGGGTGTCGGCGGTATACACGGTGCCGCTATCGCCCTTGAGCCAGAACGGGCGCCGCTTCACATCCGCTTCGAGAACATGGTCGCGAATGATTTCGGTTCCGACATGCTCGGCCTGCGCGCGCATCTGCTCCATGAGCCAAGGGCCTTGGATCACGTCGGCGAAGCCGGGATAGTTCTCAACATCGGTGGTTGTGGTCATCTGCCCGCCGGGCTGAATGCCCTCGATCAGGAGCGGCTTGAGCATGGCGCGGGCGGCATAGATGGCGGCGGTATAGCCGGCCGGGCCTGAGCCGATGATGATCACCTTTGCGTGACGCGTGGCCATGATTGCCTCTCAAGGCGGGAAGGAGACGACACGTAAGCACAAGAGGCCCGGGCTGCAACCCAGGATGCCCGGTGAGCATCGATTGTCCTTTGGATTCAGAGGCCCAAGCTGCGGCGGATGGCGGCGGCCACGCGCTCAGTGTCGTTGATGGGAGTGTAGCGCCATGATTCGAGGCGCCCCTCGAAGGGGCGCGTTGCGCCGCGTTCCCGCATCAGGCGATGGAAGCGGGCGAGCCGGGCCGAACGGCCCCGAAGCGCCTGGACATAGACCGGTTTGCCGGTGCCGGCCGCCTCGGTAACCATGTTGACCGAATCCTCGGTGACGACGATGGCGTCCGCAAGCCCGAGGAAGGCGAAGTAGGGATTGTCGCCGGTGCCGTCCCAGACGAAGTGGGGGATATCCTTGACGGCCCCGGCGAGCGCCTCGAGCGAGTCGGGCCGTGTGCGGCGCGACGGGGTCACGAGGAGGCCGCCCCCCGTTTCCCTCGCGAGCGTCGCGAGCTTGGCGCCGAAAGCGGCAGCGGCGTCGGGCGGAAAGCTGAAGGCTTGGCTCTCGCCACCGAGCAGGACGACGATACGAGGATGGGGGAGGGCTTTCACGTGCGGGGCGAAACGCGCCGCTTCCTCCGCGAGGCGGCTTTCGGTGACGCTATGCACCGCGCCGAAGGTGACGATCACGTTCGGACCCTCGAAATTGTCGTGGACGGGTGCGGCGATGAGATCGAAGAGCCGGGCCGGGACCTTCGGGTTCTGGATATGGAGCGCGAAGGCGTGAGGGTGAGAGAGCCGCTTGATCGCAAGGGCGATCGGCACGCTGCGCCTGCCGATGGAGATGACGAGGCGCGGCCAAGGCGCTTCGAGCGGCGCATTGCTGGCGACGAAACGGAGGAGGCGGGACGCCGGCACGAGAAGCTGCAAGGGCGCCGGCAGAAACCCCATCGCTCCGGTTACTCGCGCACGCCGCAAGCCGAAGGAGAGACCGACCGCTTCCGCCACCGCAATGCCTTGCGCCTCCATGCCGACCGAGCCGTCGGTGACGATCCAGGTGTCTTCCCCTGCGGCCTGATGGCTCCCGGTGGCCCGCTGCGCAACCGACTCCGGCTCGGAGGGTGCCGGTTGCGAGGCGACAGAATTTCCGGAACGATTTGCGCTCAATTTCTTTTCGATTCTTTTGGCTGGAGGAATTAAAATTGCGCTGAAAGCCGAAGCAGGCTGCCTTCTAGCCCGCGATCCCCGCCATCGTCCAGGGAGAGACGCATGCGTTCAGCAAGGCTCGATGCCACCGACTGGCGAATCTTGCACAATTTGCAGGCCGACGGCCGCATCACCAATGTCGATCTCGCCCGCAAGGTCGGGATCTCGGCGCCGGCCTGCCTTCGCCGCGCACGCGCGCTCGAGGAGGCGGGCATCATCAAAGGCTTCACCGCTCTCCTGAACGACAAGGCGCTCGGCTTCGAGGTTACGGCTTTCGCCATGATCCGGTTGCACAGTCAAGCCGAGGCTGACCTGATCGCATTCGAGGAGCGCGCGCGGAGTTCGGCCATCGTGCGGGATTGCTACATGCTTTCCGGCGAGATCGATTTCCTGCTGCGCTGCGTCGCGCCCGATCTGAGTGCGTTCCAGGACTTCATCATCCACGAGCTGACCGCCGCCCCCAACGTGGCGAGCGTGAAGACATCGCTCGTCATTCGCGCCTCCAAACATGTGGAGGGCGTGCCGGTCGAGCTTGCCGCCGAGGCAAGCGCCCCTGCGAAGCCCTTGGCACGGGCGCGCAGGTGACGCGCTAAGCGGCCGGCCTTGCGGCGGAAAAGACCCACGCGCCATAGCCGACAACGCGGGCGCGATCGCCGCTCGTGTCGCCGGAATTGCGCAAGTCGAGGCGCTTGACGCTCCACCCCCGGCCGCGTGCGGCGCGGAGCGCGCCGTTCAGCGCAGCGAAACCGCACGCGTCGTATGGGCCTAGCCGATCGAACGCGAGCCGCTCGACCGTCTCGGCCGTGGCAAGATCGCGTTTCCGCGCCGAGGCATAGTCGAGATAGTGCGACAAGTCGGTGCTGACCACGAGGAGCGTGCGCTCATCCAGCAGCGCATCGATGATTGCCGCAACCTCTTCAGGGGCGGCATCGCCCGCGAGCAGCGGAATGAGCGTGAAGCGCCCGAGCACCGCTTGCAGGAAGGGCAGCTCGACCTCAAGCGCATGTTCCGGCGCGTGGGCCCGATCGTCGATGCTGGCGAGTCCTGCTTCCACCATCGTGGCGATGGCGTCTCGGTCGAGCGCGATCGTGCCCAACGGCGTGGCGAACGAAGCGGCGGAGGGCGCGGCAACGCCTCGCACCGGAACGTAGTGGGCGGGGCCGATCAGCAGCACCCGCTCGAAGACGCCCGACGATGCAACCGGCGCAAAGGCGCTTCCCGCGACCGGACCGGAATACATGTAGCCCGCATGCGGCGCGATGACGCTGACGAGGCCCGATTGGCGCGCTTGGTCGGCCTGCGAAAGGAGCGCATCGACCGCGGTTTTCAGGTCCTTGCCCCCGCGCGGATAGAAGCTGCCGGCGACCGCCGGTTGCCGCACCGTCAGCCCGTGCGCGCGAGCGAACATCGGCCGTTGACTCCGATGAGAACCTGCCCAAGTTTCTACCATGGAAAACACCGCGATGGGCGCCTCGGTGCCGGGCCGCTACTGGCACAGGCTCGATGACGGCCGCCTGCAATGCGACCTCTGCCCGCGCGAATGCAAGCTGCATGAGGGCCAGAGAGGCCTTTGCTTCGTACGCGCGCGCGCGGGCGATGGGATCGTGCTCACGACCTATGGCCGGTCGTCAGGCTTCTGCCTCGATCCCATCGAGAAGAAGCCCCTCAACCACTTCCTGCCGGGAACCTCGGTCCTCTCTTTCGGCACCGCGGGCTGCAATCTGACCTGCAAGTTCTGCCAGAACTGGGACATCTCCAAAGCCCGCGCCGACGATCGTTTGCAGAGCGAGGCTTCACCCGAGGCTATCGCGCGGGCAGCGGTCGAAAGCGGCGCGCGGTCGGTCGCCTTCACCTACAACGACCCTGTCATCTTCCTCGAATATGCCGTCGACGTTGCCGCCGCATGCCGGGAGGCCGGCGTGAAGACGGTCGCCGTCACGGCAGGGTATATCGGCGCCGGCGCGCGGCCGGAGTTCTTCGCGGCGATGGATGCCGCCAATATCGACCTCAAAGGCTTCACCGAGAACTTCTATCACCGGCTCTGCACCGGCTCGCTCGACGCCGTGCTCGGCACCCTCCGCTACGTCAGGCACGAGACCAAGACCTGGCTCGAGATCACCACGCTTCTCATCCCGGGGGAAAACGATTCGTCA
>DASUQP010000060.1:0-13691 GCA_036280475.1 Methyloceanibacter sp. | reverse complement strand
GGCCAAATCGTGGATGGCCGGGCCAAGCCCGGCCATGACGATCCCTCGCCTGGCAACTTTTAAACCTCCCCCTGCCTTCGCCGAAGCGAGGCTCCGGCTTCGCGCAGGCAGGTCGTGGGGAGGTCGGCGCGACGCTTCGTTTGCGCTGCCGCGCCGCTGCTTGAGCGCAAGGCGCGCCGGGTGGGGGGTTGCGTTTCAATTTCTACACCGCTTGTGGAATCTCTTGCTGAGGGTGGCCAAATCGTGGATGGCCGGGCCAACCCCGGCCATGACGAGAGATCGGTTTCTCATAACAGGTTATTCCGGCGGAAGCCGGAATCCAGGGGGCGGCATGGACCGCGCTCGCGAATCTGGATACCGGCTTCCGCCGGTATGACGGGTTCAGAGGCTATTCGCCGGGGAGGAGGCCCGGAAGGCGCGCGCTGCCGCCGTTTCGCTTTCGCTCGCGTCCCTCTCCCCTCGCGGGAGAGGGTGGCGCGTCCGGCCGCGGCCCGGCCGCGCCGGGTGAGGGGGATGTGTTGACCTGTTCGATCGCGGCAGGAGCGCCGTCCTCGAACTCCAACATTTCGATCTTCCGCCCGCGCTCGGCGATCTTCTCCGACGAGGTGAGGATCTTCTCGATGTCCTGATTGGTCTGGCCGAAATGACGTTGCAGATCGAGCACGCGCTCGCGGAAGCGGCCCATGTCGTCCATGAGCCTCGCCACTTCGCGCTGGATCAGATGCGCTTGCTCCCGCATCTGCACGTCCTTCAGGATCGCCTGCATTGTCTGCACCGCGAGCATGAGCATGTTGGGCGCGCAGATCACGATGCGGGCGCGGTGCGCCCTCTGCACGAGATCAGAGAAGTGCTCGCAGAGGTCGACGTAGATCGCTTCCGACGGAACGAACAGGATGGCGGTATCTTGCGTCTCGCCGGGGATGAAGTAGCGCTCGGCCATCGAGTCGACGTGACGCCCGACATCGAAGCGCACGCGCCGCGCCGCCTCCTTCTTCTCCTCCTCGCGCCGCGCGGCGCGGAACGCCTCGAAGCCTTCCAGCGGGAACTTGGCGTCGATGACCACGGACGCCTTGGTGTTGGGCATGTGCAGCAGGCAGTCGGGCCGCTTGCCGTTGGAGAGCGTGGCCTGGAACGTGTAGGCGCCCTTGGGCAGGCCGTCCTTGACGATGGTCTCCATGCGGAGCTGCCCGAAGGCGCCCCGCGCCTGCTTGTTGGCGAGGATCTCCTGCAAGCTCACCATGTTGTTGGAGAGATCGGTGAGGTTCCTTTGCGCCGTGTCGATGACGGCCAGCCGCTCGTTGAGCTTGGCGATCGACTCGTGCGTCTTGCGCGAGGTCTCGTTGAGGTCGGTGCCGACCCTGTGCGTCATGCGGTCGAGCCGCTCGTTGACGGCGCGCGCGATGTCGCCCTGACGCGCGACGCTGATCTCGGCGAAGCTCTGCAAGCGCCCCTTCAGTTCGGCAAGCTCGGCGGCCTGCGCTTCGCCCTCGCGCCGCCGCCGGCTCATATGCACGAAGAGCGCGACGGCGAGCAGGACAAGGGCAAAGCCCGCAAGGCCCGCAAGCACAAAAAACGCGATCACGGGGTCGATCGCGACGTTCCCGATCCTGATGGGCTCGAAGACCATCGGGCCAGGATAGACCGATTCGCGGCTGGTCTAGACCAAAACAGGAACATTGAGGATGCCCTGCCTTTTAGGGCGACGCCGGCGAGGTGAAGCTCTCCGGCGTGAGAGCGCCGACGCACGACGTGTCGGGGGCGTCAGGAATGAGACGATGACCGCCTGGGCGCAGGGCGACGCGGGAGAGACAAAATGCCCGACCCCCGGGATGCTGATGATGGTCGCGTTGGACAGCTTTGCCGCGGCCGCCTTCGCCCCGGCGAGCGACGTCAACGTATCGAAGCTGCCTGAGATGAGCAGCGTCGGGATACTGCTCGCGACGGGCTGATGCATGGCCTCCGGAGCGGCGGGGACCTTCCAGACCTCGCCGCAGTCTTCGTTGAAATACGCCCAGCCGCCGACACCCTCGTCTTGTATCGAGGCGGGATAGTGCGGAAACGCTTCCCGCCCGGCCGCGGCGAGATCCTCCGGCGTCGCGAACGGATAGCTTTCGCGACAGCTGACGCCAAACGCCAGCCCGTAGCCGAGGGCAGGAACATCCGGACCGGGTGGTGGCGCCCGGCTTGCCCGATCCGTGGCGATCGCCGCGATGGCATCGGGGCGGCCGGCAGCAAGCCCATCGATCCGATCCGGCACGGCACGCAGCAAGGGTACGGCATAGTTCTGGTTGCGCAGCCAGTCGACAATTGCCCCGCCATCGATCACGACTTCGATGTCTTCACCGGTCGCCGGGTCGCGGACGTCGAGGACGACGCTGCGGATGCCCTCGGGGTGGTCGCGCATGAGCGTCTGCGCCAGGTAGCTGCCGTATGACGTCCCGTAGACATTCCATGCGGCATAGCCGAGCACCTTGCGGAGGTCGGCGAAATCGGCGGCACTTTCGCTCGAATTGTAGGCGCTGAGGTCGGCGCCGGTGGCGGCGAGGTCCCGGTGACAGGCTTCCGTCGCCGCCAATGAGCGCGCTTGGTTGCTTCTGAATAGAAGCGGAGGCCGAGGAGCTCTCTGGCGAAGTCGTCGATGGGCGCGCAGGTAAGGGCGGGCTCCGAGAACATGGTGCCGCGCTGGCTCATCGCCACGATGTCCCGGTCGCGGATGAAATCGGCGGCTATGAACCCGTTGACCTCCAGGGGTACAATGTCGCCCGGCCCGCCGGCGAGATAGACGACGGGATCGGACAGCTTCTCCGGCGACCGGGCGGGGTATGTCGCGACCATGAGCCTGATGGTGCGACCAGTCGGCCGGCCACGGTTTTCCGGTACGACGAGGTAGCCACAGCTCGCCTTGGCCAGCGCTTCGGCCCCCGGCAGTTTCGGGCATGGCGCCTCCTCGAAGCGCGGCACCGGCCGCGCTGCCTCAGCTTGCGCAAGCGGGCCCGGCACCGCCAAGAGAATAAAGAGAGCGACGCGGGCACCGTAAGACATAGGCTTAGCCCTCCGTAAGGATAGGTTGGCCTATCCGGTCTCCCACTATACGCGCCCACGTACCGCAGGGGGACCAAACCGCTTGAAAGGGGCGCCTCCAGCCTTCGATGGGGACCAGCCGCGCATTGACCGGCGCCCATCGTGTCCTTATTTCAGCGCTCCAAATGGCTATCAAATCCATTCTCACCCTTCCCGACAAGCTTCTGCGCAAGCAGTCAAAGCCGGTCGAGCGCGTCGATGCCGAGCTTCGCCGGCTCATCGACGACATGTTCGCCACCATGTACGCGGCGCCGGGCATCGGGCTCGCGGCGCCGCAGGTCGGCGTCTCCCGCCGCCTGATCGTCATGGACCCGGCTAAGGACGATGCGCCGAAGACCCCGCTCGTCATGGTCAACCCCGAGATCCTCGACCGCTCCGAGGAGCTTCGCATGCATGAGGAGGGATGCCTTTCGATTCCCGATTTCCTCGCGGAGATCGAGCGGCCGGCCAAGACCCGCGTTGCCTATATCGACAGCGAGGGCAAGCCTCAGGAGAGGGAGCTCGAAGGCATCTGGTCGACTCTCGTGCAGCACGAGGTCGATCATCTGAACGGCATCCTGTTCATCGATTATCTGTCGCGGCTGAAGCGCGATATGGTTGTGCGAAAGTTCACCAAGCAAAAACGCGGCGAGGCGCTCTAGACATGACGCTGCTCACGCTTTCCATCGCGCTCGAATTGGCTGTCGCAATCATCGCCGCGGTCGCGGCGAGCAAAGGCCGCCCTTATCTCTATGGTCTTGCCTTCACCTTCGCCCTTTACGCGCTCTACGACGCCGGCCAGCTGCTTGGATCGAACGTCGAGAAGGGCGTGCTCTCGGTGCTGCATCTGCTTGCGAGCGCGAGCGCGCTCTATGCCGTGTGGGGCCTCTATCGCGAAGAATCGTAGTTCGCCGTTTGTCGCGATCGCGTTGCAAACTCGCGCCCGCTCGATATCATTGATCAAATGTCTCATCTGTTGATCCGCAATATCAATCTCAAGCTGAAGCGGCGCCTCGCGGCCAGCGCTCGAAGGAGCGGACGTAGCCTCTCCGAGGAAGCCAAGGCCCTGATCGACTGCGCGCTGGCCGAAACCAAGCCGGCACGCGGGCTCGGGACCGCGCTCGTGGAACGTTTCCGCGTGATTGGGCCCGTGGACCTTCGAGACCGGGCGGTCGAAGCGCCGCGAAGGCCGCCCTATTTGGAATGATCGTTCTTGGTACGAACGTCGTCGGAGACCAAGCGGCGAACACGCCGCCGATGATGCGCATCATCGGGCGCGGCTTTGAGCGCCGTGGAAGATCGCGAGCACGTTGACTTCCCGCAGACGATCGTTGACCCGGTAAACGATGATGTAGGGATACTCGATCAATTCCCGTGTGCCTGGAACGAGTCCTGGTCGGCCCATTTGCGCCAGCGAATCGATCTCCAAAAATGAGATTCGGTCTCGTATCCGTGCGACCATCGCAGTGGCTGCCGATGGGTTCTGCTTGCTGATCCAAGCGTGGAGATCATCGAGGTCCGCAAGCGCTGAATGGTGAAGGACGACCTTCATACGCCATAGCGTTGGCGTAGATGAGCGTTGAGTTCGGCAAGCGTGAGAGTCTTGGGACGCGCATCGGCAAGACGGCGCCTGACCTCAGCCGCCTGTTCCTCGGTGAGCTGGATCGCGCTTTTGTCATGCTGCTCCATCATCCTGACGACCTCGGCCAGGTCGGCCTGACGTTCAGGCGGCCAGGTCAGAACGCGATCGAGTAATTCCTTAACTTGGTCTCTTGTCATTGCATTAGTTTAACTCTGCTGGTTTGTCGGTGCCAATATGCAAACCGCTTGGGAGCCGATGATGCGCATCGTGTTCATGGGAACGCCGGACTTTGCCGTGCCGACGCTTCGCGCCATTCGCGATGCGGGGCATGAGGTCGCGGCGGTTTACACTCAGCCGCCGCGCGCTGCCGGCCGCGGCATGACGCCACGCAAATCGCCGGTGCAACACGCCGCCGAGCAAGCCGGCCTTCCCGTGCGCACGCCCGAGCGTCTCAAAGGCCGCGAGGAAGAGGAGCGCTTTCGTGCGCTCGAGCCCGATGCCGCCGTGGTCGTGGCCTATGGCCTGATCTTGCCGAAACCCATTCTCGACGGCACCCGTCACGGGGTCTTCAATGTTCATGCTTCGCTGCTCCCGCGCTGGCGCGGTGCCGCTCCCATCAATCGCGCGATCATGGCGGGCGACATCGCGAGCGGGGTGTCGATCATGCGCCTCGCCGAAGGGCTCGACGCCGGCCCGGTCTGCCTCGTAGGCCGCGTCAAGATCGGTCCAGAGATGACGGCGGGCGAATTGCACGATGCGCTCGCCCCCCTCGGCGCCCAACTGATGGTGAAGGCGCTTGCCGAGCTTGAGCAGGGCGGTCTCCGTTGCCGTGCCCAGCACGACGAGGCGGCGACCTACGCCCCAAAACTCGATCCGCGCGAGATGCGCATCAATTGGCGGCTCAAGGCGCGCGACGTGCAGAACCGCATCCGCGGTCTGTCGCCGCATCCCGGCGCGTGGTTCGAGGTCGGGATTGGCGGCAAGCGCGAGCGCATCAGGGTGTTGCGGGCGGCGCTCGCCAAGGGGTCCGGTCCTGCGGGAACGTTTCTCGACGACAAGCTGACGATCGCCTGCGGCGAGGGCGCGGTGCGGCTCACGGAAGTGCAGCGCGCCGGACGTAAGCCGATGCCCGCGGCCGATTTCCTGCACGGCGTCAAGCTCAAGGCCGGGATCGTGCTTACTTAAGCCATGCCCCGCTACAAGCTCACGCTCGAATATGACGGCACGCCCTTCGTCGGATGGCAGGTGCAGGAGAACGGGCCTTCGGTGCAGGCGCGCCTCGCCGAGGCCATCAAGGCTTTCTCCGGCGAAGAGGGCGTCCCGCGCGGGGCGGGGCGAACCGACGCCGGCGTGCATGCGCTTGGGCAAGTCGCGCATATCGACCTCGCCAAGGACTGGCCGCCGTGGAAAGTGCGCGATGCGCTGAATGCACAGCTCAGGCCGGACCCGATCAGCGTTCTTGCCTGCGAGCCTGCCGCCCCCGATTTCGATGCGCGCTTCTCGGCCACCGCGCGCCACTATCTCTATCGCATCGTCAACCGGCGCGGCCCCCTTGCGCTCGACCGCGACCGCGCCTGGCAGGTTCCGCACGCGCTCGACGCCGGCGCCATGCACGAGGCGGCGCAAGTCCTCATCGGGAATCACGACTTCAGCACCTTCCGCTCTGCCGAGTGCCAGGCGTCATCTCCGGTCAAGACGCTGGACAGGCTCGCGGTCGCGCGAAATGGCGAGGAGATCAGGATCGAGGCAGCCGCGCGCTCGTTCCTGCACAATCAGGTGCGCTCGATGGTCGGCTCGCTCAAGCTCGTCGGCGAGGGCAAATGGACCGCGCATGACTTGCGCGACGCGCTCGAGGCGCGCATGCGCGGCGCCTGCGGCCCGGTCGCGCCGCCCTGCGGCCTTTACTTGGTCCAGGTTGACTATTGAGCGGCAGCACGCAACGGAATCCGGATATTTTGTCGAAGCACAGCAACGCGCTCCCCGCTCTCCCCTTGTGGGAGAGCACGCGCGCTATCTGGCGCGCGGTGAGGGGTAAGCCGCGAAGCGGCGTCCAAAAAAAACCCTCACCCTTCCCGCCATGCGACTTGCGCAGGCTTCGCCGCGCAAGATCGCGGCGTGAAGCCCTCTCCCACAAGGGGAGAGGGGAAACAGTTCTCCGCGATGTCTAAGCCCTCTCCCGCGAGGGGAGAGCGCATGTGTGGTCAAGGCGCTGAAATTCATATACGTCTCTGCCGCGAACGGGAGCCCGCGAACGGGAGGGACTCTTGACCGAGCGCGAGAGAGCATGATCAGGCGCATCGCCACGGTGGGCGGGCTCACGCTCGTCTCGCGCCTCACCGGTTTTGTTCGCGACGTGGTCATGGCGGCGATCCTCGGCGCGGGGCCGATCGCGGACGCCTTCTTCGTCGCTTTCCGCCTTCCCAACCATTTCCGCGCCATCTTCGCCGAAGGCGCGTTCGCCGCGTCCTTCGTGCCGGCCTACGCGCGCACGCTCGAAGAGGCGGGGTTGCCCGCGGCAAAACTCTTCGCCGACCAGATCGCAGCCGCGCTGATCGCCATCAATCTCTTGCTGCTGGGATTGGCGCTTTTGTTCACGCCATGGGTCGTGAGCGTGCTCGCGCCCGGTCTCGTCGATGATCCGCAGCGCTTCGACCTCGCCGTGGCGCTCACCCGCATCACCTTTCCCTACCTTGCGCTCGTGTCGATCGAGACGCTGTTCGCGGGCGTCCTCAATGCCAATAACCGCTTCGCCGCGGCCGCCGGGGCGCCCATCCTTCTCAATCTGTCAGTGGTCGCGACGCTTCTGCTCGCGCCTCTCTTCTCGGACGCCGGCCATGCGGCCGCCTGGGGCGTCCTGATCGCGGGCGTGGCCCAGGTGCTCCTCGTCGGCATCGATGCCGAGAGTCGCGGATATGGCGTGCGCTTGCGCATCCCCCGGATGTCGGAGCCGACGCGGCGCTTCCTCAAGGCGCTCGGTCCGGCGATCATCGGCGCGGGCGGCGTGCAGCTTGCGCTTTTCGCCGACACGCTGATCGCCTCGTTTCTCCCGACCGGCGCGCTGTCCGCGCTCTATTACGCCGACCGCATCAACCAGCTCCCGATCGGCGTTGTCGGCATCGCCGTCGGCACCGTGCTGCTTCCAGAGATGGCGCGCCGGCTCGCTGCGGGCGACGAAAGGGGCGCGGCCTCGGCCCAGGCCCGCGGCGTTCAGCTCGCGCTCCTCCTCACCGTCCCTTGCGCCGCCGCGGCCGTCACCATCCCCGATCTCATCATGCGCGCGCTCTTCGCCCGTGGCGCCTTCACCGCCTCTGACGCGATGGCCGCAGGCGCAACGCTTGCCGCCTATTCGGTCGGGCTCCTTCCCTTCGTGCTGATGCGGAGCTTCACCGCCCCCTTCTACGCGCGCGGCGACACGGCAACGCCGGTCAAGGCGGCGCTCTTGGCCGCCGCCATCAACATCGCCTTGAAGGTGGCGTTGATGGGCCCGCTCGCGCAAGTCGGGCTCGCGCTTGCCACGAGCGTCGGCGCCTGGATCAATCTCAGCCTTCTTGCCTTCTACGCCCGCCGCCAGGGGTTTGCCGTATCGGGCGCGGCAATCGGCAAGCCCGTGGCGAAGCTGATCGCGGCGGGTTTCGTGCTCGCGGCGGCATTACTGGCCGGCGCCTACGGACTTGAGCGCGCGCTTTCGGATTTGGCCTTGTTCCGCGACGAGACGGAGCTTGCGATTCTCGTCGTGCTTGGTGCCGTGGTCTATGGGCTCGCGGTCCTTTTGCTGCTCGGTCGTCCCTGGCTCAGAACCCTGTTGCGCGAAGTGACCGTCGCCGCCGACACGAAAGCGCCGGCCGATCTCGAGCAGACCGACCCGACCGACGATTCCGCCGTGCTGCCGGACAACGAGCCGCCTCCGAAGGCTTAAGCGAAGGTTCTGAGATCGACGAGCGTGACCGCAGCGGGATCGATCGCGCGTCCCAAAAAGATCGCGCCGACGCGCGCGAAACGCTCGGGCGAATCGGTGGCGAAGAATCGCACGGGCGCCCCCTCGCGCGCTTCGGCCGCGCTGGCTAGTCCTGCGCCGCTAAGTGCCTCCGCGACGGCGCCGGCCGTGGTCTCGGCTGAGTCCACGAGCGCAACGCGGCCGCCGATGACCGCCCTGATGGCGTCTGCCAAGACTGGAAAGTGGGTGCAGCCGAGGACGAGCGTGTCCGGCGGCGAGGCGCTCTCGAACAGCGTTGCGAGATAATGCTCTGCCGCCGCGCGCGTGGCGGGCGCATCGGCCCAGCCCTCCTCGGCCAGCGCCACGAACACCTGGCAAGGTTGCTGCACCACTTCGGCATCGCTCATCAGGCGCCGGATCGCGCAGGCATAAGCACCGCCCCTGACCGTGCCTTCCGTCGCGATGACGGCGATGCGGCGATTCGACGTGGCCGCGACCCCTGCGCGCGCGCCCGGCTCGATCACGCCGATCACCGGGATCGGCGCGCAAGCCTGTTGCAGGAGTTCGACCGCCACGGCCGAGGCCGTGTTGCAGGCGATCACCAGCATCTTCACGTCCTGGTCGAGCAGGAGCCGCGTCGCCTGGAGCGCATAGGCTTGCACCGTCTCCGCGCTCTTGGTGCCGTAAGGCAGCCGCGCGGTGTCGCCGAGGTACACGAACCGCTCGTTGGGGAGGCGCGCCGCGAGCGCCTTCAATACTGTGAGCCCGCCCATGCCGGAGTCGAACACCCCGATCGGCCGGGGGTCACCCGGCATCGACGCCCCCGAAGGTCTCGAAATAGAGCGCGATGAAGCGGCGGTAGATCGCGGTCAGTTGCTCGAGGTCGGCGACAGAAACGTTCTCGTCGGCCTTGTGGATCGACGCGGTCAACAGTCCGAACTCGACGACCGGGCAATATTCCTTGATGAAGCGGGCATCGGAGGTCCCGCCGTCGGTCGAGAGCGAGGGCGTGAGACCCGTGACTTCGTTGACGGCCTCGCTCAGAAGCGCGTCGAGCGGGCCGGGCTCCGTGAGGAATGAGACGCTCGGCGGCTCGAATTCGAGGCTCAAGGAGAGGTCGGTGCCCGACAGAGCGAGTTTCGCCTGCTCGCCGAGCTGCTCCATCAGCGAATCCGCGGTGTGCCGATCGTTGAAGCGCACGTTGAATCGCGCCTCGGCAAATGCCGGAATCACATTCGTTGTGGCGTTGCCGACATCGACGCTGGTCACTTCGAGATTCGACGGCGAGAAATGCGCGCTGCCGTAATCGAGCGGCGTATCGTAGAGACGGGTGAGGATCTTCACCAAGCCTTTGACGGGATTATTGGCCAGATGCGGATAGGCGACATGGCCTTGCACGCCCGTCACCTTCAGGATTCCGTTGAGACTGCCGCGCCGGCCGATCTTGATCGACTCGCCGAGACGCTTGGCGTTGGTGGGCTCGCCCACCAGGCAATGATCGGGCCGCTCGCCCCGCTCGTGCATCCAGGCGAGCACTTTGCACGTGCCGTTGACCGCCGGTCCTTCCTCATCGCCGGTGATGAGAAGGCTGATCGATCCGTCGAGCTCGCGGCCGCGCGACTTGACATAATCGAGTGCCGCTGCGGTGAAACACGCAATCGCACCCTTCATGTCCGACGCGCCTCTGCCGTAGAGGATGCCGTCGGAGAGCTCGGCGGCGAAGGGCGGATGGTTCCAAAGCGCCGAATCCCCCGGCGGGACGACGTCGACGTGGCCTGCGAAGCAAAGATGCGGCGGCGCGTCGCCGATGCGTGCGTAGAGATTGTCGACTGGCGGCGACCCCTCGTCCTTGAAGTTGAGGCGCCAGAAGGTGAAGCGAGCGGGCTTGAGCGTGCCGATGAGAACGTCGAGCGCGCCCGCGTCTGCCGGCGTCACGCTCTCGCAGCGGATCAGGTTCTGCGCGAGATGGAGGGCTTTATCGCCAAGTGCGGTCATTGGCTGAGCAAGTGGTCATAGGCCGAGCAACATGACCGCTGCCCAGCCGCATGGCAAGCCGGTCCTAGCGCACGGCGGCCAGGGGATCGCCGCCAAAGCGATTGGGCCCCGGCGTGCCCTTGAGCGTGCCGAGCTCGATCGCAAACCAGAGCCCGACGCCGAGATAGATCAGGCGGCAGATCCACCCGATTGCGGTTGCCCCGGTCGCATCGCCGGTCAGGCCGAAACAGTCGAGCAGGATTGCGACGAAGACGGGAACCAATCCGTAGAGCGCAGTCTCTCCGGGCTTGTTGCGATCCTGGAAGCGTTTGGCTGCTACCGCGTAGGCCGGGTAGAAGAGCGCGATCGCGATGAGGAATTTCAAGATCCGCCCGAAGATCGACGATCCGAAAATGACGTCGACAATGATCAAGATGACGAGGAAGCCGACGGCGCCGATCCAGAACTTGGCCCGGTTGATGCGGCCGTCGCGCGACAAGAGCAGAGACGCGAAATCCACGTCCATCGTCCCCGCCTATTCCCCTTCGCCCGGCATGGATTAGCGCTCGCCCTAATCCCTGAGCAGCTCGTTGATGGAGGTTTTGGCGCGGGTGCGCTCGTCGACCGTCTTGACGATGACGGCGCAATAGAGCGCGGGCCCCGGCGTTCCGTCCGGCAGCGGCTTCCCGGGCATGGTCCCCGAGACCACCACCGAAAATGGGGGCACGCGGCCCTGATGCACGACGCCCGTGGCGCGATCGATGATCTTGGTCGATTGCCCGATATAGACGCCCATCGACAGCACCGACCCTTCGCCGACGATCACCCCTTCGGCGACCTCGGCGCGGGCGCCGATGAAGCAATTGTCCTCGACGATCACCGGATTGGCCTGGATCGGCTCGAGCACGCCGCCGATGCCGGCGCCACCCGACAGATGCACGTTGCGGCCCACTTGCGCGCAGGACCCGACCGTCGCCCAGGTGTCGATCATGGTGCCGGACTCGACCCGCGCGCCGAGATTGACGAAAGAGGGCATCAGCACCACGCCGGGCGCGATAAAGGCAGAGCGGCGCACGACCGCTCCCGGCACGGCGCGGAAGCCCGCCTCCTTGAAGTCCTTGGTCTTCCACTTGGCGAATTTGGTCGGGATCTTGTCCCACCAGGCGCCGCCGTCAGGGCCGCCATCCATCTTGTGCGGCTCGCTGAGGCGGAAGGAAAGAAGGATCGCCTTCTTGAGCCATTGATGCACGATCCAGCTGCCGTCGCGTTTCTCCGCCACGCGAAGCTCGCCCCTGTCGAGCAGATCGAGCACTTCGTCAACGGCGTCACGCACCACGCCCTTGGTCTCTGGCGTGATCTCGACGGCATGTTCGTAGGCGCTGTCGATGAAGGTCTTGAGATGGTCGTGAGTCATGGCGGCCCGTCAGAGGAGGCAGAATTGCGCTTGGGCTTGTGGGAGAGAGCGCCCGGCATCATCCGACGTGAGCGTGGCGCCGATCGCCGCAAGGAAGGAGGGAAGCGCCTCGGTGCGATGATGAATATGGGCCGGGAGTTCGGTCCAGCCCGTCATCGCCTGATGCTCGGGGTGCTCGGTCAGCCCGTGCACCAACACCGTGGTCATGCCGATGGCATGCGCGGTCTCCAGATTGTGCGGCAGGTCGTCGAACATGGCTGCCTTGCGCGGCATCACCTCATGGGCGCCGACGAAGCGCTCATAGGCCTCGCGCGTCGGCTTCGGGTGGACATAGCCGAGCGCGTGGATGTCGAAGATATCCGCGAATTGACCGCTCACGCCGAGCCGCTCGACAACGGCCTCGGCATGCTTGCGCGAGCCGTTGGTGAAGATGAATTTGCGCCCCGGGAGTGCCGTGAGCGCCGCCGCAAGCTCGGGGCAGGGGGCGACCGCGCCGAGATCGATGTCGTGCACATAATCCAGGAAATCGTCGGGCGGCACGTCGTGCAGGCGCACGAGCCCTGCGAGCGTGGTGCCGTGCTCGTAGTAATAGGCTTCGCGCAAGCTCTGCGCCTCAGCGAGCGGGATGCCGAACGCGTTGGCGATGAACTCTCCCATGCGCCGGTCGATCTGCGCGAACAGATTGCAGTCGGCCGGGTAGAGCGTGTTGTCGAGATCGAACACCCAGGCCTCGACGTGATCGAAGCCGCGCACCGCCCCGTGCCGTTCCGTCATTGTGCTCCCCTCGCCAGGATCCTGCGCCGGCGCCGCTCGATCAGCGTGCCGGCGCCATGTTCGGTGAAGAGTTCGAGCAGCACCGCATGCGGCACCTTTCCGTTGATGATGACAACGCCCTCGACGCCTTCGGCGATGACGTCGATGCAGCTCTCGATCTTCGGGATCATGCCGCCGGATATCGTGCCGTCGTCGATCAGGCTTTGCGCCTCCGCCGTGGTCAGCGACTTGATCAGGTTGCCGTTCCTGTCGAGCACGCCCTCGACGTCGGTCAGAAGCAGGAGGCGTTTCGCCTTCAGGGCCGAGGCGAGCGCCGCAGCGAAGGTGTCGGCGTTGATGTTGAGCGTCTCGCCGTCGGGCCCGACCCCGATCGGGGCCACGACCGGAATCAAATCGGACTGGATGATCACGTCGATGATGTGCGGATCGACGGCGGCGGGATCGCCGACGAAGCCGAGATCGGCGATCTGCTCGATATTGGAGGAAGGATCGCGCCAGCGCCGCTCCAGCCGCTTCGCCCGCATCAGGTTGGCGTCCTTGCCGGAGATGCCGACCGCCTTGCCGCCCTGGCTGTTGATGGCGGTCACGATCTCCTTGTTGACGGAGCCTGCGAGCACCATCTCGACCACTTCGACCGTCGCCCTGTCGGTGACGCGCAAGCCCCCCTTGAACTCCGATCGGATGTTCAGCCGGTCGAGCAGCAAGCCGATCTGCGGGCCGCCGCCATGCACCACGACCGGGTTCACGCCGGCCTGCTTGATGAGCACGATGTCGCGGGCAAAATCGGCGGCGAGCACCGGATCGCCCATGGCGTGGCCGCCATATTTCACCACCACGGTCTTGCGGTCGTAGCGCTGCATGTAGGGCAGCGCCTCCGACAGCACCTTGGCCTTGGCATGGACCGAGGCGATGACGTCGGCCACGCTCTGGGCCGCCGCGCGGGTTTTCAGCGC
>DASUQP010000059.1:0-2431 GCA_036280475.1 Methyloceanibacter sp. | reverse complement strand
GATGGTTTACGACCGCGAGATGGGCTCGATGCGGGTGCTGCTCACCACGCCTCTCCCGCGCTGGTTCCTGCTTGTGGCACGCCTTTTTGCCGGCGTGATGGTCTCGCTGTTCCAAGTTTATGCCTTTCTTCTTGTCGCCTATTTCTGCGGCGTCGAGCTGCCGCCGCTCGGCTATCTCGCGGCGCTCCCGGCGCTGATCCTGACCGGCATGATGTTCGGCTCGCTCGGCATGCTGCTGTCGTCAACGATCAAGCAGCTCGAGAACTTCGCCGGTATCATGAACTTTGTGATCTTCCCGATGTTTTTCGCCTCATCGGCACTCTATCCGCTGTGGAAGATGCGGGAAGGGAGTCTGTGGCTCTACTACCTCTGCCTCTACAATCCCTTCACCTGGGCTGTCGAGCTGATCCGTTTCGCGTTCTATCTCGAGAGCAACTGGCAGGCGCTCGGGATCGTTGGCGCTTGCATGCTTCTGTTCCTGGCTCTCTCGGTGTGGGCCTACGATCCGTCCTTCGGCATCCAGCAGCGCAAGGTGGTGGCGGCCGCCTCCGAGTAAGCGGTGCACGTCACGGTAACGACTGGGCCTCAGTCAGACGCAGGATAAATCTTGAGCGGAAGCTGATTTCTTAGCCTTAACAATAGGTTGTGACCCCAGCGAAACTGCGGATAAACCCGCGGCGCAAAGCCCCGCCGGCACAGCAGAGCTGAGCTGGCCATGTCGAGCTCCGGCAGCAGCGCAAGCTGAGTGCGGCTAATTCTCTTTGCATGGGTGTCTTGAACTGATGCCGCCGCCTGCAAAGGCGGCGGCATTTTTTTGCGAGGCCTAACAGAAAGCTCCGCCGGAGGGCGGAGCTGAGTTTAGTGGAATGACCCTAGTCCGGGGTCGACGTTATGTATCGGCTCTAGCCAGCGGAAGCTTAGCTGATTCGGGCTTATGAGCTTAGACTCAGCCTGTGGCGAAATTGGCGGGATAGCGGCGCAACAGATCGGCGTGGATGGCTTCGATTGTCTTGGGGTCGCGCTCCCTTTGCGGCACGGCGATGGTCTCGACGGCGATGACATGAGTGGGGCGTGGCGCGAGCAGGACCAGTTGATCGGCAAGCAGGATCGCCTCGCGCGCATTGTGCGTGACGAGAATGGCCGTGGTGGGCCGCGCCTGCCACACTTCGAGCAGCAGGCGCCGCAACCGGTCCGCCGTCCGCTCGTCGAGCGACACGAACGGCTCGTCGAGCAGGAGGAGGTCGGGCTTGGTGGAAAAGGCGCGGGCGAGCGCCACACGGCGCGCGAGCCCGAGCGACAGCTCTTGAGGGAAGCGCGGCAGCATGTCGCCGATGCCGAGGGCGTGAGCCAGACGATCAAGATCCTCCGCGGAGAAATCGGGTGCCGCGACCAGCTCGATGTTCTGCCTGACCGTTCGCCACGGCAAGAGGCGCGGCTCCTGGAACATGAGCCCGATGCGCGCCTCGGGGTGAATGCCGACCGTGCCGGTGAAGCGATCGTCGAGGCCGGCCACGATGCGCAAGAGCGTGGTCTTGCCGCAGCCCGACGGGCCCATCAGCACCGTCATGCTTTCGGGTGCGACATCGAGCACGAAATTGCGGATGGCGACCAGCCGGGTGCCGTCGGCACTGCGGTGGGTCTTCTCCTCGACGCGGATTTCAAACCGGCTTGTTACGCCAGCGGGTCGAATGTCGTTCAATGGGCTGCACCAAGAGATATTCGATCGCCAACATGACGGCGACAAAGGCAAGCGTGTAACCAAGAATAGCCGTCACGTTGAAGAGTTGGAAATTGAGGTGAAGCTCGAAGCCCACGCCGTTCGGCCGGCCGAGCAGTTCGACGACGAGCACGATCTTCCAGATGAGCGATAGGCCCGTGCGTGAGGCTGCCGCGAAATAAGGCTGAAGCTGGGGAAGGGTGACGTTACGTAGCTTGCTTAAGGGTGACAGACGGTAGGCGCGCGCCATCTCGTCAAGGCCGGTATCGAGCGCGCGGGCACCTTCGCGCAACGTCACGACGACGTTGGGGATCTTATTGAGAGCGACCGCGCCGATGGCGGCGGCCTCGTTCAACCCAAACCAGACATAGGCGAGGATGATAATAACGAGCGCAGGCAGATTGAGGAGGACAATCAACCAAGGGTCGAGAACCCGGTTCAGCGCCGGCATCTGGCCCATGGCGAGCCCGATCACGCTGCCGATCAGCATCGCCACCGCGAAGGAGGCCGCGACCCGCCACAGCGTGATGCCAAGTTCGGTGAGGAGGTCGCCATGTACGCTCTCCTGATAGATGTATTCGAGCACGGCGACGGGGCCGGGCAGAAGCCGGCTCGCCGCCAATTCCGCCGCCACCAACCAGACAAGCATGAAGCCCGCGACGGAAAGGGCCGAAACAAGCGGTCCGCTCAAGGCACGCGCCCCTTGCACCGCCT
>DASUQP010000058.1:0-26479 GCA_036280475.1 Methyloceanibacter sp. | reverse complement strand
CCGGCAACGTGCACGACGAGGCGGGTCAGAGCACCTATTGCGCGTCTTGCGGCGAGCGTGTGATCGGCCGCGACTGGTACACGATCACCGGATGGCAGCTCGACGAGGGCGGACGCTGCGTCTCCTGCGGCGCGCCATGCCCCGGTTTGTTCGAACCCGCGCCGGGGAATTGGGGCGCGCGCCGTGCTCCCATCCTCATCGCCGCGGCATGAGCGTGAGCGCTTCCTCAAATCCCGTGCTCGTCGAGGTGATGCGGGGGAGGGTCGTCGAGAGCCGCCATTCCGGCGCCATCGCCATCGCCGATGCTTCCGGCGGCCTCGTTCTTGCCCTTGGCGATGTCGAGCGGCCTGTCTTTCCACGCTCCGCGGTGAAAGCGCTGCAAGCCTTGGCCCTCGTCGAGAGCGGCGCCGCCGATGCGTTTCGGCTTGGCGATGCCGAGCTTGCGGTCGCTTGCGCCTCGCATAGCGGCGATCGGGTGCATATCGAGTCGGTGGCAAGCTTGCTCGACAAGGCAGGACTCGACGAAAGCTATCTCGCCTGCGGGGCCCATTGGCCGGTCAGCGACAGCGCCTTTCGCGACGTAATGCGTGGCGGCGGCCGTCCGCTTCCGATCCACAACAATTGCTCGGGCAAGCATGCGGGAATGCTCGCCGCATGCGTCCATCTCGGCCTCGATCCGAGCGGCTATGAGCATCCGGACCACGACCTGCAAGTCACGATCGCGGGAATCATTTCAGAGACTTGCGGAGTCCGGTTGAGCCGCGATGGGATTGGGATCGACGGGTGCTCGGTGCCGACCTGGGCGCTTCCGCTCGCCGCTCTGGCGCAAGGCTTTGCCCGATTTGGGACGGGGACGGGCCTTGGCTCCGCGCGGGCACGGGCCGCGGAGCGACTGCGCCGCGCCTGCTTTGCGCTTCCCGTGCTCGTGGCGGGCGAGGGGCGCTTCGACACCATAGCTATGCGTGCCTTGGCGCCGGCCCTGTTCGTCAAGGGCGGCGCCGAGGGGGTGCATTGCGCGGCGTTGCCCGAGCTTGGCCTTGGCATCGCGCTCAAGATGGACGACGGCGCGAAACGCGGTGCCGAGCGTGCGCTCGCCGAGGTACTCGCGGCGCTGATCCCAGAGGCACGGACCGCGCTTGCCGAAGTGCTCGACGGCGAGCTCCTCAATTGGCGCGGCTTGCGCGTGGGGCGGGTCGTGGCGAGTTCAGCGCTGATGCACGGACTTGCGGCCATCACGACCGCGCCGCGCCGGAAGGCGGGAGTGCCTTAACGTGCAACGCCGATTTCTAGCGCTCAGTCCACTTTTGGGACCAACGCGGACATCGAATGGTTTAGCAAATCGCGTCCGCTAATGACCCTAAGCGGACTCTTGCGCAAACCGAACCCAGGTGGCGACGCCATGTACGGGCTGAAGCGGAAATGGCAGGTTCGTCTCGCCCAGCGTGCCGCGTGCTCGCATTCTTCTCAACGTCCGGCAGCCGGATCAGAAAAGGAAGCCACCTATGGAGTTTGATCCACGGGGGATCGCGTTGGCGGTCCTGGTCACCTGCGTCTCGGGCCCGACGCTCCTTCCCAGCCACGGCGAGTCGGCGACCCAGCCTCAACCAGGATGCGCGGAGGCAAGGAGCATCTTCGTCGCCCCAATGGGGATGGCCTCGACCTCCGACGGAGAGCTTCTCATCGCGGATCGCGGGCTGCGGGCTGTTGTCGTCGTCGATCCGACGACTGGAGCCTGCCAGCTGATCTCGTCGGACCAGCGAGGCGGTGGGAATTCCTTCAATGCCCCTGTCGCCGTGGTTGCCGATACGAAGTCCTACTATGTGATCGACCCGGGCGAAGGTGCCGTCATCCGGATCGAGCCACGGACGGGCGACCGAACCGAACTCTCAGGAAAGCACAACGGCGACGGCCCGCAGTTCTCGACGGCGCGTGCGATCGCACGCCTCGGAGGCACCGCCTTTGTGGTCTTCGACATCGGGCTGAACTCGGTCTACCGAGTTGACATGGAGAGTGGCGACCGCTCGATCGTTTCCTCGCCGACAGTGGGCAAGGGGCCTCCCTTCGTCGATCCGTTCGGCATGGTCGCTGCCTCCACAGGTCGGCTTTTTGTCCTCGACCGCGGATTGCAAGCGATCCTATCCGTCGACCTCGAGACGGGCGATCGAAAGATCGTTTCCGGGCCAGAACGGGGCGAGGGTCCTGGATTCCACAGCCCTACTCGGGTCGTCCTGGCGCCGGAAGACCGTCTGCTGGTTGTCGACGCGGCCCTCAAGAGCATTGTGTCTGTCGAGCCCTCAAGCGGGGACCGCACCGAAGTCTCGGGCGGGGAGGCGGGAGCCGGTCCCGCATTCGTCATGCCCGTCGACCTGGCGCTTGTCGGGGGGAAGCTGTTTGTTCTGGACCTCGGGCAGCGCGCCATCCTCGCGGTCGATCCCGCCAACGGTGACCGCACGATCACCTACAAAGCCGACGCTCTCGCGGTCGGGACCCTCCTCTATCCGATGGGCATCGCTGCCACTGGCAGCGGGGAGATCGTGACAGTGGATCCGCAACGCGCCGCTGTGATCGCGGTCGACCCACAAACCGGCGTGGCACGGGTCGTTTCCGATGCCGCGCACGGCGACGGCATGTTCTTCATCACGCCGGAATCGGTGGCGATCACTGCGACCGGCGACCTGATCGTTGGGGACGCGACCAACATTGCCATGATCCGGGTCGATCGGCGGACGGGGAACCGTACCGTGATATCGGGACCCGCCCGGGGTGTTGGCCCGGAGATCCAGGATCCAATTGCGTTGGCGCTCACAGATGACATGGCGGTAACGACCGATCCCGACCTCGGTGCCGTCATCGCGGTCGACACCGCCACCGGCGACCGGAAGATTGTCTCCGGGGCAGATTTCGGAAGCGGCCCGAAGTTCGGCGTGCCCATCGGCATCGCGGCACTTGAGAGCCGCTACTATGTGAGCGATCCGGTCAGCTCTGCCGTCTTCGCAGTCGACCCCGGCGACGGCAAGCGCATGATGCTGCGGCTCGTTTTGCCAGGAAGCGAAGTCACGTTGCAGTCACCGGTCGGAATCGGAGCGGACGGAAAGGGGAACTTGGTTGTCACCGATTTGAAGACACTCACCGTCTACGCCATTGATCCCAACAGACAGCAGATGCACATCGTCTCCGGCCGAAAAACGGAATCGGCCCTGCGCTCAAGCGGCCATGGGGCATCGTCGAAGTTCTTGACGGCGTGCTGGTTGTCAGTGACTCGGCGCTTCCCGCAATCGTGCGCATCGATCGTGCCACTGGCGATCGGACAAAGGTCTTGCCTCGCTGAGCAACGTGGTGGCTTTCTTCCAGTTTGACCGGGCAACTCTGGCCTGAGCGGCCTCGGATGACCGCTCCTGGCACCAAGCGGACGCGTGCTTTACCCCGGCAGATCCCTCAATTTTGATCGGAGTTGCTCCTTATTGCGGAAATCCGCTGTGCACCGTCGTGTAGCGCATATTCGCGAACAACACTTAAGCACCGCCATGGGGTCGACTTCGGTTGGAGGCGCGCCAGCTTTAGGAAGGACGGCTTCTGGCACATAGCGGACTCTTTCGAGGGCCTCGCCGGGCGCCCGCTATCGGGGGTCAAGCGGACACTCCCCGGCGGCTCAGCCTAATGCCTTTGTCGATATCCCCTAGCGCGCGACGTTGGCATAGACCGCGACATTGCCGAAATTTTCGGCGCTCGCCGTCGCGAGATCGGGGCCGATCAAGGTCGGCCCGCTCATGGCGCGGATCGCCCCCTCCTTCGTGCCCGCGATCAGGTTCTTGGTGATGAGAGCGGTGCCCGCCGACGGATCGATCGAGACGCCGATGCCGATCAGCGCATCGCGGATCAGATTGTCGGTGACGCTCACGTCGCGCAAGTGCGGTCCCCAGCCGATCATGATCCCGTAAGCGGGCGCGCCTTCGATCACATTTCCCGTCACCACGCTGTCGGCCTCGACGGCGATGCCGAAACCGCGCGCGTCGGCCTCCTTGCGCATGAAGAGGTTGCGAATGAGATTGCCCTGGATGACCGCGAGCCTTCCGCCCCTCGCGAAGTTGGCGACGGAGATCCCGGCCGCGGCCCTGTCCACGAGATTGTTGGCGATCAGCGTGCCCTCGACGGAGAACTCGGCATGGAGCGCGATCTCGCCGAGCCTTGTGCAGGAGTTTCCGATCATCTGGCAGTTCGATCCGGCATTGGCGCGGATCGCGGAGGAGGCGCAATCGGCGATGCGGTTGCCGTTGATCACGACGGCGCTCGCGCGAACGACGCTGATTCCGTTGCCGCTCTGACTGCTGCCCCCGCTGGTCGCGGCGATGCGCTCGATGCGATTTGCAGACACGATGGTGGCATCCTCGCCGTGCTCCGATCGTGACACCACGATGCCGTTGCCGCCGCAGTCGCGTACATGGTTATGGGCGATCTCGAGCCCGCTTGCGTCCTCACTGACCAGTCCCGCTTTGCGGATATCGACGATCTCGCAATCCTTGATCCAGCCCGACACTTTGCGCAAGCCGACGCCATCCGCCACGCTGCCGGTCAGCCGGCAGTTCGTCACGTCGAGATGTTTCGTCTCGGTCGCTACAAGAAGCGATCCGCGCTCCCCGAGCGGCTTTGCGTCGCCGTCGAGGACAAGCCCGGCGATCCTGACGTTCTCGACGCCTTCGAGCGCGATCAGCGCGCCGCCATCGCGATAGCGAAGGATGGTCTCTCCCGGCACGCCCTCGATGCGGGTCCCGGATTTGAGCGTGAGCTTGCCGGTCGAGTAGATACCCGCGGGTAGAAACAGCGGCGTGCCGGACGCTGCGGCCGCGTCGGCGGCGGCTTGAAGCGCCGCGGTCTGGTCGATGGCGCCGCCCGCGGGCGCCACCCTGTGCGTGCTGCAAGCTTGCAGAGCGTTGGGGTCTTGAGAAAGGCCCGCGCGGGGGCCTGCCGCGACGGCAAGGCCAAGACCGACCCCGCCCAACAAAACCTCGCGGCGACCGACAACCATGGCTTACGCACCCTTTGCCCTCAAGCCCGCCTCGGTTTGAGAGATTGGCGAGCCGGCTCGCGTTTTCAACGGCTTTTCCCCGTTTGCGCAACTTAGAACGAAGCGCAATGTCTCGGCCCCGCCGTCAAGCAACATTTCGCGGCCTAAGGCTCTGCGCCTTCGGGCCCAGGGCGGGATATGCACGAAGACGACCGTCGGAGCGTTTCCTTGGGCGTGCGCCCATCCGAGCGAATGGTAGTAGAGAAAATTGCAGAGATAGGCGCCGGCTGACTTTGACGTCCTTGCCGGGATGCCGTTTCGCATGAGATGCGCCACGAGCGCCTCAGCCGGAAACGGCGTGTCGTAGCGCAAGGGCCCGCCGTCACGAATCACGGTGCGCTTCGGCATCGCGCCGCATGCATCGCACTCTCTCGCCACCTGATTATGGGCTGACTGTTCAATGCGGAAGGCGAAGGCGCCCTCGCTCACACCAAAATGGATTAACACATGCGGTTGCAGCGCCTCAAAGAGGCGGGGAACGAGCGCGACCTGTTCCCATTCGGTCGGCAACACGCGGGCGTGCAGCTCGAACTCGGGCGATACCTGCCGCTTCGCCAATGTCTCGACGAGCCAGGCTGATGGGTTCTCGTCAAAACCCGGGAAGGGGCCAAAGCCCGTGATGAGGACGCGCGGCCGAGCCATGGTTCACGGCTTACAAGGGCCTCATGCCGGAGGGAAGCACTTTCAGGAAATGCCTAATCTGCGTCCTTGATGCCGGCGAGGCGCGCAAGCTCGGAGGCCGCGGCGGACGGCGTCATCTCGCCGGCGCGAACCTTGTTCTCCAGCTCCTGTAAATGGCGCGCGGCGCGCTTGCCGCCCTGGAAGGCGGCAAGCAGGCGCTGCTCGAAGATCTCCCGCATCCAAGCCGCCGCCTGGTCGCGGCGGCGCGCATCGAGTGCGCCGGAAGCGGAAAGCGCCGCATGGCGTTCGAAGATCTTCGTCCATAGCGCATCCAATCCCTGGTTGTCGCGCGCCGAGAGCGTCAGCACTTGCGGGTCCCAGTTGCTATGGCTTGAAGAGAGAATGTGGAGCGCGGTGCGGTACTCCATTGCCGCGCGGTTGGCACGCTCGACCTGGTCGCCTTCGGCCTTGTTCACGGCAACGACGTCGGCAAGCTCGAGCAGGCCGCGCTTGATGCCCTGGAGCTCATCGCCGGCGCCGGGGATCGCTACCACCACGAACACATCGACCATATTGGCCACCGCCGTCTCGGACTGGCCGACACCCACTGTCTCGACGAGAATCACGTCGTAGCCCGCGGCTTCGGCGAGCGCCACGGTCTCTCGCGTGGTCTTGGTCACGCCGCCCAGACTGTCGCCGGCGGGGGAGGGACGGATGAAGGCGTTCGGTTCGGCGGCGAGCCGTCCCATCCGCGTCTTGTCGCCGAGGATCGACCCGCCGGTCCGCGATGAGGTCGGATCGACGGCGAGCACGGCAACCTTGCGGCCTTGCGCGGTCAGGTTCAGCCCGAGCTGATCGATGAGCGTCGACTTGCCCGAGCCCGGAACGCCGCTAATGCCGACCCTGATGGATTTGCCGGTGAAGGGCAGGAGCGCTTCGAGCAGCCCCTCGGCGCGAGCCTGATCCTCGGGCTTGGCGCTTTCGACAAGCGTGATGGCGCGCGCCAAGGCCACGCGGTCGCCGGCGCGGATCGCTTCGGCAATCCGCTCGATGTCCTTCTTGGCCGTGTCGGCTTCGTGCATGGGAGGCGGCGTAGGGGCAAACAAGGTTCAACGCAAGCGGTTGAAGCCTACTCTGCCGCCTGTTTCGATTTCGTGCTCGTGCCGAGCTTCTGCAGCAGATCGATTGCCGCGTCGGCAATCGGCGTGCCGGGGCCGAAGATGGCCTTGGCGCCCGCCTCATAAAGCTCGGGGTAGTCCTGCGGTGGGATCACGCCGCCCACCACAATCATGATGTCGCCGCGGCCTTGCGCTTCCAGCGCCTCGCGCAGCGCAGGCACCAGTGTCAAGTGGCCCGCGGCAAGCGACGAAACCCCGACGATATGCACGTCGTTCTCCACCGCCTGGCGGGCGGCTTCCTCCGGTGTTTGGAACAGCGGCCCGATATCGACGTCGAAGCCGAGATCGGCAAACGCGGAGGCGATCACCTTCTGCCCGCGATCGTGACCGTCCTGGCCCATCTTGGCGACGAGGATACGCGGGCGGCGCCCGTGCTCGGTCTCGAAGGCCTCGATCTGGTCGTTGATGCGGCTCATGCTTCCATCCATGCGGCCCATCTCCGCGCGGTAAACGCCGGTAATCGCCGACACTTCCGCCCGGTGGCGGCCATAGACCTTCTCCAGAGCATAGGAGATTTCTCCGACCGTCGCCTTAACGCGCGCGGCCTGGACGGCGCCTTTTAGCAGGTTACCGGTCCCTGTCTCGGCGTAGCGGGTCAGCGCGTCAAGGGCCGAGCGGACCTCATCCTCGTTTCGCTCCTCCTTGAGGCGCGCGAGCTTGTCGAGCTGCCGCCGCCTCACGGCCCGATTGTCCACCTTGAGGATGGCGATCTCGGCGTCGCTGTCGGAGCGGTACTTGTTCACGCCGACGATCGTCTGCTTGCGCGAATCGATGCGGCCTTGCGTTGCGGTCGCGGCCTGCTCGATCATGCGCTTCGGGATACCCGCCTCGATCGCCTTCGCCATGCCGCCGATCCTCTCCACTTCGGCGATGTGTTTCATCGCGCGCGCCGCGAGATCGTAGGTGAGGCGCTCGACATAGAAGCTGCCGCCCCAGGGGTCGATGATGCGGATCGTGCCCGATTCCTGCTGCAACATGAGCTGGGTGTTGCGGGCGATGCGCGCCGAGAAATCGGTCGGCAGCGCGAGCGCCTCATCGAGCGCGTTGGTGTGGAGCGACTGGGTATGGCCTTGGGTCGCGGCCATCGCCTCGATGCATGTCCGCAAGACGTTATTGAACACGTCCTGCGCGGCGAGGCTCCAGCCGCTCGTCTGGCAATGGGTCCTGAGCGCGAGCGAGCGGGGGTCCTTCGGCGCGAACTCGTCCCTGATCAGCTTCGCCCAGATGAGGCGCGCGGCGCGCATCTTGGCGATTTCCATGAAGAAGTGCATGCCGATCGCCCAGAAGAAGGAGAGCCGCGGCGCAAACGAGTCGATGTCGAGACCGGCGGCCACGCCCGCACGCACATATTCGATGCCGTCGGCGAGCGTATAGGCGAGCTCGAGGTCGGCCGTCGCTCCCGCCTCCTGCATGTGATAGCCGGAGATCGAGATCGAATTGAATTTCGGCATCTTCTTCGAGCTGTAGGCGAAGATGTCGGAGACGATGCGCATCGAGGGAGCGGGCGGATAGATGTACGTGTTCCGCACCATGAACTCCTTGAGGATGTCGTTCTGGATCGTCCCTGAGAGCTGCTCCGGCGGCACGCCTTGCTCCTCGCCCGCGACGATGAAGAGCGCGAGCACGGGGAGCACCGCCCCGTTCATGGTCATGGAGACCGAGACCTGATCGAGCGGGATGCCGTCGAACAGGGTGCGCATGTCGTAGATGGAGTCGATGGCGACGCCCGCCATGCCGACATCGCCGGTCACGCGCGGATGATCGGAATCGTAGCCGCGATGGGTGGCGAGGTCGAAGGCGATGGAAACGCCTTGCTGGCCGGCGGCGAGATTGCGCCGGTAGAAGGCGTTGGAATCCTCGGCGGTGGAGAAGCCGGAATATTGCCGGATGGTCCAGGGCCTCTGCACATACATGGTTGGGTAGGGGCCGCGCAGATAAGGCGGCACGCCGGGCATGCCGTCGAGGAAATCGAGACCCTTGAGGTCGCGCGCGTCATAGGCGGGCTTGACCGCAATCCCTTCCGGCGTCTGCCAGGGTTCGGCGCGCGCGGCAGCGGTCGCATCCGGCCCGGCGGCAGCGAAGCCGATCTCGGCGAAGCCGATCTCGGCGAAGGAGGGGATGCGCGACATTCGCTCAGATCTCGTCGTAGGCAGCGGTCAGGATTTGAAGCGTATCACAGCCCTGATGAAGGAAACTGCCAATACCGGCTTGTTCCAACGCGGCCTGATGACCGCCAGGCTTGCCGGCGAGGTAGACGCGCTTCGCGCCGGCTTCCCTCAGCGCCTTGGCCGCGGCGGCGGCCTCGCGCTCATAGACCTTGTCCGAGGAGCACAGGCAGACAAGCTTCGCACCCGAATCCCTGAATCGTTTCGCGACGTTGGCGCCGTCTCCTTCGACGGCCTCGATGCCGCCCGCCTCGAACAGGCTTTTGGCGAAACTTGCCCGCGCATTGAAGTCCGCGGGACGCCCGAGACAGGCGAGAAAGACCTTCGGCCTTGCGCCGTGCTTGGCGCGATACTGGTCGCTCCGGTCGCGCAAGCGCTCGAAAGGCTCGGCGAGCCTGATCGGGGTAAGCGCGCGCTGGTCGGTCGACAGGGCCGCGAGCCGCGGCAGCGCGAGCACATCGGCTTGATCCTCGGCGAGATTGGGAAAGTCGCTCGTGCCGATCAGCGTGTCCTTCCGGCGAGCGACATTGGCTTCGCGCGCCGCCCTGACCTTGGCCACATCCTTCTGGATCGAACCGGCCTCGAGCGCGCGCGCTGCGCCGCCCTCGCGCTCGATTTCCTGAAACAGACCCCAGGCCGCTTCGCCGAGCGCATCTGTGAGCGCTTCGATCGCGCCGGAGCCTGCGGCGGGTTCGGCGACGCGGTGGATGTTCGCTTCTTCGATCAGGATGGTCTGGGTGTTGCGGGCGATGCGGCGGGCGAAGGGATCGGGGAGCCCGAGCGCAGCGCTAAACGGCAGCACCGTCACAGCATCGGCGCCGCCGACCGCGGCGCCGAGTGCTGCGATCGTGCCGCGCACGATGTTCCCGTGCGGATCGCGCTTCGTCATCATCCGCCAGGCGGTCTCGGCGGAGACGAAGGCGGGACGGGGTTTTAGGCCACAGGCCTCCTCGATGCGCGCCCACAGCTTCCGGATCGCGCGGAACTTGGCGATGGTGAGGAACTGGTCCTGATCGGCGGCGAGCCGGAAATAGATGAGGCCGCGCGCATCTTCGACGGCGATGCCCGCTTGCTCCATGGCCCGGAGATAGGCAATCGCGCTTGCGAGCGCGAAGGCAAGCTCCTGCGCCTCGGAGCCGCCGGCGGCATGGACCACCCTGCCATCGGCGGCGGCGAACGGTCCCGCGAAGCCTTGGGCCGCGAAGTCGGACACGAGCGCGGCTAACATGGCCGCGATGTCTTTCCAGGGAAGGGGGCTCGCCCCCGCCAAGGCGATGGCGCCGAGCGGATCGAACCCGAAGCGGATGGCGACGGCTTGCGGCGCGAGCGCGCGGGCCTTGACCAGAGTGGCGAGGAGGCCCGCCGCGTCTTTCGATTGAAGGCCGAGGTCGAGGTCCACCGCAATGCCGGCATCGAGATGGACCTCGTCGAGCGCGGCACTGATCGCGGTGCCCGTGGCGGCAAGCGCATAGCCATGATCACCGACGGCGCCCTCGAACACGAGCGTGATGTTGTTCGCGCCGTTGTTCAGATCGTCGAGGATTTGCGCGTTGGCGGCCTTCGCGTCCGGATGATCGATCCGCTGCATCACGCTCCAAGGCGATCCCGGGGCGCGGCCGGCGATCGGGCGCGCCTCTTGCGCGCGGGGATAGAGCGGCTCGACGGCGATGCCGTCATAGGTCTTGGACTTGAGCGCGGCAAAGGGCGAGCCCTTGAGCGCCTCTTCGACGAGCGCCTTCCATGCCGCCTCGTCGGCGGGCGGGAAGTCCCGGGCCAAGGAAAGTTCCGCCATGTGCGTCAAGCTCTAAGCTGGTCCTGTCTCCTCCTAGCATGAAGGCGAAGCGGCGCGGAAGCCGCGCCAGCGTTCTCTTTGCGCGCGGCTAGGCAGAAGCTAGAGTGCTGGCGGGAATCGAGGAGAGGAAGACATGGCGAAGCGCAAGCCCGCGCCGAAACAGGCTTTCGACCAGAGCCCGGCAGCGGCGGAAGCCCCCGCGGACAGCGTCTATATCGGCAAGAGCGTCAAACCCGAGTTCATCTATCTCAGGCTCGCCAACCGCCACGGGCTCATTACAGGCGCGACCGGCACGGGCAAGACCGTCTCGCTGCAGGGCTTGGCAGAGGGCTTCTCCCGCCACGGCGTGCCCGTGTTCTGCGCCGACGTGAAAGGCGACCTATCGGGCATCGCCGAGACGGGCGAACCCAAATCGTGGGTCGAGGCGCGGGCAGAGGAGATCGGCTTCACGCCCGAGTTTCAATCCTATCCGGTGATCTTCTGGGACCTGTTCGGCAGGCAGGGGCACCCGATCAGGGCGACAGTCTCCGAGCTCGGACCTCTGCTCCTCTCGCGGCTCATGGATCTGAGCGAGGCGCAAGAGGGGGTGCTCAATATCGCCTTCAAGATCGCGGGCGATGAGAAGCTTCCGCTGATCGACCTCAAGGACTTGCGGTCGCTGTTGGAGAACCTGGCGGCCCGCGCCAACGAGCTCACAACGAAATACGGAAACATCACCAAGGCTTCGGTCGGTTCGATCCAGCGCGCGCTGCTCGTGCTCGAACAGCAGGGCTCCGCTCTCTTCTTCGGCGAGCCGGCTCTGAAACTCAAGGATCTCATGCTGCACGCGAACGACGGCCGCGGCTATATCAGCGTGCTCGCCGCCGACAAGCTGATGGAAAGCCCGCGCCTCTACGCGACCTTCCTTCTTTTCCTCCTTTCCGACCTTTTCGAGAAGCTGCCCGAGGTCGGCGATCCCGACAAGCCGAAGCTCGTGTTCTTCTTCGACGAGGCGCATCTCCTATTCACGGATGCGCCCAAAGCGCTGCTCGAAAAGGTAGAGCAGGTGGTGCGGCTGATCCGCTCGAAGGGCGTCGGCGTCTACTTCGTCACGCAGAACCCGCTCGACATTCCCGACACCGTGTCGCGCCAGCTCGGCAATCGCATCCAGCATGCTTTGCGCGCGTTCACGCCCCTGGAACAGAAGGCGGTGAAGGCGGCGGCAACCACCTTTCGCAAGAACCCGAAGATCGACACCGAGCGGGCGATCATGGAGCTCGGCATCGGCGAGGCGCTCGTCTCCACGCTCGACGCCAGGGGCCAGCCCAGCATGGCGGAGCGCACTTTGGTCAGGCCGCCCAACTCGCGCGTGGGCCCGATCTCCGAGGCGGAACGGAGGGCCGTTATCGACGCGAGCCCGGTCCGCGGTATTTATGACGAGCGGGAAGAGCAGGAGTCGGCCTCCGAGATCCTGCAACAGCGTACGCATCGGCGCGAAGAAGCCGAAGCCGCCCAGGCCGAGGAGAAGGCCGAAGCGAAGAAGGCAAGCGGCTCGCGCAGCGACAGTTTCTGGACGACGCTCGGCAAGACCATCATCAGGACTGGAGTGCCATTGGCGACGAAAGTGCTGACGGATGCGCTGAAGGGCCGCACGCGGCGGGGCGGCGGCGGATTCTAGCTCAGTTTGAGGTCGGACCTTCACCGGGGTTTGCAGGATCGACCATGCGAACCTTGCGCCCAGTCCTCTCAGCTATTTCGGCGCGAGCGCCAGCATTTCCTCGACGTGATCCCAATTGATGAGATGGTCGAACCAGGCGTCGAGATATTTCGGCCGCTCGTTGCGATAGTCGATGTAGTAGGAGTGCTCCCACACGTCGCAGCCGAGCAGCGGCCAGCCGCCATGCACGAGCGGGTTCTCGCCGTTCGGCGTCTTGGTCACTTCGAGCTTGCCGTTCTTCATCGCAAGCCAGCACCAGCCTGAGCCGAATTGCGTCTTGCCCGCCTCGATGAAATCGGTGCGGAACTTGTCGAAGCCGCCGAGGTCGCGGTCGATCAGCGCGAGAACCGCGCCCGGCACCTTCTTGCCGCCGCCGCCTTTCTTCATCCACGGCCAGAAATGGATGTGGTTGAAATCCTGGGCCGCGTTGTTGAAGACGCCGGCGTTCTTGCCGAAGCTTGCCTTGACGATCTCTTCGAGCCCCTTGCCTTCGAAGCCGGAGCCCGGCAGGAGCTTGTTCAGATTGTCGACATAGGCTTTGTGATGCTTGTCGTGGTGATAGCGGAGCGTCTCGGCCGACATGTAGGGCTCGAGCGCTTCATAGTCGTAGGGCAGGGGGGGAAGTTCGAAGGCCACGGCGATGCTCCCGCAAGTTGAAAGAGGTGGGGAAAGTCCGCAGAAAGCTAAAGGTTCCGGCGAGGGGAGGCAAGCCGAGCCATCGCGCGGCGCGCGTAGGGTTATGCGAGATCAGTTCGAAAAACGGTGGGCGCGGAGCCCCTGAACCCCGCGCCCGGTGCCGAGGAAGGTTCGCTTACATCAGTGCAGGGATCTGACGCCCTCTAATTTGCTCGCCGTCGCCTGAACCCCGCATGAACCGCGCTTGCAGCATCAGTTCAGGGGACTAGCCGCCCTCTTTCATTTCATGCGATGCTGTCGGTGCGGGGGGTCAGGCTTGATAGTCCACGCGACCCACAGCGAGGCGTCTAGAAGGATCAGCCCAAAGATGCTGTTTGCGCTCTTGCTGCTCGCACCCCGAGCCTTGTTGCTGACGCTGCATGTGTATTGCAAACCTTCAGGCGGTCGAGCGAGCCGCTTCTTCTTTCCTCCCAGCAGGGCAGACGAGCGCAGTCAGCCCCCTTCCCCTAGCCATCCTCCGTCACGAAGCCGAGGTTATTGGCGACTTCGCGGCATCCTAGGAAATACTCATGGACGCGCGATGGATTGGGGTGAGGCGGCATTTGGGGTCTACAATCGCACTTGTATTGGGCTTCCTTACGTTTGCCGCTGGAGTCAGCGCGCTCCAGATACAGGTCCGCCAAAAAGCGCAAACTCGGCGCGGCTAATTTCACCTTCACTCGTCAATCTCTGGAAATCGCCGCAATAGCCTTAATCTGGGTGATGTTCTTCGCCCTGAACAACTTGAAATACCTGATCGCAACGCAGCCGGTGATGTTGTTCTTAGTCCCCGTCTGGGCAATCGTCGCCTATCTGGTTATGGTCTTCATGCCTGCAAGATGGCTGAGAGGCGAATCGATGACAAGTTAGCGCCAGCAGCAACGTCGTGAGAGGCTGCGAGCATGGGAAATCTGCGTGAGGTGATTCTTCTCGTCGCCACGGTTTGCGTATCAGTCATGAACGCGAACGCATCGAGAGCGGAGGGTGACTATTGGGACCCGGAAGCTAGAGCAAAAATTAAGACTGTTGATGATGCTTTGGCTTTGTTGGTTCCTGAACTCAGGAAGAACCTTCCGATGAAGGTTGACGAGATAACGACCTGGCTCGCCATTCAAGCTCTTGGTCCAGCCGTTCTCTACACATACAGCTTCGATTTGCCGAAACAGGACATTGAGGCTATCGCGGGCGACCTTAAGAACGTGACCACGCAGAACGCCTGCAACAACAAGACTTGGCGAATGTTCCTTGATGCGGGCGCACGCCAAAGGCATCTGTACGTAGACGAGAGCGGCTTACATGCTGTCCAGTTCGACATAGACAGCAATTCGTGCAAATGACGTATCGTGATTGCCTATAGCGTTACTCTCGCGAGTTCCTGACGCTTTCCTAGTGGGAGAGGACGGCGAGCCGCGTCGAGTGGCGAGCCGTGTGAGGGGGAGTTGCGTCCAAATGCAAACCTCATCCTGAGGAGCCGCCGAAGGCGGCGTCTCGAAGGATGCCTTCCGGGCACCATGCTTCGAGACGCGCTTCTTCGGAGCGCTCCTCAGCATGAGGCGGGTAGTGACCGGGCGAGCTACTTGACGAGGGCGTGCAGCTCCTTGAATGCCGGCGTGCCGGCGCGCTCGAGCCACTCGAACAAGACCATTTCGCTGTCGACGATATCGGCGCCTTCCTTCAAGAGCCGCGTCATCGCGCGCTTGCAGTTCGCTTTCGAGCGCGAGCTGACCGCGTCGGCGACTACAAAAGCCTCGAAGCCCTGTCCCTCCAGATCGATCGCGGTCTGCATCACGCAGACATGAGCCTCGATCCCGGCGACGACGACTTGGGGCCGGCCTCCACGTCGAAGCTCATGCAGCCTCTCGCGGAGCGTCGCGTTCCGCATGCAGGAGAATTCGACCTTGTCGGCCACGAAGCCGGCATTGGCGACCGCCTCGCGGATGGGGTCGACCGTGGGTCCCAAGCCTTGCGGATATTGCTCCGAAAGCGTGATCGGCACATCGAGCGTCCTCGCCGCGCGCACGAGCCGCACACAGCGCTCGACCACGCGGTTCTTGCCAGACATCGCGTCGAGGATCTTGTCCTGGACGTCGACGATGAGAAGCTGGGACTTGTCGCGGGCGAGCAGCATGGCATTCGTAATGTGAGGGGACTCGCCCCCGCTTCATAGACCGGCGATGCGGTCGAACGCCAGACTATAACGGTTCCGAGGCGGAGCTTATCTTGAGCGCAAAGGCGTAGGCCAGCGCCACTTCTTTCAGGCGCTCGAAGCGTCCCGAGGCGCCGGCATGGCCCGCCTCCATATTGGTGCGGAGCAGGATGAGGCGACCCCCCGTGGCATGCGCGCGGAGCTTCGCCACCCATTTGGCCGGTTCCCAATAGGTCACGCGGGGGTCGGTGATACCTGCGAGCGCAAGGATATGCGGATAGGGCAACGCCCGCACATTGTCATAGGGCGAGTAGGCGGCGATGGTCCTGTAGTCGGCTTCGCTCTCGATCGGGTTCCCCCATTCGGGCCATTCCGGCGGGGTCAGCGGCAAGCTCGCATCGAGAATCGTCGTGAGCACGTCTACGAAGGGCACCTCGGCAATGATCCCTAGCAACAGGTCGGGCGCCATGTTGGCGACCGCGCCCATGAGCATGCCACCCGCGCTGCCGCCTTGGGCGATGATCCGTCCGCGTGACGTGTAGCGCTCTTCCGCGAGGAACTCGCCCGCCGCGATGAAATCGGTGAAGCTGTTCACCTTCTTCGCGCGCTTGCCGTCCTTGTACCAGCGATAACCCTTGTCCTTGCCGCCGCGGACATGGGCGATGGCGTAGACGAAACCGCGATCGACGAGGCTGAGCGCATTGGTGGAGAAGCCGGCCGGAATGGTCATGCCGTAAGCGCCATAGCCGTAGAGAAGGAGAGGCGCGCTGCCGTCGAGCTTCGTGTCCTTGCCGAACACGAGCGAGATCGGCACCGTCTCGCCGTCCTTGGCCGCCGCCATGACGCGGCGCGTGACGTAACGCGACGGATCGTGACCGCTCGGAACCTCCTGGGTCTTGCGCAGCGTCCGCGTGCGGGCGTTCATGTCGTAGTCGAACACTTGCGCCGGCGTCGTCATCGAGGAATAGGTGAAGCGCAAGATCGGGGTCTCGTACTCGTAACCGGCGGAGATGCCGAGCGCATAAGCCTGTTCGGCAAACGCGATGGCGTGTTCCTCGCCATCGGCGAAGCGGCGCACGACGATGCGGGGCAACCCGTCCTCGCGCTCGAGCCGCACGAGAAAGTCCTTGTAGGCAACGACATCGAGTATGAGCCGGCCGGGCCTGTGCGGCTCGATCTCGCGCCAATGCTCGCGACCGGGGGTGGCGAGCGGCGCTTCGACGATGCGGTAATCCTCGGCGCCTCCGGAGTTGGTGAGGATGATGAGCCGGCCGTCGTGATGGTCTACGGCGTAGTCGTGCTCGGGTTCGCGGGGCGCGACGAGCCGAAGGGCGGCGCCGGGATCGGCGGCGTCGATCAGGCTGATCTCCGCGGTTTCGTGGTCGTGGACGCTCAGCTGGAGGTAGCGACGATCCTGAGTTGCGCCGAGCCCGAGGAACCAGCCCGGGTCGGCTTGCTCGTGGACGAGGAGATCGGCCTCGCTAGCGCCGATCGTGTGACGCAGCAAACGGCGCGGACGGTGCTCATCATCGAGCCAGATGTAGAAAAGGTGCCGGCTGTCGGCGCTCCATTCCAGCGTGCCGTTGCTGTCGGCGATGCGAGAATCGACGAGCGCGCCGGTGTCCGCCTCGATCACATTCAGGGTGTAGAACTCGGCGCCGCTGGTGTCGACGGCATAGGCCACGAGCCGGTGATCCGGACTGTGCGCGACGCCGATGATGCGGAAATAAGCGTAAGGCTCCGCCAGCACATTGCCGTCGAGCAGGAGCCGCTCTTCACCGCCATCCCTGGGCTTGCGGCAGAAGATTGGATGTTGGCCGCCGACGACGTAGCGCGTGTAGTAGGCGAAGGCCCCATCGGGAGCCGGCACCCCGGCATCGTCCTCCTTGATCCGCCCCTTCATCTCCGCGAAGAGCGCCGCCTGAAGCGCCTCGGTGTCCGCGAGGATTGCCTTGCTGTAGGCGTTCTCTGTCTCGAGATAGGCCCTGATCTTTTCGTCAAGCAGAGTGGGGTCGCGGATCACCGCTTGCCAGTTCGCGGCGCGGAGCCACGCATAGTCATCCACCCGCGCGATCCCGTGGTGGGTCGAGGTCACGGGTCGCCGGGCGGCGCAAGGCATGCTTGCGCGGAAAAGCGTGTCATTCATGCCTTGAGCTTTACGTGCCTCTGTTGCCCTCGGCGTCCTTGTCGAGCTTCAAGGCGACACCGTTGATGCAATACCGCGCGCCCGTCGGCTCGGGTCCGTCCGGAAACACATGACCGAGATGAGCCTCACATTTGGCGCAGCGAACCTCAGTGCGCCGCATCAAGAACGACCGGTCCGAATGTTCGCTGACCGCGTCTTTGTTGGCCGGTGCATAGAAACTCGGCCAGCCAGTGCCTGAATTGTATTTGGTCTCGGAGCTGAACAGAGGCGCGCCGCAGCAGACGCAGCGATACGTGCCGGGGTCCTTTTCCTGGTGATAGGGGTGGCTGAAGGCACGCTCGGTTCCGTGCTGCCGGGTTACGTAGAACTGCTCGGGCGTAAGCTTGCTGCGCCACTCCTGGTCCGACATTGCGATCTTGCCCGGGTCGCTTTTTTCAGTGCTGCCAGTTTTGCTCATCGATGGAACACTTTCGGGTAGGTCGGCATTTATTTGATCGCAATATAAGTATCGGGGATGAGGCGTCGAAGAGAGGCAGCCCGCCTCTCACACAAGCTTGATTCCCGATGAAGTTGCATCTTTGTCCAGTGCGGGCAAAGCGGGGGAATCGCAAAATAGTCAAAACGGGGTGCCTATCAATCTTGAGTGGTTGTGGGAACCGGTTTAGGTAAGCGAACGCCTGAGCTTCGTTTATCAAGGCCGTGGCCCGCTAGTTTTCGCTCAGCAAAGCTGCCGAGCGGATTCACGGGGAAACTAGCGCCGAATCACAAATGAGCTTCAAACATCGGCGCCGATCTATATTTTGTAGTTGAGAGAATTGTAACTTCACGTCACAAAAACGGCGTAATCTGGTGACTGAAGAGTCCGAAGTGCAGGGAAGACGCGCCCGCCCCCTTAGCACGGCTTTGGGGGCAGGTTTGAACCGAGACCGGCCAGGATCGAGGAGCTATTCATGGAAACAAATCTGGAGAAGAACGAACTCGTTGAACTCACAGCTGAGATCGTTTCCGCCTATGTGAGCAACAACACCGTTGTCGCGGGCGACCTCCCTGGTGTGATCCACAACGTTTTCGATGCGCTGAGCAGAGCCTCAACGGCGACCGGCCAGCCCGCACGTGAAGAGTTGAAACCCGCCGTCCCGGTCAAGAAATCGGTCACGCCCGAATACATTATCTGTCTCGAGGACGGAAAAAAGTTCAAATCGCTGAAGCGTCATTTGCGCACGCATTACGACCTGTCGCCGGAGGATTACCGCGACAAGTGGGGCCTGCCCCACGACTATCCGATGGTGGCGCCAAACTACGCCGCAGCCCGATCCGATCTCGCCAAGCGCATGGGTCTTGGGCAGAGGCGCCGATAGTCTTCTGCGAAAAACGCACAGGTGCCGCGTTGGCGCGGAGCCTTCCCGCGCGCGCAACGCCCGGATTTCTTCTCCCCAAGATCGGGTAGGCGCCATAAGTGTTACCACAAGCCTTTGTGATTCCTAGTGAATCTGGCTTTCTTGGCTTGCAAGGCGCGGCCGAACTCCACATAGTCGAAGAACGGCAAGCGATTCGCGGGGCTGCTCGCGACCTTGCGGCGGGGGAAGGAAATGCTGTCCGCACGCGCCTTTCGGGCCCAGCTCGTGATGCAGGGCCAGCGCGAACTCTTCGATTACTGGCTCCGGTCTGCGGATGGACGGCGCATGCCGGCCCGTTCGGACCTCGACCCGCTCAAAGTTCCGCGCCTGCTTCCCCATCTCGGACTGATCGACCTCAGGGCCGGTCTCGGCGAGGCCTCGTTCCGGCTCGCCGGGACGCGCCTCCACGAAATCTACGGACAGGAAGTCACGGGCATGCGCGCCGACGATGTCTTCTCCGGCGATGCCGCATCCTATTGGCGTCGCGTCCATGACCGGGTGGTGGACATGGGTGTTCCGCTGCACGGCGTGGTCAGGGGCCCGGCTCAAGGCCGGGATCATGTCGTGCTGTTTTGGCTGAGATTGCCGCTGTCGGAAGACGGGGATCGCGTCGATCGTATTCTCTGTTACGACGTCGCAGCCCCCATGCCGGAGTGGCGCGCTTCGCAAGAGCCTTCGCAAGTTTGCCATCGGCGCGTTTACGCGCAAGCACGCTCGCAACCGCGCCGGGTGCAATTCGGCTAAGCCGCGAGCTTGGGGCAAATGCAGTGAGCCCGGATTATTGCCCTCCCTCCCCCCGTGAGGGGAAGAGTGGCGAAGCTTGAGCGCAGCGAAAGCTGAGCCGGGTGGGCAACTCGCGACCGCCCCTTGAAGCGCAAGCCCCCACCCCGACGGCGCCTTGCGCTCAAGCAGCGGAGCGATAGCGCAAGAGTAACGGCGTCGTCGGACCTCCCCACGAGGGAGGTAGGACGCAATGCCTCAATGCAGGGCTTGAGATTGGGCGAGCGCGACGCCGGCGTCGCTCCGGATGCGCTTCACCATGGCCATCAGCCCGTTCGATCGCTGCGGCGTCAGGTGCTCCTTGAGCTGGAGCTGGCCGAGCCTCTGGCCGGCGTCGATGCTCAAGATTTCTTGCGCCGTCTTGCCGGAATAGAGCGCGAAGAGGATCGCTATCAGGCCCCGGACGATGTGGGCGTCGCTGTCGCCGACGAAAGTGAGCCGCGGCATCCCGCCGGTTCGGTCGACCTGCGTCGAGAGCCAAACCTGGCTGACGCAGCCTTGCACTTTGGTCGCGGGGGAACGCTCGCCCTCGGGCAGGGGCTCAAGCCCCCGGCCGAGCTCGATGACATAGCGGTAGCGGTCCTCCCAATCGCCGAGAAGATCGAAATCGGTCAGGATCTCGTCGAAGCCGAGGCTTCGCGCCGCGCTGAGCGTATCCATGAGATCAATATAAGCGGGAAACCCGGCCGCCGCGACCGGCTTGGGTTAAAAAGTGAGGGCGCGCAATCGGGAGGGAAAGGGCAGAGACCATCCCAATTGCGCGCACCCCACGGGCGGAAGACCGCCTAAGCTCGGAGACTTAGGTCCCGGGCCCCGCCCAAGCCTCTTCGCGATCCTCGGGATTGAGCGTGTCCTGCGATCCGGCGAAATCAAAACGCGTCGGCTCGAAGATGGCCTGGGTCTCGGAGCCTTGCTCGGGGGCAGGCATGTCGATGCCGCCTTCGCCCGCTTCGGTGCTGGGGCGCCCGTTGATCATGTCGATCAACATGCGCGCGCCGAACTGCGCCTTCTGCACCAACACGCCGAACGCGTCCTTGCCCTTGGCGCAGGTCTCCGGATTGCGATTGCAGAACGTCACGACGTCGTTCACCGTAGCCTGCGCCGTCCCATAGACTTCGCTGCGCTGCCTCTCGTCGGTCGGCAGCAAAAGCACGATGATCATCAGCCAGAAGGCTGTCCGGATCAGGAACAGCATTGCTTTGCCCTCTCTGTTAAATCCTGCGGCTTTTGCGCCGCTATCTTTTCCTAAGTCGCGCGAATATAGCGCAGAGAAAATAAGGGACGTTCACTGCAATCCATAAAATTTGAATCGAAAATTCTGCTCGATTTCGAGATGCAAGGTATTATCTGTTTAGTAAGACTAAGTTACGTTCACGATAAGATTGTTTCAAATTCGATCGATCTCACGGTAAGAAAAGGCGAGTCGCGGCCGTCCAACCCCTTACCCGCCAGCGTTAGCGCTTTAAGCTTCCTTAAGCGCACAGGACGATAATCCCGAGGTAAGAACAGCCGGGGACGCGAGCGGGTCTTTCCGTTCGGAGTGTGCGTGTTGGGCAAGGAAGGCGTAAGGGGGCTGATCGCCTATTTTCTGGCTCTCGTGCACGATTCCGCCCGGGCTGGCGCCCCGGAGCCTTACCGATTGCTCGCAGAGAGCGCGCCGGACATGCTCACCCGGCATGACGAACGGGGCCGCGTGGTTTTCGCGTCGGCGGCCGCGGAGCCTCTGTTCGGGGAGCCGGCCGAGAGGATCGCCGGCGACGGCCTTTTCGACCGCGTGCATGTCGCCGACCGGCCCCTCTACCTCACGGCCTTGTCACGCGCGCTTGCCGATAACGAGCAAGTCGCCGTCGCATTTCGGATCCGCCGGTCCGGCCCGGCAGGCGCAGCCGAATATGTCTGGGTCGAGATGCGCTGCCGCCCTGTCGGCGTCTCGGAGGGTCGCGAGCCGGGCCAAACCTGCGTCATTGCCGTGACCCGGGACATCTCCGATCGCAAGGCGCGCGAGGCCGAACTTGTGCGCGCCCGCGATGCGGCCGAGGACGCAAGTCGCGCCAAGACCGAGTTCCTCGCCAACATGAGTCATGAATTGCGCACGCCGCTCAATGCCGTGATCGGCTTCTCGGACATTCTCAGCCGCGAGCTGTTCGGCACGTTCAGCGAAGCGCGCTACCGCGATTACGCGCGGCTGATCCACGAAAGCAGCGCGCATCTCCTCAACGTGGTCGACGACATTCTCGATATGTCGAAGATGGAGGCCGGCAAGTTCAGGATCGTGAAGGAGCCGGTTGATGTGGGCGCTCTGGTTGAGCTTTGTTGCGACATCATGCGCCCTGCGGCCGTGGAGCGGTCGCTCTCGCTCATCGCGGATTTTGCCCCCGACGTTCCCGCGCTCCCTGCCGATAAGACGACCTGCAAGCAGATGCTGCTCAATCTGATCGCGAACGCCATCAAATTCACGGAGCCTGGCGGCTTCGTGCGGGTCTCGGCACGCGTGAGCGGCGCCAATCTCGAGCTCAGCGTCGCCGACAACGGCATTGGCATCGCCGAGCAGGACTTGCCAAGACTCGGCAAGCCGTTCGTGCAGGCCAGCAATGCTTACGGCGATGGCCGCGAAGGGACCGGGCTTGGATTGGCCGTCGTTAGCGGTTTGGCACGGCTCCATGGCGGCCGTCTCGAGCTTGACAGCGCGCTTGGAAAGGGAACGACCGCTACGATCTTCCTGCCATATGATGAGACCGGAGAAGCTCGGGAGGCGCCGTCGAAGCGTCCCTCGGTTTCGGCAGCATAGGGGAACGGCGAGGCGGCGCCGCCAAAAGCGCATAGTCGCGTTTAACATCTCTTTATGTTCGGCCGCCAAGATGACCGAACGGAAGGCCTCTCGGCCGGGCAATTTTTGGGTTCACTTTCGCGATGGGCGTAGCGGCAGCACGGCTCGTGTTTCTGGGCTTCCTCGGCCTCACGGGAAGCATCATCTACAACGCGCTCTATCTGCAGGCGGTGCAAAGCACGGGGCCCGGAGCGATGGGGCGGCCAAGTGCGCCCGCGATCGAGGCCGCGAAACTCCAGCCCGTGAGCACGGACCTGCCGCCTTTGGCGCCGCAGCAGGGGCGGGACAAGCTGATCGTCAGAGCCGTCCAGCGCGAGCTCGCAGCGCGCGGCTACGATGTCGGACCCGTTGACGGTACGCCAAGCGCAAAGACACGCGCGGCGATCTCCGCCTACGAGAAAACCCATACTCTCCCGGTGACAGGCACGGCCACCGACGAGCTCTTGCGCCACATCCTCCTCGGCGACAGCGTTCGGGGCGCCGGCGCGACGGGCTCGGTCACGGGGAAGGCGGCTCCCGTCAAGCGGGAGCCCGCAAAGGTGAAGGTGGTGCAGCAGATTCTCGCCGATCTCGGCTATTCGCCGGGTCGCGTCGATGGGACGATGGGCGATGCCACGGCGCGGGCCATCAGCGCCTTTCAGCGCGACCGCAAGATTCCCGAGACCGGAACAATCACGCTCGAACTTTTGAACGAGCTCGAGCGAGTCACCGGGCGCGACGCGGGCAAGGTGGTTGCCGAGCGCTGAGCGCTGGCAGAAGCGCGCGCCACCATGCGGGTCAAAAGCGAGGTCTGGGTCAGGGCTTACCTGCGCCGCTGCCAGGCCGAAGGCGTTCCCGTCGTGATCGTGCGGCGCGGCGACGAGGCGGCGGGCGCCATCTTTATTCGCGTCGACACGCTCGACGGCAACGTTTCCCTTTTTGGGCCGGCGCCGAGCGGCTCGGCCGGAAGCGAGACCGATCGGCGGTGGGTGAACTGCTTCACGTCGCGCCGGACGACCGCAGAGGAGGCAGCCCGCTATCTCGCCCGCCAGATCGAGTTTGACCCGGATATCTGGATCGTCGAGGTCGAGGACAAAGCGGGGCGGCATTTCCTCGGTGATTCGGTCGTCGAGGGGTGAGGGCAAATCCGCCGGCGGAGCTCAACGGTATTAGCGGTTCGTTAACCTTACCCGCTCCTTAATGAAGCACTGGATGATGCGGACTTGCGATGGCGAAGCGCGGGCCGCTCCAGGGGAGACGAAGCATGGGGATCATCCTTGAATTTCGCCGCAGCGAAGGAGCGGCGATCCCGACCGCGAAGCCGGTCAATGGCTCGCTCGGTGAGATCATCATCTTTCCCGGCGTAAGGATCGAGCGCGGCACCTGGAGCGACAAGCCTGTACAAGCCGGCTCGCCGTCGCGAAGACGCGTCCAGCGCGGCCGCAAAAAGTAGAGCGCCGCTCTAGCCCGACGATTTCGTGTAGGGACCGCAGGAAGTGGCCTTGAGCGCCTGCTCGGCGTAGCTCGCGCGGCTTGGTCCAATCAAGGGCAGGCGCAAGAGAGCGATTCCTTCCTTCACCGGCGAATTGACGACGATGATGTTATCGAAGGATTCCGGGGCGTCGACACCCGCTTCCTCGACGACCTGCTCGGTGGTGGTAATGATGAGATCGATCTGGGGCCGCTTCATATCGGCGCCGACGACCGAATAGAAGTTGTCGCCGTCGGGCGTATAGAGGGCGATCAGAAAGAGCTCGTCGGCGATCGCCGCGGTTAGGCGCACCGGTCCACCGGCAAGATCGAATCGGCAAAAGGCATAGCGGATGTCGGGCGCCATCATCGGCATGGGCTGCTGCCCGGGCGCTGCCGGCGGAATGTGGATGATCGTGTTGACCGGACCGAGCGAGGCGAGCCGGGCGAAGCCATTCTTGGGCGCGAGCGCCGGCAAGGCGAGCACCGCGACAATATGGATGAGCCCCGCAAGCACGAGCCCAAGAGCGATATAGAGGCCGGGGAGCCTTATTCGCATGATTGACGCTCGATCTTAGGGAGCCGTTCACCCGCCACGAGGCCAATTCCAGTGGCATCGGTTTCGCGCGGGCTATAGATGCGCAACATCAACATCAGGCGCTGATCGGCCTCCCCGCTCGGCAGCCAGTTCTCCGGCCGCGCGTGACGCGCCAGATTGACGCGATACGAGCCGTCGGCATGACGCAGCAGCTCTTCGCTGTTGAAGCTGTAGCGGTCGGAAGGATTCGCAATCAGTCCGCCATACGCGTCATAGACGGCGAGCGACCACCAGCGCGCATTGAGGGGCATGCCCGTGAGGAGATACGCGCAGTCCGCGGTCAGCACGCTCCCGTCACTGTCCGTCCGGGCAACGAAGTAACGAGCGACGGTCGAGGTGAGGGGAAGCCGGCCGCTGCGGGCAACGTGAGCCCTCGTATAGTAGTCGGCATTGGGGTTGCCTGCGCTGATCCAGCCGTCCCAAGGCCCGACCTTGGTCGTGGTCAGAGGCGATCCGCGTTCTATCATGTACCAGGCCGATCCGATCCCGAGGATCAGAGCCACGACGAACGTCCCCACGAAGTAGACGAGCGAGCGCATCGCGTGGCCGGCCTCATCCTCGCGCCAGGCGGTGGTCCGCGATGGCGCCAGCATGAGCCGCGAATCTTGCAAGCTGCTGGTCAAGCGTCTTGACCCATCGAAGCCGTGCAGGCCCGCAACGGCCTAACGCGGGGTGGCCGCATTGTCGTCGCGTCCCGCCGAAAGAACGGTCTGCGGCGCGGCCGGAGCCGGCGAATTGCCGGGCTTTGAGTCGGGCTGAGTACCATTCGCCGCCGCCAAGCTTGGCGCCGACTGCGAGCCTGGTGCAGGGGCCGCCGGCGCCTGGGCGCGATCCGGCCGCCCCTCGCTCGGCGTCAGCTGGCGGGCGTCCTTGAGCATGCCGCTCAGCTTTTCGAGGACTTGCCGCGTCGCCGAGGACATGTCCTTGACGCTCTCCGGCGCTGGCGCTGCGGGCACCTCGGCACTGGCCGTCGCATTCTGCGCGAGCGTAGCGGCGATGCGCTGCTGCTCCTCCGCCTGGACCGGATGAACAGGCAAGCCGGCGATCTGCGGAATGTTATCGGTATCGTGCGCCGCCATCATGTAGGTGTGCCAAGTCTGCGCCGGGTAGCTGCCGCCGGTGACGCGCGCCATCGGCGTGAAGTCGTCATTTCCGAGCCACACGCCTGTCACGTACTGCCCGGTGTACCCCAGGAACCAGGCATCGCGATAGGCTGAGCTCGTTCCGGTCTTGCCGGCGGAGTAGGTGTAATCGAGCTGCGCGGCTTTGCCGGTCCCCTCGAGCACCACTGCCTGAAGCATCGTGTTCAGCTGCTCGATCACTTTGCGCTCGAAGATCTGCTTGCGCGGAGGCTCATCGCGCTCGTGATTGTAGATGACCTCACCGCCGGTGAGTGTCTTGATCTCCTCGACGGCGTAGGGGCGCACTTCGAGGCCACCAGCGGCGAACACGGCATAGCCCCCGGTGTGCTCCAAGGGCGTCATCCCGTTGTCGCCCAGCGCGAGCGAGCAGGTCTTCTTGATATTCTTGATCCCCATCTTGTTCAGGTTCGCCAGAACCTTTTCGCGCCCGGCCTGAAGCGAAAGCTTCACCGCGATGGTGTTGATCGACTTGGCGAGCGCCATGCGAAGCGTCATGCGGCCGCGGAAGCCGCCGGAATAGTTCTTCGGCGCCCAGCGGCCGCAACTCACCGGGCTGTCGCTGACGGTCGTCTCCGGCGTAAAGCCGTTCTCGAGCGCGGTCAGGTAGACGTAGCCTTTGAACGATGAGCCGGGCTGGCGGTAGGCGTGACTCGCGCGATTGAACTGGCTCTCGCCGTAATCCTTGCCGCCGACCATGGCGCGCACGGCTCCGTCGGTCTCCATCGAGATCAAGGCGCCATTATCGAAGTTTCGCGACCGGCCGAATTGCTTGATGGTCTGAACCAAAGCCTCCTCAGCCGCCCTT
>DASUQP010000057.1:0-2474 GCA_036280475.1 Methyloceanibacter sp. | reverse complement strand
GGCGGAACTTGTAGCTCTCGACCGCCGGCGAGAACCAATCGACGGTGGCGGGATCGAGCGGCGGCGACTTCCAGTCGGTCATGACGGTGAAGTGCTCGGCGGTGAAATAGTCGGGATCCTTCCTGATCTTGGGAATGAGATCCTGCTGCGCCACGATCTCCGGCACGCTCCAGGTCGGGTAGAAATTGACCTCGACGATCTTGGCCGCGATTTGCGGCGTCGCCCGGGCGGGCTTGCCGGTGATAACGTTGGTCTCGAGCGCGAGAGTTCCGCGCTCGACGGCTTGGGCAAAGAAGGCCGGGACGTTGACAAGCACGTAGCGCGGCGCCTTGTTGATGCTCATCAATCCTTTGAGGCGCTTGAGGTTGGTCTCGAGCTGGGCCAGGCGTTCTCCGGCCGGCACGTTGAGCGCGGCCAACGTCCTCTGATCGACGAACCCGCTGACGCGAAGGCCGTTCCTGATCTGGTAGCGGGAGAGACCCTCGAGAAATTCCCTGTCGAAGGTTCCACTCTGGCGTCCACCGGGCGCCAAGTCGCCTTCGATGACGAGATGCTGCCTGATGGCGGCGATCTCCGAGCTCGTATCACCGGGGCGCAGCGTCACCTTCTGCGGCGTCAATGGCCAGCCGCCGGACGCCGCGATCTCATGGTAGCGCTGAATGGCGAGCTCGATCGCGGCGATCGAGGCCTCGCTGACGAGCGGCACGTCGAGCCTGTAGGCCGGGCTCAGCCGATCATAGAGGTCGGTGCGAACCTGCTCACGGCGCGCCTTCTCTTCAGGAGTGACGGGGCCGCTATAGGTGAAGCTGCTGTAAGGATTGAACCCTTGCGCCAAAGCTCCCTGCGCCGGCAGCAGCACGGCGGCAAACAATGTCGCCGCGAGCGCTTGCACGGCGCAAAGCGGCGCGCCGCGCCGTCTTGCCGGCCCTGTCACGGTCATGTTGCGGAAAGCGTCCCTCGCCTGCCGTGCTCCAATTCGCCCTAACGCAGCATAGTTCAGGTCTTGGTGTCAAAAGATGGACGATCCGAAAGGCCTCGGCAATGGCCAAAGAGGATATCGTCATCCTGAGGAGGCCGCCGAAAGCGGCCCTCGAATGACGCAAATACACCTGATGTCATCCCTCCGCTTCGCCCCGGCTTCGCGCAGGCAGGTCGCACCTCAGGATGACGAGGATCAAGATTCGTTAACGTCGGCCGCTCGAGCCGAGGCCGAGACATTCGAGCAGGCGATCGATGAACGGCGCTTGCCCCGCCAGGATTCTCTTGCGCGCTTCCGCAGGCTTGAACCATTGCGCGCGATCGACTTCCGCGAAGGTTTGCTTGCGGCCGCTCTTCGGCGGCCATTCAAGCTCGAACCGATTGGCGTTGAGCGTTGCCGGATTGAATTCGCCTTCAACGGCGAAGACTGTAACCACTTTTCGGGTCGGCTGCTTGAGCGCGCCGAGATTGAGAAAGGGACGGGCCGGCGGCGCGGCGCCGAGCTCCTCGGCGAACTCGCGCTTTGCCGCGTCGAGCGGGTCTTCGCCCTCCGCGTATTCGCCCTTCGGGATCGACCAGGCGCCGCGATCCTTGTTCGCCCAGAAGGGTCCCCCAGGGTGCACGAGGAGAAGCTCGATCCCCGGCGCGGTGCGGCGATACAACAAGATGCCGGCGCTAAGCTTGGCCATCACCGGACCCTAGGCGCAAATCGCATGCGCTCAAGTAGCGCGAAGCGCGGTAGCGCCACAAAAACGGGCTCAAATAGCGCGAAGCGCGGTAGCGCCACAAAAACGCGCTCAAGCAGCGCGAAGCGCGGTAGCGCCCACAAAAAAGCCGCCGCGGAATTCTCCAGCGGCGGCTTATGACCAACGATCGTGAAAGAGGGGACGCGGTTCACGCGTATCTCGATGAGGGCTCTGGCAGCCCGTCCTTGGCAAGCCTGGCGACGACCTACTCTCCCGCGTCTTAAGACGCAGTACCATCGGCGCTGGAGCTTTTCACGGCCGAGTTCGGGATGGGATCGGGTGTTCACGCTCCGCCAAAATCACCAGGCCAGCGAAGGACAGGCATGTCAGGGGACAGAAATCAGTGATCAGAAATCAGAAATGAAACCGTTTCTGATTTCTGCAAATCTGGTCTTTGTCAATCGCCATCCGTTGTCTGATACCTGATATCTGATTTCTGACACCTGATATCTGACACCTGATAGGCGCTGGTAATGAGAGCAATCAAGCCGATCGAGCGATTAGTACTGGTTAGCTACACGCATTGCTGCGCTTCCACACCCAGCCTATCAACGTGGTGGTCTTCCACGGCTCTCAAGGGAGAACTCGTTTCGAGGTGGGTTTCCCGCTTAGATGCTTTCAGCGGTTATCCCTTCCGCACTTGGCTACCCTGCTATGCCGCTGGCGCGACAACAGGTCCACTAGAGGTGCGTCCATCCCGGTCCTCTCGTACTAAGGACAGATCCTCTCAATTCTCCTACACCTACGGCA
>DASUQP010000056.1:0-3411 GCA_036280475.1 Methyloceanibacter sp. | reverse complement strand
CGATCTCGCCCAGTTCCCTCGTTTCTCGCCGATCTCTTTATTCCGCGTCGCCGTTGAAGTTTCTCGATCAAGATCTGACGGCTGCATTATAGCGGCTGCTAAAGTCTGTTTTTGGCATAACGTCGAGCGACTAAACTCCGGGGATGTCACGAGCACCGATGTAAAAGATAGTGTGATATAACTTCGGCCTCGGCCGAAATTGGGAAGTCGCCTCGCGGCGTCTCAGGTGGAACGGAGGAATATCGTCCGTGTCGAAGCCGCGGCCACTGAAACGAGGGAGAGTCAAGCATGCGAATCTCGATCCTGTTCCGAGCCGCTCTGGTCGCGCTCATCGTCCTGCTTGGCGTCGGGCTTAAGAGCGCGAACGCCGACAGCGGCAACATCACTCTTACGATCTACAAGGGCGGCTGGATCATTGGCGGTTCGGCCGGCGGCGGGACGCTGACCTTCCGCGGGCGCAGCTACCAGCTTGGAGTCGGCGGCATAGATTACGGCCTGCTGTTCGGCGGCTCGAAGACGGTGCTGAGGGGCCGGGTGCGCAACATCCAACGCGCGTCCGACGTCGCCGGCGTCTATGCCGCGGCCGGCGCGGGGCTTGCGGTCGGCGGCGGTGTCCGCGCGATCGTACTCACCAACCAGAAGGGCGCGGTTCTGGAGCTCTCGGGCCGGCAAGTAGGCCTGATGGCGAACGCCGACCTGAGCGGGCTGGCGATCACGATGAAATAGCCCGGCAGCCCCCGAACAGCTAAAGGAGGTCTCGAATGGAGGGCGCCGGATAGATGCACGAGCGATATCGCACCTGACAGCGGCTTGAGCACCTCGCAAACGGCCCCGGGCAACGGGCGAGGCAGAGACTGTAGCGATGTTTGCAAAAGCTCGCCGCCACCGCCTCGCTTGTGCCGAGACCGAACTTAGCGAAGGTCAGCGTCAGGCCTGCGGCCAACACGGCAATCAGAATTCTCATGTTGCGCACCTTGCTGCCAAGTCGTCCGGGGTCGAGAATAATGCAGTTCGGTACGCCGCAGAAGGGCGTTGCAGGCAACTGGTAAAGCGCTCGTGCGCTACGGCGATCCGAGGTTCCTATGGCTTGGGCAAGCGCAGATTCGCGACCGAGCCGCATCGCAGAGGCCTATTCGCGCCTCAAGACGCGCGTTGGCAGTTCGCGGGCGGTTCATGCGCGCTTGACAATCTGCCGCCGCAACTGGTGTAGGCTTGGCGCATGACAATTCTGGTTGCGCTGCATGCGCTCGCCGCGGTGATTTGGGTCGGCGGCATGTTCTTCGCCTATATGGTCCTCCGTCCCTCCGCGGGGCCGCTCGATTCGCCCGTTAGGCTTGCGCTCTGGGCCCGCGTCTTCGGGCGCTTCTTCCCTTGGGTTTGGGCGAGCATCGCCGTTCTCCTGGTCAGCGGCTACGCGATGCTGTTCCTCGGCTTCGGAGGCTTCGCCGGCGCCGGGCTGCATATCCATATCATGCAGGCGACCGGCATCCTGATGATGCTCTTGTTCCTGCATCTTTTCTTCGCGCCCTGGCGCCGGTTCTCCCGCGCCGTCGATGCGGGGACGTATCCGGAAGCCGCACCCGCGCTCAATCAGATCCGCCGCATCGTCGCCATCAATCTCGTGCTCGGTCTCGTCACCGTCGCCGCCGGGGCAAGCGGGCGCTTTTGGCCGTGACATTGCGGAGAGGCACTGCGCTGCGCGTCATGGATCTCCTCCTCTGGCTGATTGGCCTCTATCTCGCGATCTGCGCGCTGGCCTATTTCGGCAATCGCGCGTTTATGTACTTCCCCGATCCGGCGCGCATCCCTCCGGCCGAGACCGGCCTTGACGGCGTCGAGGAGATCGAGTTTGCGGCTGCCGACGGCACCAAGCTCGTCGCCTGGTATGCCCCCGCGGAGGACGGCAAGCCGACGCTCCTTTACTTCCACGGCAACGCGGCCAACGCCGCCAATCGAGCACCGAAAATCGCCCTGATGCTCGGATCCGGGTTCGGCGTGTTCTACCTCAACAACCGCGGTTATGGCGGCTCGGAGGGAAAGCCGACCGAGGCGAACAACGTCGCGGACGCAATTGCGGCCTATGACGATCTCGGGCGGCGCGGCGTGCCCGCCGGCAAGGTTGTCGCCTATGGCGAGTCTCTCGGAGCGGGGCAGGCGGTGCGCGTCGCGGCGGAACGTCCCCTCGCAGGCGTGGTGCTGGAGGCGCCGCTCACCTCGACCGTCGATGTGGCGCGCCCGGTCTATTTTTGGCTGCCGCTCAGCCTATTGATTGCAGATCAATACAATACCGAACGCCACATCAGGTTCGTCACCGCGCCCGTTCTCATCCTGCATGGCGAGGAGGACGAGGTGATCCCGGTCGAGATGGGCAAGCGCCTATACCGCGCCGCCAACGATCCGAAACGGATCGAAACGTTTCCCCACGGCCGCCATAACGATCTGTTCGATCACGGCGCCTGGGAGACGATGCGAAACTTTCTCATTTCATTGCCGCAGTAGGCACCGTCTCGCCCGCTGGCCGGCGCGCGCTCTAATGCGTGCTGCGGGTGCGGAGGCCGACGACGGCGATGGTGCCTTTGCCCTTGACGTCGAGCTCGCCGAGCGATTCGCCGTCGAAGGATGAGCCGAATTGTTCGAAGATGTCCTTGGTGGCGGCGACGCTTCCCGGCGTGCTCATGGCGACCATGCGGGCGGCGACATTGACGGTGTCGCCCCAAATGTCGAACTGATAACGCTCTTGACCGACGACGCCGGCTACGACGGGCCCGGAATGGACGCCAACCCTCACCTCCCAGCCGAGATGGGCATCGATCAGCGTCGAGGCCATCTCCAGCCCGCAGCGAACCGCGGCACCGACCGGATCGTCAACTTTATGGAGCAGTCCGGCGGCCGCCATAAAGCCGTCGCCGATGGTCTTGATCTTTTCGAGTCCATGCTTTGCCGCGATGCGCTCGAAAATGACGAAGAGCGCATCGAGCCGCGACACCACGTCCTCGGGTTCGTGCTGGTCGCAATAGGCGGTGAAGTTTGTCACGTCGCAGAACAGGACCGCGACATTCTCGTAACGCCGTGGAATCACCGTGCCGATGCTGCGGATCTCGTCGGCGGCGATCTTCGGCAGCAGCGCGTGCAGCAGCTGGTCGGCCTGGTTGCGCGCGTCCCTGGCCTCGATCAATGCCTCCTGAAGCGCGAGCTGGGTCCTGACCCTGGCCAGGACGATCGGCGCCGAGAACGGCTTGTGAATGTAGTCGACGGCGCCGACATCGAAGCCCTTTTCCTCGTCGACTTCCTCGGTCTTGGCGGTGAGGAAAATAATGGGAATGTCGCGCGTGGCCGGATTGTCCTTGAGCCTCCGGCACACCTCATAGCCGTCCATGCCGGGCATCATTACGTCGAGCAGGATGAGGTCGG
>DASUQP010000055.1:0-5394 GCA_036280475.1 Methyloceanibacter sp. | reverse complement strand
TTCTCGAACAGATCGCGGCTCACATAATCGCGCACGCCGTGGCAATGCGTCGCCGCCTCCTCGTATAGCGCACGCGCGGAGATCTCGGCCTTGAGATCGCAGTCGAGGACTTCCTTGACGTTCTGGCCGATGTGGAGCGGATCGAGCACCTGCATGTTGGGGAAGCCTTCGAGGAAGATGATGCGGACCGTGAACTTGTCGGCGTGCTGCATCTCCTCGATCGATTCCTTGCGCCAATACTTGGCAAGATCCTTGAGCCCCCAATTGTCGAGCAGCCGGTAATGCAGCCAATACTGGTTGATCGCGGTCAGCTCGCTGCGCAGGCCCTTGTTGAGATATTCAATGACCTTCGGATCGCCTTTCATCAGAACCACTCCTCGCGGCGGCAGGCAGCTCCCGCAGGAGGGCCTTTTGCCGAGCTGGCGGTAGAGGAGGCCGGGGGTCAGCACCACCAGAGGATCCTGGCTGCGGAGCGCCGACACCGCTTCGGCAATGTCTTCGGACGTGATCATGGTGCAGGAACAGACGATCATGCCTCTCTCTAAGCCATGATCGGCCGTCTTGTCGCCATTTCCCCGCGGGCTTGGTTGAGCCGGGCGCGAGTGCGAGCGCGCCGTCCGCGCCGTTTACAGCGGCGCGCCCGAAAAGCCTCGGCCCAGGCTGGTGGAACTCTCGGGGGATGCTGCGGCGCCTAGAGATTTTCCAGCAGCACGCCCGCGAGCAGGATCAGATAGGCGATCAGCAACAGGCCAAAGCCGTAGCCGGTGAAGAACGGCAACGGCACGATCAAACCGATGATGACCAGGACGGCGATGATGACGGAAACGAAAAAGGTCTCACGCCGCGGCGTGCTCAAGTGAATGTTCATTGTGTCCCCCTTTTATATTTGCAGCCACGCCGCAAACGAGACGCGACTCACGGCAAGTTTAGCCGCAAAGCCGCCCCCGCCACGCAACCGATCGTTCCACGCCCCAAGCATCAAGCGGGCTTGCGCCGCTCGAGCGGGACTTTTTCGCGGGCCCGCAATGGCGGCACTGGCACGCCCTGCTCGACCAACGCGGCCGCCTTCGCCTCGACCAGCTCGACGATGCCGGCCATGATCTCGTTGAGCTGGAAATCCTTCGGCGTGTAGACGGCCGAGGCGCCGCACTGCTTCAGGACGTTGACGTCCTCGGCGGGGATGATGCCGCCGACCACCACGGGAACGTCGCCGAGCCCCGCCTCGCGCAGGCGCTGCGCCACCTCGCGCACCAGCGAGACATGGGAGCCCGACAGAATGGAGAGCCCGACCACATGGGCACGCACTTCCCTCGCCTGGGCCACGATCTCGGCAGGCGTCAGCCTGATGCCGTCATAGACGACCTCCATGCCGACATCGGTGGCGCGCACGGCGATCTGCTCGGCGCCGTTGGAATGGCCGTCGAGCCCCGGCTTGCCGACGACGAAGGTCAACGTCCGGCCAAGGCGGCCTGAGACCTCCTCGACTTTTCGGCGGACATCTTCGAGCCTTGCCGTGTCGATCGGGTGCTTGGCGTGAATGCCGGTCGGCGCGCGATACTCGCCGAACACTTCGCGCAAGACCTGGCCCCATTCGCCGGTGGTAACGCCCGCCTTCGCCGCCGCGATCGAAGGCGGCATGATGTTGCGGCCCTCTGCCGCCGCCCCTTTGAGGTCGACCAGCGCGGTGCGGACGGCTTTTTCGTCGCGCCGCTGCCGCCAGGCATGGAGGGCCGCGACCTGCTCGATCTCGACCGATTCCGGCACGGTGAGGATGCCCTCGGCGCCGGTCGCAGCAAGCGGCGACGGCTCGGTCTCGGTATAGGCGTTGACCCCGACCAGCACCTGCTCGCCCTTCTCGATCGCCTCGACCCGCGCCGCGTTCGAGGCGATCAGCGCTTCTTTCATATAGTCGATGGCGGCGACCGCGCCGCCCATCGCCTGAATCCTGGCGAGCTCGGCACGCGCTTGTTCCTTGAGCTCCTCGACCTTGCGGTCGATCTCCGCAGACCCGTCGAAGATGTCGCCGTATTCGAGCAGGTCGGTCTCGTAGGCGACGATCTGCTGCAGCCTGAGCGACCATTGCTGGTCCCAAGGCCGGGGCAGTCCGAGCGCCTCGTTCCAAGCCGGGAGCTGCACTGCCCGCGCGCGCGCCTTCTTCGACAGCGTCACCGCGAGCATCGACAACAGGATGCGATAGACGTTGTTCTCGGGCTGCTGCTCGGTCAGGCCGAGCGAGTTCACCTGCACGCCGTAGCGGAACCGGCGAAGCGCGGGGTCCTCGACCCCATAACGCTTCTCGGCGATCTCGTTCCACAGATCGACAAAAGCGCGCATTTTCGAAACTTCGGTGATAAAGCGCACCCCCGCATTGACGAAGAAGCTCATGCGTCCGACGACTTGCGGAAACTCGGCCGCCGGCACTTCGCCGGAATCCTTCACCGCGTCGAGCACCGCCTCTGCGGTGGCAAGCGCGAAGGCAAGTTCCTGGACCGGCGTCGCGCCTGCCTCCTGCAAATGGTAGGAGCAGACATTGGTCGGGTTCCACTTCGGCACCTCGCGCGCGGTGTAGACGATCACGTCCTTGATCAGCCTGAGCGACGGGGCCGGGGGGAACACATAAGTGCCACGCGACAGGTACTCTTTGAGGATGTCGTTCTGCACGGTGCCGGTGAGCTTGGCCTTGGGCGCGCCCTGCTCCTCGGCGAGCGCGATATAGAGAGCGAGCAGCCAAGCGGCCGTGGCGTTGATCGTCATCGAGGTGTTCATCTCGCTGAGCGGGATGCCCTCGAACAGGGTCCGCATATCGCCGAGATGGGAGATCGGCACGCCGACCTTGCCGACCTCGCCGCGGGCAAGCGGGTGGTCGGAGTCGTAGCCGGTCTGGGTCGGCAGGTCGAAGGCGACCGAAAGCCCGGTCTGACCCTTGGCGAGGTTCTTCCGGTAAAGCGCGTTCGAGGCCTTGGCCGTCGAATGGCCGGCATAGGTGCGGACCAACCAGGGCTTGTCCCGCTTGGATGATTTTGCGCTCATGATTCTGCTCGGTCGCGTGGCCTCGGCATCGAAGCACGGGTGCCGCCCGAGAGCAACATAGCCACCGGTGCCCAAGAAACCATCAACGACCGCCGGTGTTTCCGAATCGGCGGAAGAGCCGGCCCCGTGTTGCGACTTATTGCCCTGGGAGAGCGACGGGGTGATGGCGCTTCCTCGGGGCTGCCCGGTCAAGGCCCGAAGGTAAGGATTCTTGCCCGAAAGAGGTCGCCCTGAGGCGCCGTTGCGCATGCTTCTGCGCAAATTTGTTGCAGACGCGAGATGAATAGAACACAATTGCGGCAGTGCAATAGCACGCCGCCAGGCAGGTCTGGGGGACAACCGGATGAACGAGATGTCTCTAGCCGCAGTGTCTCAGCCTAAGACTGCCGAGGCGGTCAAGGATCTGTACGAGATCGGCGAAATCCCGCCCCTCGGCCATGTGCCGAAGAACATGTATGCCTGGGTCATCAGGCGCGACCGGGAAGGCCCGCCAGAGACGGCCATGCAGGTCGAGATGGTTGCGACCTGGGAGCTCGATTCCCACGATGTGCTCGTTCTGGTGATGGCCGCGGGCGTCAACTACAACGGCGTCTGGGCCTCGCTCGGCACGCCGGTTTCCATGTTCGACGTCCACAAGCAGCCCTATCACATCGCCGGCTCCGACGCCTCTGGCATCGTCTGGGCGGTGGGTTCCAAGGTCACTCGCTGGAAGGTCGGCGACGAGGTCGTCATCCACTGCAATCAGGACGACGGCGACGACGAGGAGTGCAACGGCGGCGATCCCATGTTCTCGCCCTCGCAGCGAATCTGGGGTTACGAGACCCCGGACGGCTCCTTCGCGCAATTCTGCCGGGTGCAGGATCGCCAGCTGCTCGAGCGTCCGAAACATCTCACGTGGGAGGAAGCCGCCTGCTACACGCTCTGTCTTGCCACGTCCTACCGCATGCTGTTCGGGCATCGGCCGCATACGCTGAAGCCGGGTCACAACGTTCTGGTGTGGGGCGCCTCGGGCGGCCTCGGCTCCATGGCGGTGCAACTTTGCGCCACAGCCGGCGCCAACGCGATCGGCGTCGTCTCCGACGAAGACAAGCGCGAATTCGTGATGTCGCTCGGCGCCAAGGGCGTGATCAACCGCAAGGACTTCAATTGCTGGGGTCAGCTGCCGAAGGTCGGCACGCCCGAATTCGATGCCTGGCTGAAAGAGGCGCGAAAATTCGGCAAAGCGATCTGGGAAATCACGGGAAAGGGTGTCAACGTCGATTGCGTCTTCGAGCATCCGGGCGAGTCGACTTTTCCCGTGTCGTGCTTGGTGGTGAAGCGTGGCGGCATGGTCGTCATCTGCGCCGGCACGACCGGCTACAACCTCACCATGGACGCCCGCTATGTGTGGATGCATCAGAAGCGCATCCAAGGGTCCCATTTCGCCCATCTGCTTCAGGCGAGCCAGGCCAACAAGCTCGTTGTGGAGCGGCGTATCGATCCTTGCATGAGCGAGGTGTTTCCCTGGGAGCAGATCCCCAAGGCGCATATGCGCATGTGGCGGAACGAGCACCGGCCGGGCAACATGGCCGTTCTCGTCAGCGCGCCCTGCACGGGCTTACGGACCTTCGAGGACGTGCTCGAAGCGAGCGGCCAAATCCACGGCGGCTAGGGCGAGCGGCACGCCAATTCAGGTTTGACTCGCGAGGCTGAGCAGGCTTCCGTGTTCTCCAGAACGCGCAAAGTTCGATGACAGGAGCCTGATCGTGACTGTCGCTGAGACACGGGCCGGCCGGGAGGCGCGGCGGCCTCTCGAGCTTGTTCCTCTCCTTGCCGAGGCCGCCGAAGCCGCCGCCGGCTTGCGCGGTCGTGCCGTGGAAGGCGTCGCCGCGAAGGTCACGGCGGGCGGGAAGATCGACGCCGAGGCGCTCGAGCGCGAACAGCACGCGGCCCACGGCCTCGCCTGGATCGCGACCTACGTCGAGGCGCTGCAGCAGCTCGCGAACTATGCGAAACGTCTCGACGGTGAGGGCCGGTTCGGCGAGATCGAGCGGCTGCTCGCCGAGATCGGCGCCGCCGAATATCTCTCTCAACTCGCAGGCGGCGTGGCCATGAGCCAAGGCGAGACCGCCCGGCTGCACGAGCTCGGCGTCGGCGAGAGCGACCAGGCGTCGTTCCTCACGCCTTCGGTCCGCGCCCTGATTGCGGCGGCAACGCCAGAGGCGCGCGCCCGCGCGGTCGCGCTGATCAAGAACAGCCTGGGCGCCGCCACCTACGGGGACCCGGGGCTCGACGACACGCTCCAGGCCATCCGCGACGAGATGCGCCGCTTCTCCGAAGCCGAAGTCGTGCCTCACGCGCACGAGTGGCACTTGAAGGCCGAGT
>DASUQP010000054.1:0-3751 GCA_036280475.1 Methyloceanibacter sp. | reverse complement strand
GGAAGCGCCGCAAGCGTCTCGCCGCTCGCGCTGATGAAGGCGTCGCGCACGTCGCCGCGCTTCAGCACGGCGGCGATGACGATGCCGGGTGGCAGGTCAGTGGGCAAATCCTTCATCGAATGGACGGCGAGATCGACTGCGCCGCTGAGCAATGCTTCGTCAATCTCCTTGGTGAACAGCCCCTTGCCGCCGAAGTCGCGCAAGGGCAGGTCGTGAATGCGGTCGCCCGAGGTGGTGATGACCTTGAGCCCGATCGCCTCTTCGGCGAAGCCGTGGGCGGCGAGGAGCCGCGCCTCGACGTGCCGTGCCTGCCAAAGCGCAAGCGGGCTGCCGCGGGTGCCGATCAGGAGGGGGCGGGAAGGCAGGGGTGAACTCCTTGAATTGCCTTAAGAGGCGGCCGTTTCGGCCGCATCCTTGGCCCCCCTTTAATGGCCTCTTTCCGCTTCCCCTTCAATCGAGGTCCTTTGAGGCTATAGAAAGCGCCATGGACATGACCGCCAAAGACGCGTCCCTGACCGTTCTCGGGATCGAGACGAGCTGCGACGAGACCGCTGCCGCAATCGTGCGCCGCGGGGCGGGCGGGCGCGGCGAGATCCTTGCAAGCGTGGTGCGCTCGCAGCTCGACCTGCATGCCGCTTATGGCGGGGTCGTGCCGGAGATCGCCGCGCGCGCCCATGTGGAGCTGCTCGATGCGGCGATCCGCCAGGCGATGGGCGAAGCCGGGCTCGCTTATGACGCGATCGATGCGGTTGCCGCGGCGGCGGGACCTGGCCTTGTCGGCGGGTTGATCGTGGGCGTGACGACGGCGAAGGCGATCGCGCTCGGTCTCGGCCGTCCCTTCATCGCCGTCAACCATCTCGAGGCCCACGCGCTCACCGCGGGGCTGACGGACGGGCTCGACTTTCCCTACCTGCTCCTGCTCGTGTCGGGCGGGCATACCCAGCTCCTCATCGTCAAGGGCGTCGGCGACTACGAGCGGCTCGGCACCACGCTCGACGATGCGCTCGGCGAGGCCTTCGACAAGGCCGCCAAGCTCCTGGGCCTGGGCTATCCCGGGGGGCCGGAAGTCGAGCGCGAAGCGGCAAAGGGACGCGCGAGCATCGCGCTCCCCCGCCCGATGCTTGGGCGGGAGGAGCCGCATTTCTCGCTCGCCGGACTAAAGACCGCGCTCAGGCACGAGGCGCTGGCGCGGGCGCCACTCAGCGGCCAAGACGTCGCCGATCTCTGCGCGAGCTTCCAGGAGGCGGTTGCCGACATCGTCAGCGACAGGACCGCGCGCGCGCTCCATCTTTACCGGGCGCGCCTCGGCAACGGGGCTCAGCGCATGCTCGTCGTCGCGGGCGGGGTCGCCGCAAACCGGAGGCTGAAGGCGGCGCTCGAAACGGTCGCTGGCGCGCGACGCTTCCGCCTCGTCGTGCCGCCGCCCGAGCTTTGCTCAGACAATGCCGCCATGATCGCCTGGGCAGGCGCGATGCGGCTCTCGCGCGGGCTCACCGACGATCTCTCGGCGCCCGTCCGTGCCCGCTGGCCGCTCGACCCCGACGCGCCCCCGGCCAAAGGCGCAGGCGTTAAGGCTTAAGGCGCGCCGATTTCGTGGCTCACGCAAAATCTGGCATATGAAGGCTGAACGCGGCGAGGTCTCGGCATGGCGCTTCAATCGGTCGGCATCGTGGGCGCGGGCGCGTGGGGCACGGCGCTCGCCGTCACAGCCCGTCGCGCCGGCCGCGACGTTCTTATCTGGGCCTATGAACCCGAAACGCTCGCCGATCTCGCCCGGAACCACCGCAACGAACTCTATCTTCCCGGCGTGCGCCTCGACCCCGCGATCCGTGCCACCGACCGCTTACGCGAAATCGCCGATTGCGATTTCCTGCTGCTCACGACGCCCGCCCAACACGCGCGCGAGATCGTGGGCGGCCTCGCCCCTCACCTCAAGCAAGCGCAGCCGCTCGTGAACTGCTCGAAGGGCATCGAGCAGGCGACCGGCAACCTGATCTCGCAAGTCGTGGCGGAGGTCGCGCCCGGAGCCAAGATCGCCGTGCTGTCGGGGCCGAGTTTCGCGGCAGAGGTCGCGCGCGGGCTGCCGGCAGCCGTCACGCTTGCCACCGCCGAAGAGACGCTTGGGCGCGCGCTCGCCCACGCGCTCGGTCATCCGCCGTTCCGTTGCTATTGGAGCGATGACGTGGTGGGCGCCGAGATCGGGGGAGCGGTCAAGAACGTCTATGCCATTGCCGCAGGCATCGTCGCAGGCAAGAGACTCGGCGCGAGCGCCCATGCCGCGCTCGTGACCCGCGGCTTTGCCGAGATGGCGCGATTCGGCACGGCGCTTGGTGCCCGCCGCGAGACGCTCACCGGCTTGTCTGGCCTCGGCGATCTCGTGCTCACCTGCGGGAGCGCGCAATCGCGCAACATGTCGCTTGGGATGGAGCTTGGAAAAGGCCGCAGGCTCGATGAAGTGCTTGAGGAGCGTCTCGGCGTAACCGAGGGCGTCTACACGGCGGGCGCTCTCGTGCAGATGGCGGCGGCGCGCGGCATCGACATGCCGATCGCGCAGGCCGTGCACGCGGTGATCTCGGGACTCGCCACGGTCGATGAGGCGATCGAGGCGCTGCTCGCCCGGCCGCTCAGGGCCGAGGTGGAATGATGGACAGAAAATCAGGCGCGCATTAGCCTGAAGGCGAGAGAGGCTCGATGCTGTACGCGCTGATCTGCACCGACAAGCCGGGCAGCCTTGCCGTCCGCAAGGCAAATCGCCCGCAGCATCTCGCTTATCTCGAGGGGCTCGGCGACGCGCTCGTCTTTGCCGGACCCTTCACCGAGCAGGACGGCCAAACCATGAATGGCAGCCTGATCGTCATCGAGGCATCGTCGCTCGATGACGCGCGGAACATCGCCGCAGGCGATCCTTTTGCCAAACTCGGGATCTTCGCCAACGTCGATATCAGGCCCTGGCTGTGGGCCGTGAAAAAGCCCGACAAGGAGAAGTGAGCCTCGCGCCGCTTCGCTCGCATGGCCTATTGGCTGCTCAAATCCGAACCTCACGCCTGGTCCTGGGACCAGCAGAAACAAGAAGGGCGCAAGGGCGCCGAGTGGGACGGCGTGCGCAATTTCCAGGCGCGCAACAATATGCGGGCGATGCGGCAGGGCGACCTCGCCTTCTTCTATCATTCCGGCGAGGAGAAGAGCGTCGTCGGCATCGTCAAGGTGGTGAAGGAAGCCCACCCCGACTCGACCGACGGAACCGGCCAATGGGAATGCGTCGACGTGGCGGCCGTAAGGGACCTCGCCCGTCCCGTGACGCTTGCCGCGATCAAGGCTGAGCCTTCGCTCAAGTCCATGGTCCTGGTACGAAATTCGCGCCTGTCGGTACAGCCTGTGACGGCGGCCGAGTGGAAGAGGATCTGCGCCATGGGCGGGGTCAAGGATCCGCCGCGCGCTTAGTGCCGTGAGCCGCCTTCCTGAGGTAAAGTCGGAGACAGCGGCTCGAACCAGGGAGGGGAAAGCTCATGTCGTTCACAGGCGTGAATTATGTCGCAGTCATCATCGCGACGCTGGCCGGCTTCGGCCTTGGAACGGTGTGGTACATGGTCCTGTCGAAGCCCTGGATGCGCGCCGTCGGCAAGACCGAGATGGACCGGCCGAGTGGCCCGGCGCAGTTCTTGCCGTTCGTGATCGCCATCGTCGCCCTGTTCGTCATGGCGCTCATGCTCGCCGGGCTCATGGGGCATATCGGCGACATCACGGTGAGAGG
>DASUQP010000053.1:0-5887 GCA_036280475.1 Methyloceanibacter sp. | reverse complement strand
GTCGCTCGCGTGGTCGATTTGACCGGGGCCGGAGACCTCTACTCCGCCGGCTTTCTCTACGGGCTGACGCAAGGGGCGCCACTGGCCGTTTGCGGCCGCCTGGGGAGCCTCGCCGCCGCCGAGGTGATCGGCCATATCGGCGCCCGGCCCGAGGTTTCCTTGAGATCGCTCGCCAACGAGAAGGGCCTCATAGGCTAACCCTCGGCTGTGGTGTTTCGGCCACGCAGGCGCGAAATCGCCTTCTCGTTTGTCGGCTCCGCGGTGAAAGGTGTCGGCGGCATTTACGACGGGCCTGCCGCGCTCTACCCGCCGCCGAAGTAATCCTCGCCGTCATTCAAGGCGAGACGCGATCAAAGTTTCCTGAGCGCCACCGTTTCGACCGCGTGGTCGGCGCCCTTGCGCAGGATGAGATCGGCGCGCTGGCGCGTAGGCAGGATATGCTCCGTCAGATTGACGAGATTGATCGTGCGCCAGATCGAGAGCGCAGTCTTGCGCGCCTCCTCCTCCGACAGAGACGCATAGCGGTGGAAGTAGGAAGCGGGGTCACGGAACGAGGTTTGCCGCAAGCGTAAGAACCGCTCGACGTACCAGCTCTCCACCAGCTCCTCGGCCGCGTCGATGTAGATCGAAAAGTCGAAAAAGTCGGAAACATACGGGATGGCCTCTCCGTCCTTCGGCAGCTTGGCGGGCTGCAACACGTTGAGGCCTTCGACGACGACGATGTCCGGTCGCTCGACGATGAGCTTCTGATCGGGAAGCACGTCATAGACGAGGTGCGAGTAGACCGGCGCCTCGGCGGGCGCCTGTCCCGACTTCACCTCGGCGAGAAAGTTGAGCAGCTTGGGCAGGTCGTAGCTCTCGGGAAAGCCTTTGCGGTCCATCATCGCGCGCTCTTCGAGCACGGCATTGGGGAAGAGGAACCCGTCGGTCGGCACGAGATCGACCCGCCGATGGCTCGGCCAGCGCGCAAGCAAGGCCCGAAGAACGCGCGCCGTCGTGCTCTTGCCCGCGGCGACGCTTCCGCCAAGCCCGATGATGAACGGCATCTTGCTGTTGCCTTTGCGCAGGAACTTTTCCGTGGCGCCGTGCAGCCTTTGCGCGGCCTCGACATAGAAATTGAGAAGCCGGCTGAGCGGCAGGTAGATTTCCACGACCTCCGTGGTGGAGATGCGCTCCGTGAGGCCGCTGAGATTCTCCAGCTCGGCCTCGGTGAGCGGCATGGGCGTGTCGGCCCGAAGCCCTGCCCACTCCTCGCGCATATAGAGGGCGTAGGGCGAGAACGCGACTTGGGGACGCGGATTCATGGAAACGCTCATCCGTCAGCGCGACGCGGTCTTTTGCCTCTTCTCGCCGACCGCCGTAAGCGCCATGCGCCGCTCCAGCTCGTCGAACACGTCATCGAGATCGACCTCGCGCGACTCCAGAACCACGAGCAGATGGTAGAGCAGGTCGGCGCTCTCGCCCACCAGGGCCTTCTTGTCCTGGGCGAGCGCCGCGATGGCGACCTCGACGGCCTCCTCGCCGAGCTTCTTGGCCGGCTTGATCGGCGCCTCGTCGAGAAGCCGACGCGTATGGGAGTCCTCGGGGCGCGCCAACCGGCGCGACTTGATCGTGGCGGCAAGGCGACTCAAGACGTCTTTGCTCATGACTTGGCTCATACACCCACGAAGCGATCATGAAAATAGGGACGTCCGGGTAATCCTGACCAAAAAGAGGCATTGCCGGGCGTTCAGGCTCGATCGAAGTTTATGGATCGAGCCGCATGGGCAGGCCTGCGGCCGCCATGTGGTTCTTTGCCTCGCCGATCGAGTGTTCGCCGTAGTGGAAAATCGAAGCGGCCAGCACGGCCGAGGCGTGGCCCTGGAGGACGCCCTCAACCAGGTGATCGAGCGTGCCCACGCCTCCGCTCGCGATCACCGGCACCGGGACGGCATCGGCGATAGCCCGGGTGAGTTCGATGTCGAAGCCTTTGCGCGTGCCGTCGCGGTCCATGGAGGTGAGCAGGATTTCGCCCGCCCCGAGCCCGGTCACCTCGCGCGCGTAGCCGACCGCTTCGATGCCGGTCGCCTCGCGCCCGCCATGGGTGAAAATCTCGAACCGCGCCCTATCGCCGTCGGCTCGGACGCGCTTGGCGTCGATGGCGACGACGATGCATTGCGTCCCGAATTTTTCGGCCGCCGCGCGAACCAGGTTGCGGTCCTTCACCGCCGCCGTGTTGATGGAGACTTTGTCGGCGCCCGCTTCGAGGAGCGCACGGACGTCTTCGATCGAGCGCACGCCCCCGCCGACGGTGAGCGGCATGAAGCAGCGTTCTGCCGTGCAGCGCACCACGTCGAGAATGGTGCCGCGCTTCTCATGGCTCGCCGTGATGTCGAGGAAGCAGAGCTCGTCGGCGCCCGCCTCGTCGTAAGCGGCGGCGGCTTCCACCGGATCGCCGGCATCGCGCAGATCGACGAATTTGACGCCCTTGACGACGCGCCCCTCTTTCACGTCGAGGCAGGGTATAAGGCGGATCTTCAACATGATCAGAACGGGTGCTGCTCACCGAGCAACGCAAGCGCCTCGCGCGGATCGAGACTTCCGTCGTAGAGCGCGCGCCCGGCGATCGCGCCTTCGAGCATCGCGTAGCGCGGCTCGAGCAGCCTCTTCACGTCGTCGATCCCGGCAAGGCCGCCGCTCGCGATAACGGGAATGGCGACGGCGCGCGCGATCGCGGCCGACGAGTCGAGGTTCAGTCCCTCAAGCACGCCGTCGCGCGTGATGTCGGTGTGAATGATCGCGGCGACGCCGGCGTCTTCGACTCTGCGGGCAAGATCGAGCGCGCTCATCTCGCTCGTTTCGGACCAACCTTCGATCGCGACCTTGCCGTCGCGCGCGTCGATGGCGACGGCAATGCAGCCCGGGAAATCGCGCGCAGCTTCGCGCACGAGGGCGGGATCGCGCACCGCCGCCGTGCCGAGAACGACGCGATCGACGCCCTTGTCGAGCCACGTCACGATGGTGTCGAGGTTGCGGATGCCGCCGCCGAGCTGGATCGAGATGTGCACGGCCTCGAAGATCGCCTCCACAGCCTTCTCGTTCACCGGCCGGCCCTCGAACGCTCCGTTCAGATCGACCACGTGCAGCCACTGAAAACCCTGTTCCTCGAAGGTCCGCGCCTGCGCCCCGGGATCGGTGTTGAACACGGTGGCTTGCATCATCTCGCCCTGGCGGAGACGCACGCAGTGTCCGTCCTTCAAGTCTATAGCCGGGAACAGGATCATATCTAGGTCCTCCCTCCCCCAGAAAGGGGGAGGGTGACGGTCCCGGCGTCAAGCCGGGAACGTCGGGTGGGGGTCGAGGTTCGGGAGCGAGAAACCCCCACCCCGGCCCTCCCCCTTCCAGGGGGAGGGAGTGTGAACATCACCGGGAGGCTCACGGGCGCCACTTGAGGAAGTTGGCGATCAGCGCGAGCCCGAGCTTCTGGCTCTTCTCGGGGTGGAACTGGCTGCCCGCGAGATTGTCCCTGGCGACGAAGGCGGTGATGGGACCGCCATAGTCGGTGGTGGCCAGGAGCGCGTCGGCCCCGGCCGGCACGAAATGGTAGGAGTGGACGAAATAGGCATTGAGCCCGGTGTCGCCCGTCGCAATGCCCTCGAACAGGGCATGCGTCCGCCGCAGCGCGAGCGTGTTCCAGCCCATATGCGGAATCTTGAGCGCGCGATCGTTGGGCGCAATTGCCCTCACCTCGCCTTCGATCCACCCAAGCCCCGGCGTGAGACCATGTTCAAGCCCGCGCTCGGCCATGAGCTGAAGCCCGACGCAGATTCCAAAGAAGGGCTTGCCGCGCCGGCGCACGGACTCTTCGAGGGTCTCGATCATGCCGGGAATGCGGGCAAGGCCCTCCCGGCAATCGGCGAAGGCGCCGACGCCCGGCAGGACGATGCGCTCGGCCGCGCGCACCTCCTCGGGCTTTGACGTCACCCTGACGGAAAGCGCAGGGGCGTGTTCCCGCGCCGCCCGCTCGAAGGCCTTGGCGGCGGAGTGGAGGTTCCCCGAACCGTAATCGATGATGGCGACGTGCATGGCGGTTCAAGGCCGCGGGAAGAGCCCGATGACCTCCTCGCCCTCCGCGCGCCGAAGCGGCGTCCGCGCTCCGGGGTCGCGCCGCGGCTGCGGCGTCGTGACGGCTTCGCGCGCGGCCCTTTCCTGTTGCGGCAGCCAGGTAACGAAGAATGAGCGCTCGGCGTCGATGCGGTCGCGGCCGCTGGCCACGCCGGCAAAGCGATAGCCGCGCCGCTCCAGCGAAGCCGTGCGCAAATCGTTCGCCTCGAAGGCGAACAGGAGACCGATGGCGAAGCTTGCAAAGGCCGTCAGCGTCTGCCCTTGCGCGTCGGTACCGAAGGCGAGTTGCAGCCCGATATAGACGAGGAGGAGCACGACGAACTCGATCCACATGCGATGATAGATCACCCACAGCAAGGGCACGAAAAGCGCGGGCCAGGAGAAGCCCTCCTTGACGAAGGCGATCCGGTCCGCGCGCTCGATCACGTCCGTCGCGGGAACGGGCGGCTCATAAACGGAATAGACGGTCACGGCCACTCGCAACTGTTGCGCCGGCGGCAAGTCCGGCAATCGATCAAAGCTGGCCCTTGGTCGAGGGCACGCGGCCCCCTTGCCGCTCGTCGATGGCGATCGCCTGACGGAGCGCCCGGGCGAGCGCCTTATAGCAGGTCTCGGCGATGTGGTGGCTATTGTCGCCATAGAGCGTCTCGACATGGAGCGTGAGCCCGGCATGCTGGGCGAAGGCCTGGAACCATTCGCGGAACAGCTCGGTATCCATCTCCCCGATCTTCGACCGCGTGAACGCCACTCTCCACATGACGAACGGCCGCCCCGACACGTCGAGCGCGACACGGGTCAGCGTCTCGTCCATGGAGAGATAGGCGAAGCCGTAGCGCGCGATGCCCTTCTTGTCGCCGAGCGCCTTGGCCACGGCCTGGCCGAGCACGATGCCGGCATCCTCGGTCGTGTGGTGCTGGTCGATATGGAGATCGCCTTCTGCCTTCAGCGTAATGTCGATCAGCGAATGGCGGGCAAGCTGCTCGATCATGTGGTCGAGGAAACCGACGCCGGTCGCGATCTCATAGGCGCCGGTGCCGTCGAGATCGACGGAAGCCGATATCACCGTCTCCTTGGTCTTGCGGGTCACGCTTGCCCGGCGCGCCGTGGTTGTCCGGCGGGGGCTCGTGTCCTTGCTTCGCTTCAGCATGGCGATGAGCTTAACCTCAAGGCTCTTAGCAATTCGCTTCCGAGCACGGCTCGCTTATACGCGAGGGGCAGGAAGAGTGCTATCAGAGCGTTAACGGGCCGCAGCTTGAACAAGGGTGCGCCCCTACCGATATGCCTGTACCCATGGGTCCCTCCCCGTCTTTCTCGGAGACTTGGCACGGCACCACGATTCTGACCGTCCGCAAAGGCGGCAAGGTCGTGATCGCGGGCGACGGCCAGGTCAGCCTCGGCCAGACCATCATCAAGGGCACGGCAAAGAAGGTGCGCCGGGTCGGCTCGGGCAACGTGATCGCGGGTTTCGCCGGCTCGACCGCCGACGCCTTCACCCTGTTCGAGCGCCTCGAAACCAAGCTCGACCGCTTTCCCGACCAACTCAAGCGGGCCTGTGTCGAGCTCGCCAAGGACTGGCGCACCGACCGCTATTTGCGCCGGCTCGAGGCCATGATGCTCGTGGCCGACGCCGACGAGAGTCTCGTCTTGACCGGCACCGGCGACGTATTGGAACCGGACGATGCGGTGATGGGGATCGGCTCCGGCGGTCCCTATGCGCTTGCGGCCGCGCGTGCTCTGCTCGACGGTCCGCTCGACGCCGAACAGATCGCCCGCAAGGCCATGG
>DASUQP010000052.1:0-2675 GCA_036280475.1 Methyloceanibacter sp. | reverse complement strand
GCTGTATACCTCGCCATTCTCGGTGCGAAATCGCTACGCGCGTCGTGGCGGCCACGGCAGTCCGAGAGGCCCTCTGAAGCAAGTTCGTGAGGGTCGTCCGGCGCCTCTTGTGCTCCGGCCGGGGTCGCCGGTTGCGCCTCTGACCTAATCCGCGAGCTTGCCGCCGGCCTTGGGCACGAGCGTCCAGCCGCGCGCGGCAAGTTGCGCCCTCGCTCTCTCGCTCGCCCGTCCCGTGATCCACATCTGACCGCCGCCTCCGGCGCCCGCGATCAGGCCCTCCAGCGGCGGCGACCAATAGAGATAGTCGACGGGCAGGATGCTAACCGTGCCCTTGCCGGTTTGCAGCATCGGCGCGCCGCCAACTCGCACGAAGGCCGTGACCGGCGCGACCTTCTTATCGAAGCTCGCGATAAGCTCGGCCTGGCGGCGATAGAAGAAGCCCATCTCGATACTCTGCGTGTCGGCAGCGCTGGCGATGAAGATCTCGCGCCCGGCCGTCGCGCCGAGATTCATGAGCGCCGCGACGATGATCGCCTTGTCGGTCGGTGAGAGATGCGGATTGGCATAGAAGGCGTTCGTGGTGGCGGCCGGCACGCCCATCGTTGCGAGCAACTGGCGCCCCTCCTTCTCGAGTTGAGCCGCCGTCTTGTCGCGGAGCGCAAGCCTGAGCGTCCGGCTCGTACCGCCGACGCTGATGGCGATGCCGGCGCCGCCGGTGACGAAGGCGAGCCCGGCATTGGTGCTAGTCTCGCCGATGGCGTTGGCGGTGGCGAGCCGCGTCAACTCGTCGTGGAGAGGCGGAAAGCTGGTATTGGGATCGACGCCGAAATCGTAGGCGAGCTTGCGCCGCGCGGTCGCGCCCCCTGTCACCGAGGCGATCACCCGCTCCTTGTGCGGATCGGTCGCGCCCACGGCGGCATCCACGCTGCCGAACAGGTTGCCAACGCCGCGCACGGTATCGCCGATGGTCCTGCCGGGAGCCGTGACGAGATCCTTTGCGGTAGCGAGCGGCTTGAGCGCCGTGCGTCCCGCCGCGTTGACGAGCGTGCCGGCGCTGTCGATCCGTTCGAGCGCCGCGGTCGCCGCGATCTCGCGGGCTCTGACCCGCATCAGATCGGAGCCCTTGACCGAATAGGTGCCCCATCTCGTGTCGACGTCGAAAACATACTGGAAATTGTCGAGGCCGACTTGATTGCCGATGGTGTAGTTGGGGCTGTTGAGCAGATTTGGCGAGAGCACCTGCGTGGCCGTGAAGCTCGGCGATTGCTCGTAAGGGCCGGCCCACGCCGCGTTAGCGCCTATGAGCGATATGGCGGCGGCGAACGCGACAAGCGCGAGCCGCCGCTGCGAGAGACCACACCGATGACGCACCTGCTGCCCCCCGACTGACATTCACGCGCCAAGCCTTATCGCAAGCTTAGCCTCAAAACGCGACACTGAGAAGGACAGCCGCGAGCCGTCCATCACGGGGCACGCATGAGAAACCCCGGCCCGTCAGCCGGGCCGGGGTTGAAGCGCTATCGCCTGCAATCAGACGGCCCTATTCGTGGCTGCACGTGCCGAAGCCGGCGATGACCGAATCCGCCGAAGCGAAGCTTACCGAGGCGGCCGGGCTCGTATGATGGATCACGATCTGCCAGCCGAAAGCGCGGTCGAGGCCATGAACGATGAGCTGACCGGCGGAATCGGCCACCGCATCGATATTGTCGGTGCGGGCGTAGCCGGTGTCGTCAATCGCCGACACCACCGTTCTCGAAATCGACGGGGACCTTGAGCGGGAGAGGCATGCCGGCGAGATTGTCTCCGGCCTTGCACGTGCCGTCAGCCGTGCAGGCATTCACGGCCTTGAACTCGCAATGCAGGGTCGGGATCGGCTGGGCTTCGGAATCGGTCTTCGCTTCCTCGGCAAGCACCGGCAGGCTGGCCGCGATCGAAACCGCGGCGGCGGCAATCAGTCTGACGCATGTGGTCATAATGGTCTCCTCTGGCGCGCGGGAGCCACGCCAACATTGATCGAAGTCGGATGAAAACGGGGGTAGGCGCGTGGCGTCGGTCAGCGGCAGTAATAGGGCCGCGGACCGTACACCGGACAGACCGGATAGCGCGGCCCCGCATACACCGGACCGCCGTAATAGTAGCGCGGTGCCACATAAGGCGACGCGAGCGCCGCACCGGCGATGGCGCCGGCCGCAAACGCTCCGCATCCCCAGCAGCCGCCGTGCCAGTGAGCCGAAGCGCTGCCGCTCATCGCGGTTATTGCTGCGATGGCGCCAACGGCGAGCGCCGCTTTGCAAGCCGATCCTCCCAATGTGTTTTTCATGGTGTCGTACCTCCTTGCATTGTCATGGAGCGGGGATTGAAAAGCGCGCGCGGGCCGAAGTCCAGCACGATTCGGCGGCGCTTCCGCCCTTGCGCCGCCAATGTTAACCAAAACACGAAGACATCATCGTGACGGCAGGCACGTCTCAGTGCCCCGTTCCCGCTATTTGAATAGCACGAAATAGATCACATAAAGCCAGCTCAAGAAGCCGTGAATGATCGCCCATAGAATCGACTGGTTGTTGACGTATGAGATGGCGATGGCGAGCGCCGTGCCGAAGCTGACGCCGTATCTCGCGCCTTCCACGCGGTAATTGTGGACCGTTCCGTTCATCGTATCCTCCAAAGGGTGCATG
>DASUQP010000051.1:0-3539 GCA_036280475.1 Methyloceanibacter sp. | reverse complement strand
CAAGCTCGGCGGCCTCCACCGTTTCATGCATTGGGAGAAGCCGATCCTCACCGATTCAGGCGGCTATCAGGTCATGTCCTTGGCGAAGCTGCGCCGCATCGGCGAGGAGGGCGTCACCTTTCAGTCCCATATCGATGGCGTTTCGGTAACGCTCAGTCCCGAGCGCGCCATCGAGGTGCAATGCCTGCTCGGCGCCGACATCCAGATGGTGCTCGACGAGTGCACGCCTTTTCCTGCGACCCGCGAGGAAGCCAAGACGTCGCTCGACCTGTCGCTGCGCTGGGCCGAGCGCAGCAAGGCCGCGTTCGGCGCGGACGCCAAGCCCGGCCAAGCCTTGTTCGGCATCGTGCAGGGAAGCGTCTATCCCGATCTCCGCGAGAGGAGCGCGCAGGCGCTGCTCGCGATCGGCTTCGACGGTTACGCCATTGGCGGTCTTGCCGTGGGTGAGGGGCAGGCCACCATGCTCGACATGGTCGAGGTCACAACAGCGATCCTGCCGCAGGACCCTCCCCGCTATCTCATGGGCGTCGGCACGCCCGAGGATCTGCTGGCCGCGATCGCGCGCGGCATCGACATGTTCGATTGCGTCATGCCGACCCGCTCGGGGCGCCATTGCCAGGCCTTCACCTGGGGAGGCAAGCTCAATCTCCGCAATGCGCGCTATGCCGACGACCCCGTGCCGCTCGATCCGGAAAGCGCCTGTCCCGCCGCGCAATACGAACGCGCCTATCTGCATCACCTGGTGAAATCGGGCGAAACGCTCGGGGCCATGCTCTTGAGCTACGCCAATGTTCAGTTCTACCAGGAGCTGATGGCGCGTGCTCGCGAGGCGATCGCGCAAGGACGTTTCGCGAGCTTCGTGGAGGATTTGCGACGCCGCTACGCCAAAGCAAACGACAAGGACGACGGCTAACGCCCGCGCGGCGCACGTCACTGCGTGGCGATATCCGAGGCCGGTCCCGCCTTTGCCGCGCCGAGCACCTTTCTCTCGCGTGCGAGAAGATAGAGGCCCGACAAGATGACGACGGCGGCGCCGGAGAGCGTCCACATCGTCGGCACGTCGCCGAACACGAGAAAGCCGAGCGCCGACATCCAGATGAGCCCCACATAGATGAAGGGCGCGAGCACCGGAGCCGGTGCGCCGCGATGGGCAAGGATCAGGAACCAGTGCCCGAGCCCGCCCCAAAACCCGAGCGAGGCGAGCATCAACAATTGCAGGGGCTCCGTCGGCCAATGCCATTCCGCGAGGGCGGGCGGCGCCAGGAGGATAACGCCCGCAAGCGGCGAATAAGTTTGCGTCACCGAGGCGGGGTCGAACGCGGCGAGATAACGCGTGGCGATATTGTAGAGCGCGTAGCCGAGCATCGCACCGAGCGCGATAAACATCGCCCAATGAACCGTGCCGATGCCGGGATGCATCACCAGGAGCACGCCAAGGAAGCCCGCGATAATGGCCAGCATGCGATGCCAGCCGACCCACTCCTTGAGCAGCGGCCCGGCGAGGGCTGCGACGAGAAGAGGGGTGAGAAAGAAAATGGTGATGTTCTGGTCGAGCTGGAGATACTTTAGCGCCACGAAATTCAGACCCGTGGTCAGGACCATCAGCACGGAGCGAAGAATCTGCATCACGGGTTTGGCCGATCGGAGCGATGGCTTGAGCGCCAACGGCCACAGCACGACGGCGTTGAACACCACATGGCCCAAGAATCTGAGCCACGACACCTCGATAATCGGCACTCCTTGCTCGGCAATGAGATACTTGCCCGTGGCGTCGAGCGCGGCAAAGCAGAGCGTCGCGAGCACCATCAGACCGATCGCCTTGACGCGATGGCTCTCATCGGCGTGGGACAGGGGGCGAGCGCGGGGAGTCATGGGAGGGGTTTCTGCATCAATCTTTGCCAAAAGGCCATCGGCGGTTAAGGTCGCGAGACGCATTCGCTGTGGCATTAGCGAATGGAGGAGTGCGTGGCTGACGTTCGCGCTATGTGCGCCATAGGCCTGCGCGGGCAGCTCGGGCTCAATGGCAGGCTGCCTTGGGAAGGAAACAAGGGCCGAGAATTCATGGCCGACGTCGCGCGGTTCTTCGACGTCACCCGCGGTCATGTGATCATCGCCGGCCCCACCACCATCGCCTCCATCCCGGCCTTTGCCTATGAAGACCGCACCATCCGCGATATCCGTTCGACAGACCACCCCGCCGAAGTACTGGCCTCGTTCCCCGGCCGTGTCGTCTATGTCGGCGGCGGTCCGCCGGTCTGGGAGGCCTACGCCCCGTTGATCCGTCATTGGGACATCACCCGGCTCCCGTATGACGGCGAGGCCGATCGCTGGTTCAATCCTGCCTGGCTCATCGCTTCGGGAAAGCCGGCCTAGATCGGCGCAAAATCGGGTGATTTTTCTTTCGTATCCGAGCCTGCCGAGGCTACCATATTGGGGGCACAGCATTTCGTGCGCTTTCTGCCTTCGAGAGACCCAAATCCTCTGGCAGGGCTTATAACGATATCACCCCGAAACGACTCCCAGGAGGTCGCCATCAGGACCGCAAAGGAGCCGGAATTCACCACCGAGCAGATCGGCTGGCGATTTGCCCTCGGCACGGTCATCATTGTCGGGAGTTACGGCGCCTGGCCGCTGATCCCGGTGGTGCTCACGGCCGACCTGACGCCGGGCGTGAAGGCTGCTTTATCGGGCCTGTTCGGTGCCACGCCCTTCCTCTCCAAGCTCGTTGCCATCGCCCTGATGGGACGTCCCGCCTACTACTTCCTCAAGCGCACCTTGTTCCGCCGGCTGCGCCGGTCTGCCAACGCCGCCAAATAGCCGCGCAAATGCCGACGCGCAAAAGGGCGCCGTCAAACCGGCGCCCTTGCAAGAGCGCGATGAACGTCGCCTAGTAGCCCGGGTAGTAGCAGTAATCCCAATAGCCCCGATACATGTAGGGATCCGACCAGTACCAACAGAGGTCAGGGCGTGGCGGAGGCGGTGGGACGCCGGCGATCGCAGCGGTCAGAATCGACCCAAGCACGATCCCCCCGAAGAACTGGCCGTAATAGGGCCTGTGTTTCCAATGTCGCACGTAACCTCTGTTTTTATTGACGTAATAGTTCTTGTTCGAGTAGTGCTTGTTCCAGTTCTTATTCCAATTCTTGTTCTTATTCCAGTTCTTGTTCTTGTACTTTTCGGCCACGATGATCGGGGTATCCGCCTGAGCCCCGGTCCGGGCCGGCAGTGAAACGCTTCGTTCGTTCTCAACGAGGCCAGCCAGGGCCGGTTGCGATGCAACGGCGAGGCCGAAGCCGACGATGAGGGCAAGGCCGGGCGCCACAGCCATCCGCCGGCGCCGTGAACCTGCGTTAGCAATCATAGGGTTTTCCTCCAAGATTCGCGATCCTAACGAATCAATTGCAAGCCATGGTGGCATTGGACCGCCTGGCGCGCTCCACCAGCGACCTCTACCGCATCATCTCGGATCTCACCGCGAAGGGGGTGGCCTTTAAGGTGCTGGACGATCCCAGCATCGACACGACCTCCCGCACTGGCAA
>DASUQP010000050.1:0-3437 GCA_036280475.1 Methyloceanibacter sp. | reverse complement strand
CGAGTTCCTACAGGTCATTGGGTTTTCGAAGCCAAGCGTCGGAGTCCTGACAGGCCCTGTGGTCTTGCCGACGTAAAACTTTATGCGGGCTGGGTCCCAGACAGGGCGCGCACTAGCGCGAATCCTCAAGCCTACCTGGATGACTTGCGAAGTTGCGCACAGAAGTTGTCGCAGTGGTGCACGCGCGTCCAAGATTGGTGCGATGCTCGTGTGTCTACCCTTGGCTCGGGCAAGACCAATTAGACGCTTGATGCGCACGGGGTGCATGCGCTTGTCGCGCTCTTGCTGAGGGCGCGGGCGCGCTCGCCGAGGGCAATCCCAAATAGTCAGGAGACTTGCCTCGCGCGGCACGGATGAGCATCAGGCGGTCGTGCCCGGCGTCGATCTCGGCGCCTGTATGATGCTCGCCAAAACCCCGAGGATGCGCTGTTCCTGCCCAGCAGGCGCCGGCGAATCCTGCGCGCGGAGCGCCTTAGCGGGTGGAAATAGCGTCGCCGATAATGCTCACCGTCATGGCGATCAAGGTGACGTTGAAAATGAACGAGACGACGCTGTGGATCATCACGATGTGGCGGACCGGCTTTGACGTCACCGTGACATCGGCCACCTGCGCCGCCATGCCGACGCCGAAGGCGAAATAGACGAAGTCCCAATAGTCGGGCTGGTCGTCGCCGGGGAAGCGCAAGCCGCCGCCGGCGCCGCGATGCTCGGCGTAGAACTCATGCGCGTAGTGCAGCATGAAGATGGTGTGAATGAAGACCCATGACAGCGGAATGGTGAGAAACACGAGCGCGAGATCGCGCGCGGGCGGTCGGCCCGCGCTCATCTCCCCGCTGAGCCAAACCAGGATCACGGCGACGCTGATGACGACGGCGCCGATCGCGCCGATGAGCACGAGATTGCGGCCCTCGTCCTGCGTCGCCGATTGCCGCCGGATCATGGCCGCGTCCGAGTGCCAGACCATCCAATAGACCGATGCGAGAAAACAAATCACGCCGACGTCCCAGGCGAAGAAGCCCCGTGGCACCGGCAGCCCAACTTTCGGCAGCAGCAGGAAGACCAGAAGTCCGATCGCGATGCTGCCGAACAAGCGCTTGTGGGCAAGCACGAAGCGGACCAGCCACGGGCGCAGCTTCCCGCGGTGGTGCGATTCAATTCTGGTCTGCTTGGGCTTGGCCATGACGAGAATTGGAGTCCTGAACGCCCTTTTATTCAAGCCTTGCGGGTGGCGATGAAGCGGGCCAATTCCCGCAAGGTCTCTGCCCGATCGGCGAAGGGTGCAAGCGCGGCTTCGGCGTCCTGCAGCAAAGTACCCAGCCGCTTCCGCGCGTCATCGGGCCCAAGCCGGGCAACGAGCGTGGCCTTGCCGCGGCGTGCGTCCTTGGCGACGGCCTTGCCGAGAGCCGAGGCATCGCCTTCAGCGTCGAGCAGATCGTCGGCGAGCTGGAAGGCCTGGCCGAAGGCGGAGGCATAGGCGGTGAGGGCCGCGCGTTCCGAAGGCGAGGCCTGCCCGAGTACCGCCCCCGCCTCGCAGGCGAAGCCGAACAGGGCGCCTGTCTTGAGCGCCTGCATGGCGGCAATCTCGGCGGGGCCGAAGCCTTGCCGCTCGGCGCTGAGATCGAGCACCTGTCCCTGCGCCATGCCCTTCCAGCCAGCGGCCTTGGCGAGAAGGAGGACAAGCTCGGCGCGAATGGCGGCCTCGGGATGGGTGCTGTCGTCGCTCAAGATTTCGAAGGCGAGCGTGAGAAGCGCATCGCCCGCGAGGATGGCTGTCGCCTCATCGAAAGCGATGTGAAGGGTCGGACGCCCGCGGCGAACCGCGTCATCGTCCATGGACGGCAAGTCGTCATGAACGAGCGAGTAGCAATGGATGCATTCGAGCGCGGTCGCGGCGGGCAGGGCCTCTTCGTCCCGCACGCCAAATAGCCGCGCCGACTCGACGAGAAGGAACGGCCGCAAGCGCTTGCCGCCGCCGATTGTGGCATGGCGCATGGCCTGCCCGAGCCTCGCGCCCCCCGGCGGGACGTCGGACTTGGCGAGAAAGCGGTCGAGGCGCCTCTCGACGGCGCCCGCCACGCGTTCGAGTCTTTGGAGAAAGGCCATGCGGGGAAAGCGAAACACCAGCGGCGCTTTGCCGCAAAAGGATCGGTAATCGTTACCCTAATACGACGTTGCTTGAGGCGGCAACCCGGAGGTACAAGGCCAAGTCATGGCGGTTCAAGCGGTCTCAGGCGAGCGCACGCGGGAGCGCAGCATGAGGCGAAAGAAGCATCCCTGGCTCCGGCGCCTGGCGCGCATTTTGTTGGTTCTCGCCGCAATCCTTCTCCTTTCCATCGTCGCCTTTCGTTTCATCAATCCACCCATCACCCCGGTCATGCTCGTGGAGAAGTTGAGGGGGGCCACGCTCCGCCACGCGTGGGTGCCGCTCGAAGACATGTCGCGGCTGCTCCCACTGGCTGCGATTTCGAGCGAGGACGGCCGTTTTTGCTTTCATTGGGGCGTCGATTGGGGTGCGGTGAAAGAAGCCATCGACGAAGGCGGGAGTTTCGGGGCTTTCCGCGGCGCGAGCACCATTCCAATGCAGACCGCCAAGAACCTCTATCTTTGGAGCGGGCGAAGCTACGTGCGCAAGGCGCTCGAGGTGCCGCTCGCCTATCTGATGTCGGCGCTGTGGCCCAAGGCGCGGATGATGGAGGTCTATCTCAATGTCGCCCAGTTCGGCCGCGGCATCTTCGGCGTCGAAGCCGCGAGCCGCTATTATTTCAACAAGAGCGCGGCAGAGCTTACCCGCCGCGAGACGATCCTTCTGGTCGCGGCGCTGCCGAACCCGCGGTTCAGGAACCCGGCAAAGCCGAGCCGGCACATGCTGCGGGTGGCGAGGGCGATCGAGGCCCGCCTGCCGATCATGGCTCCGCGCTCGGCTTGCGTCCTGCCTCGATAGTGGCGCTGCCTTTTCTGCTCCGGCCCCTGGCCAGCCCGAAAGATTGCCACTATAAGGGCGGGCTCGAAGACGCGCTTGCCCGCGGGTCCGTTCATAGGGTCTTAGAACAATGGCTGTTCCCAAACGAAAAGTCTCGCGCATGAAGCGGGGCAACAGACGGAGCCACGATCGGCTTCAGGCTCCCGCCTATGTCGAGGACAAGGACTCCGGCGAGCTGCGACGGCCGCATCACATCGACCTGAAATCGGGCCGCTATCGCGGCCGCCAGGTGCTCGACGTCAAGGAAGAGACGTAAGCGCCCCCGTGCGGCCCGCGTCGTGACGCCTGACCGGGCAGACCTCCATGCAGACTAGCTCCCGCCGCCCGGTCGCGCGGTGAGGCGCTTTGCCAGCGCCGCGAGCTCAACGTCATGAATGCCCGCCTCTTCGAGATGGCGCACCGTGTTCAGCACGTATTCGATGTTCGTGCCGGAGTGGCCGCAAGCCGTTCGCACCAG
>DASUQP010000049.1:0-3531 GCA_036280475.1 Methyloceanibacter sp. | reverse complement strand
GGGTCAGAAAGGGGACGCCGGTCGCGTCTCTTTCGCGACGCGGGGGTCGGCGCTATTTTCATCTCCGCCCCCGCCTCAAAGGCAGATCGGATGGAGGAATGCGGAAGATCGGAGTTGGACCTGCCGTCCCATCCGGTGCAGGTGCCGCCCCTGCTAGGACGCGGTTGGACCGATAGATAAAGAGGCCGTCAGGCTCCGCGAGCTTGGCCGCCTTCCTTGCAGGGGGCTTTTACCGAGAATAATGACACCATGAGCCCGCCACGAGAAACCCCATGGAAAGGCATTGCCATCGTGCTCGCGATCCTTCTCGGCGCGGTCGTGATCGCGGCCGCGCTCATCGTGGGCGGCATCATGCAGCTCGGGTTTTCGCTGCTCTAAGCGTCAATCGCGGTTGATCTATTTTGCGCCTGCGCGTCTCGCGCGGGCTTGTTTTGCACCGGATATTCTATTAAGTCCGTCGGCTTTAGGGCTTTTTCCTCGGCCATGATCTCACAGAAGGCACGCTATGCCCTGAGGGCGCTCATCGCGCTCGCCGGGACCGATTCGATGATGATCGCGGAGATTGCCGGGCAGCAACGCATCCCGCGCAAATTCCTCGAACAAATCCTGCTCGACTTGAAGCGGCACGGCATTGTGGCGAGCCGCAGAGGCCGACTCGGCGGCTATGCCTTGCTGGCCCGGCCCGATCAGATCACCTTTGGCCGGATTCTCAGGATTATCGACGGGCCCATCGCGCCGCTTCCTTGCCTGAGCCGGATTGCCTATCGCCGCTGCCCCGACTGCAAGAATGAGTCCACCTGCGAGATCCGTCGGGTGTTCGCCGGCGTGGCAGAGTCGGCGAGGGCCGTTCTTGACCGCACGACGATTGCCGAGGCGATTGGCGGTGACCGCATGAAGCCGGGCCGCCCGCCCCGGAAGAGGGCTGCGGCCAGGAAGGGCGCCTGACGGCGCGTGTGGGGAAATTTTTTCGCGGGCCGGTGGTTTAGCGCGACGGGCATTTGCTTCTCCTGGAAAATAAAGCAAGGGACTTTGCTTGCTAAAATACTACTTAGATGATAGAGTTTTAGGTATTTCAACAGAGGAGATGCTCCGATGACGACACTGCGAAACACCCTTGCGGCCGTAGCCGCGCTCGGCCTCGCGCTCGGCGCGGGGGCCGCAATTGCCGACACCAGCCTTCTCAATGTGTCCTATGACCCGACCCGCGAGCTCTACAAGGAGGTGAATGCCGCCTTCATCAAGGATTGGAAGGCGAAGGGCGGAGCGGATGTGACGATCGAGCAGTCACATGGCGGATCGGGCAAACAGGCCCGCGCCGTGATCGACGGCCTTCAAGCCGATGTGGTGACGCTCGCGCTGCAGGGCGACATCGATCAAATCGCCAAGGCCGGTCTGGTCGGCGCCGATTGGCAGAAGCGGCTCGAGCACAATGCTTCCCCCTACACCTCGACCATTGTGTTCCTGGTCCGCAAAGGGAACCCGAAGAACATCAAGGATTGGGATGACCTCGTCAAAGAGGGCGTGGAAGTGATTACGCCGAACCCGAAGACTTCGGGGGGCGCCCGCTGGAACTACCTCGCCGCCTGGGCTTTTGCCGACGGCAAGTACGGCCATGACCAGAGCAAGAACCAGGACTTTATCAGGAAGCTCTACGCCAACGTGCCTGTGCTCGACACCGGCGCCCGCGGCTCCACCACGACCTTTGCCCAGCGCGGCATCGGCGACGTCCTGCTCGCTTGGGAGAACGAGGCCTTCCTCGCCATCGACGAGCTCGGCGCCGACAAGTTCGAGATCGTGGTCCCGTCGCTCTCGATCAAGGCGGAGCCGCCGGTTGCCGTGGTCGACAAGGTCGTCGACGCCAAGGGCACCCGGAAAGTGGCCGAGGCTTATCTGAAGTTCCTCTATACGCCGGAAGCGCAGAAGCTCATCGCCAAGCGCTATTATCGTCCCTCCGACCGGAGCGCGGCCGATGCGAAGGATCTTGCCCGCTTCGCCAAGCTGAACTTGGTATCGATCGACGATCCTCTGTTCGGCGGATGGGCCGCCGCCCAGCCGAAACACTTCGACGACGGCGGCATCTTCGATCAGATCTATCAGCCGAAGTCGACCAACTAGAGGGACACGCTCATGGCCGGCGCCCGGGGCCTGGCGTTGAAGCGGCCGAGCGCCTTACCCGGCTTCGGGTTGGCGCTCGGTTTCACTTTGACGTATTTGAGCCTGATCGTTCTCCTCCCGCTCGCCGCTCTCGCCATCAAGGCGGCGTCGCTGGGAGCGAGCGGCTTTTGGGAGATCGTCACGGCGTCGCGCACGATGGCGGCGCTGCGCATAAGCTTCGTCAATTCCTTCATCGCCGCGGCCATCAACGTCGTCTTCGGCGTAATCGTGGCCTGGGTGCTGGTCCGCTATCGCTTTCCCGGCCGCCGCCTTCTCGATGCCGTCGTCGATCTGCCATTCGCGCTCCCCACGGCGGTGGCCGGCATCGCGCTCACGGCGATCTATGCGCGGAACGGCTGGATTGGCGGCCTGCTCGAGCCCTACGGCGTCAAGATTGCCTACACGCCTTGGGGCATCGGCGTGGCGCTGGTGTTCATCGGCTTGCCGTTCGTGGTGCGCACCGTGCAGCCCGTGCTCGAGGATTTCGAGCGCGAGATCGAGGAAGCTGCGGCCTCGCTCGGCGCGAGCCGGCGCCAGACCGTGTTCCGGGTGATGATGCCTGCGCTGCTCCCGGCCATCCTCACCGGCTTTGTGCTCGCTTTCGCCCGGGCCGTCGGCGAGTACGGCTCGGTGATCTTCATCGCCGGCAATATTCCCTTCGTCTCGGAGATCGCGCCGCTCCTGATCGTCATCAGGCTGGAAGAGTTCGGCTATGCACAGGCGACGGCGATTGCAGCCGCCATGCTCGCCATCGCCTTCGTCGTTATTCTACTCGTCAATCTCATCCAAGCATGGCAGCGCAGGAGGTTCGGGACATGAGCGGCGTCGCTCTCGGCACCGATGTCGTCACCGAGGACCGCGCCCGATCGGTGACCACGGAGCGGCGGCCTGTGCGCGTCGCGCTCATCCTCATCGCCGTGGGCTTTTTGATCTTGTTCCTGCTCCTGCCGCTCGTCGCCGTGTTCGCCGAAGCGTTGCGCGCCGGGTTCGGTGGATATTGGCAGGCCATCTCCGAGCCCGATGCCGTGGCGGCCATGAAGCTCACGCTCCTCGTCGCCGGCATCGCGGTGCCCGCCAATCTCATCTTCGGGCTTGCCGCATCCTGGGCGATCGCCAAGTTCGAGTTTCCAGGCAAGAGCATCCTGAACACGCTGATCGACCTGCCGTTCTCCGTGTCTCCGGTGATCTCGGGGCTCGTCTACGTGCTCCTGTTCGGGCTGCAAGGCTATTTCGGCGTCTATCTGCAAAGCCAAGGCATCCAGATCATCTTCGCCGTCCCGGGCATCGTGCTCCCCACCATCTTCGTAACCTTCCCTTTCGTCGCGCGCGAGCTCGTCCCGTTGATGCAGGAGCAGGGGACGCAGGACGAGGAAGCCG
>DASUQP010000048.1:0-12109 GCA_036280475.1 Methyloceanibacter sp. | reverse complement strand
GCGCGGGCCGCGCACGGCCGGTCCCTTGCTGCGGTTCAGCATGCGGAACTGGATGCCGCCGCGATCAATCGCGCGGCCCATCAGCCCGTCGAGCGCGTCGATCTCGCGCACGAGATGGCCCTTGCCCAGGCCGCCGATGGCCGGATTGCAGGACATCTCGCCGATGGTGGAAAAACTGTGGGTAACGAGGGCTGTTGCTGCGCCCATGCGCGCGGACGCGGACGCGGCCTCGCAGCCGGCATGGCCGCCGCCGATCACGATCACGTCGAAGCCCTTGTTCATGGGCCGTACCTAGTCGGTTCGCGCGCGTTCGTCAAAGCAGCCGCCCCAATTGTTTCACGTGAATCAGAGCGCCCTCTTACTTGCCAATGCAGAACTCGGCGAAGATCGCGCCCAGTACCTCCTCGACATCGATCAGGCCGGTGAGCCTGCCGAGATGCCGGGCGGCGATCCGCAGCTCCTCGGCCTTGAACTCTGGACCGAGAGCTGCATCGCCATAGCGCTCGAGGGCCGCACGCGCGCCTTCAAGCTCGACCCTGTGACGTGTACGCGTCAGGAGCGGAGCCCCCGCCCTTTGCTCCGCCGCAAGAGTCGTCTTCTCGGCGAGCGCGTCGACAAGGTGTTCGATCCCCTCGCCCGTCTTCGCCGAGAGCTTGAGGCAATCCGTGCCTGCGCCGGCCCCGGGCGCGAGGTCGATCTTGTTCAGGACCGTGACCGCCGCCGCATCGGCTTCACCCGACTTGCCCAGACCAATTCCCAAAGGCGCATGCCATTGCGGCGCGGTCGCATCGACCACCCACAGAACGAGGTCGGCGTCCCCTGCCCGCGCCAAGGCGCGCCTGATCCCTTCGGCCTCGATCTTGCCTTCGGCCGCGCGCAAGCCCGCCGTGTCGATGAGCATGACCGGCACGCCGCCGAGATCGAGATGGACCTCGATCGCATCGCGCGTCGTGCCGGCTTCCTCGGACACGATCGCGGCGTCGCGCTTGGCGAGCGCGTTCAGGAGGCTCGACTTGCCGGCATTGGGAGCGCCGGCGATGACGACCTTGAACCCATCGCGTAAACGCTCTCCACGACGATCCAACAGATGGTGCGCGATCGCGGCTAAGAGACGCGCGACGATGGGGTCCGCTTTTGCGCTGACGTCGGCGATCACGTCGCCCTCGTCGGCGAAGTCGAGTCCCGCTTCGATCAGCGCCTGCGCCCGCACGAGCTCCGCGCGCCAGCCCTCGTAGAGAGCGCGCAAAGACCCTTCGGCCTGCGCGAGCGCTTGGCGCCGCTGCGCCTCCGTCTCGGCGTTGACGAGATCGGCAAGCCCTTCGACCTCCGTCAGATCGAGCTTGCCCTTCTCGAAGGCGCGGCGCGCGAACTCGCCCGGCTCGGCGAGGCGCGTTCCGGGGATCGACAGCACCGCATCGATGACGGCGCGGATCACGGCGCGGCTCCCATGCACATGGAGCTCGGCCATGTCTTCGCCGGTGAAGCTCTGAGGACCTGGAAACCAGAGCACGAGGCCGCGATCGATCGGCGCGTTTGCGAGCCCGATTGCGCGCAAGCTCGCCCGGCGGGGAGGGGGCGCGCCGCCACACAACGCATCGAGGACATCGCGCGTTCTCTCGCCCGAGATGCGGACCACGGCGATGGCGGCACGGCCGGCGCCGCTCGCCGGGGCGACGATGGTGTCGGCATCAGCGGTGATCATCGAAGCCACTTGAGTTGAGTCCGTATCGGCGTGGCGGCCGCGAGACGTGACCGCTCGCCTTGCAAATCCCCCTCACCCGGCGCGCTCTTTTGAGCGCCACTCTCTCCCGCGAGGGGAGAGGGGTTGGTACCCGTGGGCACGCCCCATAATCCCTCTCCCCTTGCGGGAGAGGGCTTTCTGCCGCGATCTTGCGCACGAAGCTGCGCAAGTCGCATGGCGGAAAGGGTGAGGGGGAAGAGGCGATTTGCGTCCATCGAGTAGGCCATCCATGCGGCAAACGCGTTATCCTAGGGCGCGGCGAAAGGAAGGACCATGCAGGAGCGCGTCGACGGTAACGAGCTGGCCCGCGAAACCAGCCCCTATCTCCTCCAGCACAAGGACAATCCGGTCCACTGGCGTCCCTGGGGCGATGCGGCGCTCAAAGAGGCGCGCGCGACGGGAAAGCCGATCCTGCTCTCGGTCGGCTACGCCGCCTGCCATTGGTGCCACGTCATGGCCCATGAGAGCTTCGAGGACGACGCTACGGCCGCCGTGATGAACGACCTCTTCGTCAACATCAAGGTCGATCGCGAGGAGCGTCCCGATATCGATGCGATTTACATGGGCGCATTGCATGCGCTCGGCGAGCAGGGCGGCTGGCCGCTCACCATGTTCCTCACCTCGGAGGCCGAGCCGTTCTGGGGCGGCACCTACTTTCCCAAGGACGAGCGCTTCGGGCGCCCCCCATTCGTCCGTGTACTGAATGAAGTCTCGCGCATCTACCACGCCGAGAAGGACAAGGTCCGGCACAACGCGCAAATTCTGAAAGAGCGGCTCGCGCCGCGCCGCGGCGGCGTTCGCGCCGCGCCGCCACCGGAGGCGCAGCTCGCCGATCTCGCCCGCCGCTTCGTGCAAGCGGTCGATCCGGTCTATGGCGGGATCAGCGGCGCGCCAAAATTCCCGCAGCCGCAATTTTTCGAATTCTTGTGGCGCGCCGGCCTTCGCTACGGTCTCCCGCATCCGCGCGAAGCGGTCGATCTCACGCTGACGCGAATCGCCCAAGGCGGGATCTACGATCACCTCGGCGGCGGGTTCGCGCGCTACAGCGTCGATGCGCGCTGGCTCGTGCCGCATTTCGAGAAGATGCTCTACGACAACGCAGAGCTCGTCACCATGATGACCGAGGTCTGGCGCGAGACGAAGTCGCCGCTCTACGCCGAGCGGATCGCGGAGACGATCGACTGGCTGATGCGCGAGATGACGGTCGAGGGTGGTGCTTTCGCCTCGTCGCTCGACGCCGACAGCGAGGGCGAGGAGGGGAAGTTCTATGTGTGGAGCTTGCCCGCGATCGAGGACGCGCTCGGCGCCGAGGACGCGAAACTCTTCGCCGAAGTTTACGGCGTGACGTCGCAAGGAAATTTCGAAGGCCACAACATCCTCAACCGGCTCGACGCGATCGAATTGCGCGACGCCGAGACGGAAGCGCGTCTTGCGGCGATGCGCCAAAAGCTGCTCGCGCGGCGCTCCAGCCGCGTGCGCCCCGGATTCGACGACAAGGTGCTCGCCGACTGGAACGGATTGATGATCGCGGCACTCGCCAACGCGGCGGACGCGTTCGACCGCGTTGACTGGCTCGACGCCGCGGAGCGCGCCTTCGATTTCGTATGTACACGGATGATCTCAAATGGGCGGCTGTTCCACGCCTATCGCGCGGGCGAGGCGAAGGCGCCGGCGACCGCAAACGACTACGCCAACATGATCGACGCCGCGCTCGCTCTCGCGAGTGTCACGGGTAAGTCGAGCTATGTCGAGCGCGCCCGCGAATGGACCGACGTGCTCGACCGCCACTACTGGGCGGAGGATCTTGGTGGCTACTATTTCGCCGCCGACGATACCTCGGACCTCATCGTGCGCCCGTTCAGCGGCCAGGACGACGCCACCCCGAACGCCAATGCGGTGATGGTGTCGAATCTTATGGCGCTGTTGCTGTGGACCGGAGAGGCACGCTACCGGGACCGCGCTGAAGCGATCCTAAGCGGCTTCGCGGGCGCCATGAGCGAAAGCGTGCTCGCCCATGCCGGGATGCTTGCGGCAACGCTCGATGTTTACGCGCCGGCGCTCGTCGTGCTGTTGGTGCCGGAGGGCCGCGATGCGCGGGAGTTGCGCCGCGCGCTTGCCGATGTCTCGCTGCCGAACGCCGTGGTGCAGGAGGTTAGGGAAGGGGAGGGTGGCGCGAGCGCGCTTTCGCCATCGTCACCGGCGCACGGCAAGACCTCGATCGACGGCAAGCCGACGGCCTATGTTTGCATCGGCCCGCAATGCTCCCTGCCGGTGACGGCGCCCGCGGCACTGGTCGCAACCGTCAAGGCCGCCCGCCAGGTGGGGACGGTGTAGGTCGAACCGCAGCGCCGTCATGCCCAGGCACCCGAGTCCGGCTTCGCCGGCCCGGGCGCAAGCTCGTCGTCCCGGGCATCCACGATTTCCGTCCAGGGCCAAAGACGTGGATGGCCGGGCCAAGCCGGCCATGACAATGTGGAAAGGCTCGAGCACGTGGCAACCGGCGGGGAGCGGCTTCGCGCGCCTTACGTGTTCATCGAGTCGAAGAAGTCGCTGTTGCCCTTTGTCTGCTTCAGCTTGTCGAGCAGGAACTCGATCGCGTCCTGGATCCCCATCGGGTTCAGGATGCGGCGAAGCACGTACATCTTCTTGAGCTGATCGCCCTGCACCAGGAGTTCCTCTTTGCGCGTGCCCGATCGCGCAATGTCGATCGCCGGGAAGATGCGCTTGTCGGCAACTTTGCGGTCGAGCACGATTTCCGAATTGCCGGTGCCCTTGAACTCCTCGAAGATCACCTCGTCCATGCGGCTGCCGGTATCGATCAGAGCGGTGGCGATGATGGTGAGCGAGCCGCCCTCCTCGATGTTACGCGCGGCGCCGAAGAAGCGCTTCGGGCGCTGGAGCGCGTTCGCGTCGACGCCGCCGGTCAGCACCTTGCCCGACGAAGGCACCACGGTGTTGTAGGCGCGGCCGAGCCGCGTGATCGAATCGAGCAGGATCACCACGTCGCGCTTATGCTCGACCAGGCGTTTCGCTTTCTCGATGACCATCTCGGCCACCTGCACGTGCCGCGAGGCCGGCTCGTCGAAGGTGGACGAGATCACCTCGCCCTTCACCGAGCGCTGCATGTCGGTCACCTCCTCGGGGCGCTCGTCGATGAGCAGAACGATGAGGTAGCACTCGGGGTGATTGGCCGTGACCGAGTGGGCGATGTTCTGGAGGATGATCGTCTTGCCGGTACGCGGTTGCGCCACGATCAACCCGCGCTGGCCCTTGCCGAGGGGAGCAACGATGTCGATGACGCGCCCCGTGAGGTCTTTGGTGGTCGGCTTCTCGATCTCCATTTGAAGCCACTCGTCGGGATAGAGCGGCGTCAGATTGTCGAAATGGATCTTATGGCGCTGTTTTTCGGGGTCCTCGAAATTGATGGTGTTGACCTTGAGCAGGGCGAAATAGCGTTCGCCGTCCTTCGGGCTCCTGATCTGGCCTTCGACGGTATCGCCGGTGCGGAGACCGAAGCGCCGGATCTGCGACGGCGACACGTAGATGTCGTCGGGACCGGCGAGATAATTCGAGTCGGGCGAGCGCAGGAAGCCGAAGCCGTCCTGCAATACCTCGACCACGCCGGTGCCGGTGATCTCGACGTCGCGGGCTGCCAGCTGCTTCAGAATCGCGAACATGAGCTCCTGCTTGCGCATGGCGCTCGCGTTCTCGACGGCGACCTCCTCGGCGAAGCTCAAGAGCTCCGTCGGCGATTTGGTCTTCAAATCTTGCAGCTTCATTTCTTGCATGCGCTGCTTCTCCAGGGGGAAATGGACGACTTAAGCGTTTTCGAGTTCCGCGCGGGGGAGCGCGGCGTTACGGGGAGGGGGTCGGAAATGCCTCGGCGGGAAGGCAAAGTTCGGCGCCTTGCTCCACTCCGGGTGACCCGATCTTTGGGGGAAGAGCGGGCCGCGACAGCGTCCCGAATTGGATGCGACTCGCTTATAGCAGACCAGGACGGCGGGCGGAATAGGCTTGGGCGAGCCTCTAGAACGGGCGGACAACGGCGAGAATCACGATGAAAATCATGAGGATGGTCGGGATCTCGTTGGCGATGCGGTAAAACCGCACCGATCGCGTGTTGCGATCCAGGGCAAAGTCCTTTGTCCAGATCGCGAGCAGGCCGTGATAGGCCGACAGCGCCAAGACGAGGATGAGCTTGGCGTGAAACCAGCCGTCCCGCGACCAGTCGATCACCCCGGAAAAGGCGAGCCAGAGTCCCAGCACCCAGCTTGCGATCATGGCCGGCGTCGTGATGTAGCGCAGAAGGCGCCGCTCCATCACCTTGAAGGTCTCGGACTGCTCGGAACCCGGTTTGCTCGCTGCATGGTAGACGAAGAGCCGCGGCAGATAGAGCAGCCCCGCCATCCACGCAATGATCGCGATGACATGGAAGGCCTTGATGTAGGCAAGCAGCATCGACAATTGCCAGGAGACGATCAGGCGGGCCCGGACTTCACCAGATGAACGAGCCGGGCGACATGGTCGATCGGCGTCTCCGGGAGAATGCCATGGCCGAGATTGAAGATGAAGGGGCCTGGGCCGAGCGACCTGAGGATCGCTTCCGCACGCCGATCGAGCTCGGCGCCGCCGGCGACGAGAAGGACAGGATCGAGATTGCCCTGCACCGGAACGAGGGTTTGCAGATTGTCTTTGATCCAGCCTAGGGGCTGGCTCGTGTCGCAGCCTATCGCATCGATACCCGTCTCCTTGGCGTAGCGCTCGGCAAGCACGCCGGCGCCGCGGGGGAAACCGATCACGGGCGTTCCCGGCACCTTGGCCCTGACTTGTTCGATGAGCCGCCGCGTCGGCGCGATGCACCAGCGGTCGAAAGCGTCTTCGGGAAGACTTCCGGCCCAGCTGTCGAAAATCTGCAAGGCGCGCGCACCGGCCCTCACTTGATCGGCGAGATAGTCGGCGGAGCTGTCGACGAGGAGATCGATCAGGCGCTGGAAGGTGGCCGGATCGCGATAGGCGAGCAGCCGCGCCTCGGCCTGGTCCTTGCTGCCTCCGCCTTCGACCATATAGGTCGCAACCGTCCAAGGGGCACCGCAGAAGCCGATCAACGGCACGGCTCTTGGCAGCTCCGCAACCACACGTTCGATGGTCTCATAGACCGGCGCGAGCGCTTTTGCCGTGCCGCCGCGATCAAGGCGTGAAATGGCGCTGCTGTCTCGGATCGGCTCGAGCCTGGGTCCCTCGCCCTCGATGAACTCGACCTTCTGGCCCAAGGCGTAAGGAACGATGAGGATGTCCGAGAAGACGATCGCCGCGTCGAAAGAAAAGCGCCGCGACGGCTGCAAGGTCACCTCGGCCGCGAGTTTCGGGTTAAGGCAAAGGTCGAGGAAGGAGCGAACCTTGCCCCTCACCTCGCGGTATTCCGGGAGATAGCGGCCTGCCTGGCGCATCAGCCAAATCGGCGGGGGCGAAGCGGTCTCCCCGGCAAGCGCAGAAAGGAACGGGTTTTCCGATGGCCGCACGCGCAACATGGGTGTTCTAAATCATTATAAGAGAGTCTCTAAAAGAGTTTCTATTGTTTCAGTTACGGCGTGGATAGCGGGCATTCCGTTCTGTCACCAAGCTCTCTACAGAACTTTAGACGGTGGCAGGAGCGGCAAGACATCCGGGCTGAAGCGGATGTGGTTATCTCATCAATTATTGGTCACACCGGCCGATATTACGTGACGTTAAAGGCGGTGCTTCGCGTCTTGCAAATCGTTGGACAGTCTGTGGGTAGAAGGCCGGCGGAACTGGGGATGGGTGAGGGTATTGTCGGCCGGTCTCAAACAAGCGTCATTTTGTCGACAAGAGCGAATCTGTGAAGAACTTGACCCCAGTTTCGGGGAGGTGGGGGGAGAGGGCAGAACCTCTGCCGGAGTTGCTCCCTTAACCCATCGCGGTTATCCAAGGAGATTGCCATGGATATCCTGCGAACTTTCCACCTCCATATGATCTCCGACGCGACCGGCGAGACGCTGATCACCATCGCCAAGGCGGTCAGGGTCCAATACGCCAAAGTGCGGGCGATCGAGCACCTGCATGCTTTGGTGCGGAACCGCCGGGAGCTCGAGCGGGCGGTGAGGGACGTGGAGGCTTCGCCCGGGATCGTGCTCTACACCCTGGTCAATCGCGAGCTCGCCGAGGAACTCGAACGCGCTTGCAAGAGACTGAATGTCCCTTGCGTGCCCGCGCTCAAGCCTATCCTGCAGGTGTTCGAGTCCTATCTCGGCACGCCTTCGACTCCGACAATCGGAGGCCAGCATGTGCTCGACGCCGACTATTTCCGGCGCATCGAAGCGCTGAACTTCACCATGCTCCATGACGACGGCCACTTGCCGCCGAACCTCAACGACGCCGACATCGTGCTGATCGGCATCAGCCGCACCTCGAAGACGCCGACCTCGATCTACCTCGCCAATCGCGGCTTCAAGACCGCAAACGTGCCGCTCGTTCCGGGAATGCCGCTGCCGCTGCAGCTCGAGATCCCGACCACCGCTTTTGTCGTTGGTCTGGTCGCAAGTCCCGAGCGGATCGCGCAAGTCCGGCAGCACCGCGTGATCGAGCACGCCCATAACCATCTCGAGGACTATGTGGACCGGGAGGCTATCGCCGCCGAGATTGCCCAAACGCGGGCGCTTTGCGCGCGCCATGGCTGGCCGATCATCGACGTCACGCGCCGGTCCATCGAGGAGACGGCGGCCGCCATCATCCGGCTCTACCACGATCGCGAAGCGCCGGCTCTCGAAGCATGAGCAGCTTCCTCCAGGCCGGGCGTCCGCCCCTGATCCTCGCCTCGGCGAGCAAGTCGCGGGCGCGCATTCTCGAAGCGGCGGGACTAGCCTTCATCGTCGAGCCGCCGGGTCTCGACGAGGCCGTCATGCGCCAAGCCATCAGCGGCGAGGGGGCGCTAAGCCCCCACGATGTCGCCGAGGTTCTGGCAAGGGCCAAGGCCGAGGCGGTGAGCGATCTTGCCCGGGAAGCTTACGTGATCGGCGGCGATCAGGTGCTGGTCCAGGGCGAAACCATCTACGCGAAGCCCGACAGCATGAAGGCGGCGCGCCGCCAATTGCTCGATCTCAGCGGCAAGAAGCATACGCTTCATACCGCGGTCGCGGTTGCGACCAATGGCGAAACCGTCTGGGCGGAGACGATGGTGGCGACACTCACCATGCGAAAGCTGTCGCCGGAGTTCATCGGCCGCTATCTCGCGGCGGCAGGCGAACAGGTCCTTGCCTCGGTCGGCGCCTATCAGATCGAGTCGCTCGGCGTGCAGCTGTTCGAGGCCATCGAGGGCGACTATTTCTCGATCCTCGGCCTGCCCCTCGTTCCGCTCCTCGACACGCTTCGGCGCGTGGGCGCCATCGAAGGCTGACGGACAATGCGACGCGCCTGTGTCATCGGCTGGCCGGTCGAGCACTCCCGCTCACCTTTGATCCATCGTTACTGGCTCCGGGAGTACGGCATAGACGGCGCCTATGAGAAGGAAGCGGTGGAACCCAAGGATCTGGCCCGGTTCCTCGGCACGCTCAAGAACCTCGGCTATGTGGGCGCCAATGTCACCCTGCCGCACAAGGAGGCGGCGCTACGGCTCGCGGCGGTCGCCGACGAGGCGGCACGAACGATCGGCGCGGCCAACACGCTGTGGCTCGACGAGGCGGGCCGGCTCAACGCGAGCAACACGGATGCCTATGGCTTCATGACCAATCTCAATGCCGAGGCGCCCGACTGGAACGAGAGCCGGCGGCCGGTGACGGTGCTCGGCGCGGGCGGCGCTGGCCGCGCCATCCTGCACGGCCTTCTTGCGGAGGGGGTGAGACGCATCCTCCTCGCCAACCGGACGACCGGCCGTGCCGAAGCCTTGGCGAAAGCCTTTGGACCAGCGGTGACCTTGGTCGATTGGCGCGAACGTGCACGCGCGCTTTCGGGTTGCGGCCTCCTCGTCAATGCGACCAGCCTTGGCCTGACTGGCAAGGAACCTCTCGACCTCGATCTTGCTTCATTGCCAACCGACGCCGTTGTCGCCGATCTCGTCTATAGCCCGCTCGAAACCGGACTTCTCGCCGCCGCGCGCGCCAGGGGAAATCGAACCGTCGACGGGCTCGGCATGCTGCTCCATCAGGCGGTCCCCGGTTTTGCGCGCTGGTTCGGCGTCCGCCCAGAGGTGACGCCTGAATTGCGGGCCCATGTCGCTGCCTCTCTCGGAGAGCGATGATGCTGGTCGTCGGGCTCACGGGCGGCATCGGCATGGGGAAATCGGCGGCGGCCGAGCGCTTCGCCGAACAGGGCATCCCTGTGTTCAACGCCGATCTTTGCGTCCATCAGCTCTATGAAGGGGCAGCGGTCCGCCCGATCGAGGCCGCTTTCCCGGGCGTTACGCGTGAGGGACGCGTCGACCGGAAACTATTGTCGGAGCGGATCGCGGGATCGCCCGAGCGCCTGCGTCTGCTCGAGGAGACCGTTCATCCCCTGGTGGTCGCGGCCGAGCTCGACTTTCTCCGCGCGCAGGAACAAAGAGGCGCGCGCCTCGCTGTGCTTGAGATCCCCCTCCTGTTCGAAACGGGCGCCGATGCCCGCGTCGATGTGACCGTGGTGGTGAGCGCCCCCCACGACGTCCAACGCGCCCGCGTGCTCGCCCGCCCCGGCATGACCGCCGACAAGCTCGAGCATCTGCTCGCACGCCAGCTTCCCGACGCCGAGAGGCGGGCGCGCGCCGACTTCGTTGTGGACAGCGGGACGACCGTCGAGGACATGCGAATCGAGATCGATAGACTGATCGAATCGCTTAAAAGCAGGGAAGGGCGCGTGATGGACCGGCTGCGCCGCAAAGACGAGCGAGAATAGCTTGCGCGAGATCGTCCTCGACACCGAGACCACGGGGCTCGACCCGTTCGACGGCCACAGAGTCGTCGAGATCGGCTGCGTGGAGCTTGTCAACTGCATCCCGACGGGCCGGGTGTGGCATTGCCATCTGAACCCGGAGCGCGACATGCCCTACCAGGCCTTCGAAGTGCATGGCCTCTCCATTGAGTTCCTGCGCGACAAGCCGCGCTTTGCCGAACTCGCCGACAACATGCTCGCCTTCCTCGAGGGCGCCATGCTCGTGATGCATAACGCCACCTTCGATTTCGCCTTTCTCAACGCCGAGCTCGATCGCTCGTCCCGCCCCCTTTTGCGCTGGGATCGCGTCGTCGACACGCTGGCACTGGCGCGAAGAAAGCATCCCGGCGCGCCTTGCAGCCTCGATGCTCTGTGCAAGCGCTACGGTCTCGACCTGTCACAGCGCGAGAAGCACAGCGCGCTCCTCGACAGCAGGCTTCTCGCCGCCGTCTATGTCGAGCTTGTCGGCGGGCATCAGGCGCGGCTCGATTTTGCTATCAATGGCGCGCAAGCGATCATGCTGGGGACGGCCGCCGGGACCGTCGCCGAGCGGCCACGGCCGCTTGCACCGCGACTGACTGCCGCGGAAATCGAGGCGCACCGCGCTTTCGTGGCGACCCTCGGCGCCGAAGCCCTGTGGCTGCGCTACTAGCGGAGCTCATTTAGTTCTTGGCGCTCGTTTGAAGATTTCCCTGAGCCGGGGTGAAGTTCTTGGCGTAGAGCTTGGCGAAATCGATCGGATCGAGCATCAGAGGGGGGAAGCCCCCGTCGCGGATGGCATCGGCAAGGACGCGGCGCACGAAGGGAAACAGGATCGTCGGACAATCGACGAACAAGACCGGCTGCACCAAATTCTCCGGAACGGCGCGCAGGCGGAACAGCCCGCCATACAACAGCTCGACATTGTAGATGACGCCGAGATCGCTGCTGGCATTGACCTCGAGCTGCAACGCGACCTCGTAGGTTTCCTCCCCGCGCGGGCCGGCATTCACATTGACGTTGACCCTGAGCTGCGGGTTCTGGCCGGGGCCCTGCAACGATTTCGGGGCGCTCGGACTTTCGAAAGAGAGGTCCTTGACGTAGAGGGCGAGCATCGTCAGCTGCGGCGCAGGTTTGCCTTGGGCGCTTTCCCCTGCCGCAGGCACCGCTTGCGCCGATTCCGCCGACGGCCCATCGCCATTCGTCTTTTTGGGCTGTTCGCCCGTCGCCTTGCCTTTCGCCATCGGCTCCGATCCTCCATGTCCTGGCTAGCATGGGATCGAAGCGGGCCGCAATTCATGGCGCTAACGGCATTCGCCCGATGGCGCTTCATCGGGCCGCTGTTGCAACAGCGTATTAAGAGCGACGGGGTTTAGGGTTGGCTTGGAGCCTGCTAATGCCGTAAGCTTGGGGAGCGCGGGCAGGAATGGGATCCTCCTCGCTCGCGCTGAAGGATCCCGCTGGCAAATCTCA
>DASUQP010000047.1:0-9939 GCA_036280475.1 Methyloceanibacter sp. | reverse complement strand
CCGGCGAGCAGAGCAATGCCAAGCTGCTCTACCTCGTCGCCACGAGCCGCCTGTTCGATGACTGCATGCATCGTGGATTTTCTGCGCCACGGGATAATGGAGGACGCCTTCGCTTATCAGTTGGCGCAGGAGCGTATCTTGAAGCTCTTTGTCTTGCAGACCGCTCGCCTCGCCCATCGACAGGATCTTGTTCGAGAAGTCTCCCTCGAAAGAGCACAATCCCAGGGCCCTATAAGATCCTATGGGAGCCGACCCTGACGGGGACCGTGGTCTCCGCCATTTGGCGCCCACCTACTGATGTAGGGACACCCGGGATCTTCGCTCCGACGGCCATCGCGGCCTGGCCATTCCAACTTCCCTCAACCTTGTGAAGATCACGCCGCGACGACGCTGGCGGGACACGCCGCGATTCGCTATTGACGCCGGCGAGACTTTTCTCGCCAACAGCGGATCGGCCGCACGATGCGTATTCTGTTCCTGGGAGATGTGGTCGGCCGCTCGGGCCGCGCCGCCGTCATCGAGCAATTGCCGGAATTGCGCGAACGCTATCGCCTCGATTTCGTGGTGGTGAACGGCGAGAACGCGGCCGGCGGCTTCGGCATCACCGAGCAAATCCTCGTAGAGCTGCTCGACGCAGGCGCTGACGTCGTGACCATGGGCAATCATGTGTTCGATCAGCGCGAGACGCTGGTGTTCATCGAGCGCTACGATCGTTTGCTGCGGCCGATCAATTTTCCAGCGGGGACGCCCGGCAAGGGCGCCGGTTTGTTCAAGGCAAGCGCTGGTGCCGATGTGCTCGTGATCAACGCGCAAGGGCGCGTGTTCATGGCCGATCTCGACGATCCCTTCCGCGCCGTGGAGCATGAGCTCGAAGCGTGCGGGCTCAAGACCCGCGCGGACGCCATCCTCATCGACTTCCACGCCGAGGCGACCTCGGAGAAGGAGGCGATGGGTCACTTCGCCGACGGGCGCGCGACCGCGGTGATCGGCACGCACACCCATGTGCCGACGGCCGACGAGCGGGTCCTGCCCAAGGGCACCGCCTATATCAGCGACGCCGGCATGTGCGGCGATTTCGATTCGGTTCTCGGGATGGACAAGCAGGAGCCGTTGCAGCGCTTCCTGACCAAGATCCCATCCGGGCGGTTTGCACCCGCGCTCGGCGAGGCCACGCTTTGCGGGGTCGCCATCGATGTGGACGATCGGACCGGCTTGGCGCGCGCCATCGCGCCGCTCCGGCTCGGCGGCAAGCTGTCGCGGGCCGAACCCGCGTTCTGGTCTTGAGGAAAGTTAGAGCGGGCGAGGTCGCGCACGCGCATCTTTGGCGGCGACAGCGCGGCCATGAGCAAGCAGGCGCCGCAAGCAGTGGATCGCCTCATCGAGGTGAACAAGCGCGCGATCCGCGTCGGTGCCATCGTCCGACAGCGACAATCGGGCCCCGGCTACGTGGTCGGCGGCTTCGGAGCAGAGCGCCGAGAGTGTCGTCGTTGGTGGCATGGCCTTGTCCTCGCTGAAGGCGGCGTGCGGCTTGAGAAACGGTTTCATGATTGCCCCCCTTGTTCAGGCAAGCCCGCGCGGCCCGCGCGAGTCGCCAAGCCTTCATTTGTCGGGCCGTTAGGGTTAAGGCTTCGCTAAGCCTGGGCGACGGACGGCCCGTTCTCACCATGATGCGCAAGCGCTTGAGGGCGGGACGAAGCCCCTTGACCGGCAGCGGCAGTAACCAATAGGGATCGGGCGATGGCCGGCCATTCGAAATTCAAGAACATCCAGTTCCGTAAAGGGGCCCAGGACAAGAAGCGCTCCAAGCTCTTTTCCAAGCTCGCACGCGAGATCACCGCGGCGGCGAGGATGGGCTTGCCCGATCCCGGCATGAACCCGCGGCTCAGGACCGCGGTGCAGGCGGGGCGCGCCCAGAACATGCCCAAGGACAATATCGAACGCGCCATCAAGAAAAGCCAGGAGGCGGGCGGCGCCAATTACGAGGAAGTGCGCTACGAGGGCTTCGGCGCGGGCGGCGTCGGCGTCATCGTCGAGGCGCTCACCGACAATCGCAACCGCACCGCAAGCGAGGTGCGCTCGATCTTCACCAAGTTCGGCGGCAATCTCGGCGAGACGGGCGCCGTGTCCTTCAATTTCGACAGGCTCGGCGCGATCGAGTTCGATGCGGACAAGGCGAGCCCCGATGCGATGCTCGAAGCGGCGATCGAGGCGGGAGCCGAAGATTGCGAGTCGGCCGCCGACGGTCACGTTGTCTATTGCCATCCCGATCAGCTGCATCAGATCGCCAAGGCGCTCGAAGCGAAGTTCGGCGAGCCGCGGGCCGCACGCATCCTGTGGCGGGCAAAGACCTCCGTGCCGATCGGCGAGGAAGCAGGCCAGCGCCTCTTGCGCATGATCGAGGCGCTCGAAGATTCCGACGACGTGCAGGACGTCTATGCCAATTTCGAGATCGCCGACGAGGTGCTCGAGCGCCTCAGCGCCTAAGAGAAGGCCGCTTCGGCGATGGCGCTTGGCTCCGATCGTTGCCCGGCGCGATGTTTAGGCCGCAAGGGATAGGCTCGTGTCCGATCTTGCCGCAACGCTTTCCGATGAGCGGCTCCGCCTTTGTCTCGCGCTGCGAGACTGGCTGGTCGGCGAAGCGCGCGACATCGGCGACCCCAATGTCATTATCGAAGGGGTTTGCCTGAAACTCCGCGATGCCGGCATGCCGATCGACCGGGCCGTAAGCGCGGTTGAGTTCCGACACGCAGAACGGGCGGCCAATGCGCGCATCTGGGAATTCGGGCGCCCGGCGCGCGAGCACATCTATGGGCACGATCGCGGCTCTGAAGCGACGGGGCCGCGTCCGCTCGCCGAGGCGCATCGGCTCAACGATTGGATCATCTCTTGGCTCCCCGACTTGCCCGACGAGACCTACGACATCGTCCCGGAGCTCAAAGCCGCAGGCTATACGCACCACATCGCCGTTCCCGTCGCGTTGCCGAACGGCATGCTTAACGGCTTCACCTTCGCCACGCGCGCGCCAAACGGCTTCTCCGCCGAGGATATCGCGACCTTGCGCGCGATCGTGCCGACGCTTTCGGCGCTTCAGGAGATTCTCGCGCTCCGGCGCGTGATGCGCGAGGTCATGCGCATGTATGTGGGCGACGAGCCGCACTTGCGCATTCTCTCGGGCGACGTGAGGCGCGGCGAAGTCTTGCGCATTCGCGCCGCGATCCTGTTCGCCGACATGCGCGACTTCACCGGCCTGTCGGCGCATTTGTCGGAAGAGGAGGCGACCGCGCTGGTCAACGATTATTACGACTGCATCGTGCCCCCCATCGACGAGCGCGGCGGCGAGGTGCTGAAGTTCCTGGGCGACGGGATTCTTGCCATCTTCCGTCCCGGCGAAGACACCGCTGGCGGGGCATGTCTCCGCGCCTTCGCGGCCGCACGCGCCGGGCTCTTGCGAGTCGAGTCCCATAACGCGGGGAGCAATATTCGTTTCGGCGTTGGAATCGCCCTCCATTTCGGCCATGCGGCCTTCGGCAATGTCGGCTCCGGCGCGCGTCTGGACTATACGGTGATCGGCCGCGACGTGAATCTCGCCGCGCGCCTCGCCGATCTGTGCGGCGAATTGGACGAGTGCCTGTTGCTGTCCGCTGCGTTTCAAAGCCGCCTGTCGGAGCAGGAGCTGCGCAGGCTGGGCGCGTTCCCGCTCAAGGGAGTCGAGGAGGCGCAGACCGTGTTTGCGCCTGTTGGACCTTGAGCATGGGCTGGCGGCTGCGCGACAGCGAGCGGATCGTGAGCGGCAACGAGGGGTTGCTCGGCGAAAAGCATTTTTTGATCGCTCTCACGCGCGTCCGCAACGAGGCGCTGCTCCTGCCCGATACGCTCGACTACCTCGCGCGCCACGTCGATGCGATTGTCGCCTACGACGATGCGAGCAGTGACGACACCGTCGAAATCCTGCGCCGGCATCCCAAGGTCGCGTTGATCGTGGCGAACGAGGCGTGGGAGCAGGACGTTGCGGCCCGCAAGCTTGCCGAAGGCCGGCACAGGGGTCTCTTGCTCGACATGGCGCGCGCCGAGCTGCCGCATGACTGGATGCTCTGCTTCGATCCCGACGAGCGGGTCACCGGGGATTTGCGCGCGTTTCTGCGCGGGCTCGGCGAAGGCGAATGCGATGCCGTGAGGATCAGGCTGTTCGACGCCTACATGACCGAAGACGATCATGCGCCCTATACGCGCGGGCAAGAGCTCCTCGATTTTCGCCGGTTCTACGGTCCCGAGCAGCGGAACATCCTCATGCTGTGGCGCAACCGACCCGAGATCGTCTTCGCCGAGGGCGACGGCCGCACGCCGCGCGGCATGACCAAAGAGAAAATCGATCTCTACTGCCAGCATTACGGCAAGTCGCTGTCAGTCGCCCATTGGGAGGAGACGTGCGACTACTACATCCGCCACTTCCCGTTCGAGACCTACGGCAAGAAATGGACCGAGCGCAAAGGGCAGGCGATCCACGCGGAGTCGGACTTCAAGCGGCCCCTCTATGAATGGGGCGAGGCGCTGTTCGCCAACGCAGTTCCGATGTGAGCGGATTGCCGAAGCGCCCTGTAACGAAACAATGAAGGAATGAGAGGCGGCGGCTAGGCCGCCGCCTCCATCGCCTCACGGCTCCGACGATGGGGGAGTTTCGTCGCGCTCGTTCGGCTCATCGCCGCCTGGATCGTCGTCCCCGTCGGGGGAGCGTGGGGAGTGCGATCCTCGACCGCGATCAAAATGGGCACCGAACCTCGCCTCGATATCGGCGACCTTGTTGAGCTGCTCCGGCGTGAGCTTCGCTTTGAGAGCGTCGATCGCCTTCAACAGCGCCTCCGCACTTTTCGCGCGCGCGATTGTCTGGTCGGCCATGCTTCGGGCAAGCGCGAAGGGCGCCTTGTCCGTTGCATCCGGAAATGAAGGCCGCTTCATCGCCGCGAGTGCGGCGTCGGTGAAATCGCGCCAAGCATCGATTTGGTCGGCCCGAATGCCGATTTCCGTCTCCATGACACTCAGCCGTTGCGCGAGGTGGCCCGACCCGTGCCGGCCGTGCCTGAAGCCGTGACCGTGCGGGCCCGCGTCGCATCGCGCCCACTTGCCATGATGCCGCGGCCCATGCATTCCGCCGGAGGGTGAACCCCATGCCGAGGTCATGATGGCAAGACCGGCGAGACCGAGGAGCAAAACCAAAAGGAAGGGTAAAAATCTGGGAAGAGTTTTCATGCTCGAACGTCCTTGTTCGTTCCTGATCCTCCTTCTCTAGAGGGTGAAAATTGCGCCGGTAGGTCTTGGTGTGTCCGAACATTGCCGTCGGCGGGTATTTCGTATCGAAACGTTGCGCGAAAGGCCGGACCTCTGGGTCGTTACAAAAATCCGCTCGTTCGCCCGCTGCTTGCGTTAGAAACTGGCGATGAGTTCGCTCCGATGACGCAAGCACCCCCGCGCATTCTCGTCGCCGACGACGACCCGGAAATTCGCAAGCTCTTGGCCCGCTATATCGAGAGCCAGGGCTTTCGCGTGGCGCTGGCGGCGAATTGCGCCGAGCTGCACGAACGGCTCGCCACCGTTCAATTCGATCTCATCGTGCTCGACGTGATGTTGCCCGACGGTTCGGGACTCGAAGTGTGCCGTGACCTGCGCGCCGAGCGCTCGCGGATACCCATTATTCTGCTGACCGCGCTGAAGGAGGATGTCGACCGCATCGTCGGCCTTGAGATCGGGGCCGACGACTATCTTGGCAAACCGTTCAATCCGCGCGAGCTGATCGCGCGGGTGCGGGCGGTGCTCCGTCGCGGTGCCGAAACGCTGCCGCAAGTGAGCGAGGGCAAGATCTATCGCTTCGAAGGGTTCACCGCTGATCCGCAGACGCGGCGCGTGACTGATCCCCGAGGCGGCGACGTCGTCCTGACCGGCGCGGAGTTCGATCTGCTCAAGACCTTCCTCGAACGGCCCGGCCGGGTGTTGTCGCGCGATCAGCTTCTCGATCTCACGCGCGGCCGCGAGGCCGATCCGCTCGACCGCTCGATCGACGTTCTCGTGAGCCGCCTTCGCCGCAAGCTCGCGGGCGGCGGCGCATCGCGGCTATTCAAGACGGTGCGCAACGGGGCTATCAGCTCGCCGCCAAGGTCGAAATTCAGGACGCCGCGTCATGAACACGCTTCGTGTCAAGATTGCCGTGCTCCTGGCGGTGGCGATCGTCTCGGTCGTGACCCTCTTGACCCTCGTCCTGTTCTACCTGCTGGGCCCGCCCAAGCGCGTGCATTCGCTCGCCCCCGTGGCCCAGCAGATCGAGACGCTCGTGCGTGTCGCCGATGAAGGCAGCGCCGCGGTTTCACTCGTTCCGCAGCCGGCTCCGGGTCGCGTCTACGAGCGCCTGACTCAGAGACTTCGCGACACGCTGGCGGCGCGCGGCTCCGATCTTGCCGTGATGGTCTCGCGCGACGGCTGGCGCGCACCGCTCACCGTTTCGATACCGATCAAGAGCAAAGGCTGGGTGCTGTTTCCGATCACCGATTTCCCGCCGCCGGGGGCGCCGTGGCGCAACCTCGTCAGATGGCTTCTTCTGATCACCTTCGGCGCCATTGTCATTGCGGTTTTCGTGGCCAACCGCATGGTTCGTCCGCTTGCGCTTCTTGAGAGTGCGGTCGCGTCGGTCGGACCGGACGGAGCCTTGCCGACACTGCCTGAACGGGGTCCGGCCGAGGTCAGGGCGACGGCCAAGGCGTTGAACTCGCTCTCGTCGCGGCTCAAGCGCGCCATGGAAAGCCGCATGCGGCTCGTGGCGGCGGCCGGTCACGATCTCCGCACGCCGATCACCCGCATGCGGCTCAGGGCCGAGTTCGTCGCGGATGCGGAGGAGCGCGAGCGCTGGCTCAACGATCTCGACGAGCTGGAGCGGATTGCCGACAGCGCCATCCTGTTGGTGCGCGAGGAATGGGTCAAAGCACCGCCCGAGCTGATTGAGCTTGACCAATTGGTCGGCTCGATCGGCGAGGAACTCAGGGGACCAGAATCTCGATGTGACCGAGACGGCCGTCGCACCCGTGAAGGTGCGCGCGAACAGGCTCGCGCTCAATCGCGCGCTGCGCAACCTGATCATCAACGCGGCGACGCATGGCGTCAGAGCGCGGGTCGAGGTCGCCCATACGAACGGAACTGCGCGCATCGTCATCGAGGATGACGGGCCGGGGCTCCCACCCGATCTTATTGGCCGCGTGTTCGAGCCGTTCTTCCGCGCCGATCCCGCTCGCCGGCAGGGTATTCGCGGCGCGGGACTTGGACTCACGATCGCGCGGGAAATCGTGCAGCGCGCCGGCGGAACGATCGCCATCTCCAATGGCGCCAATGGCGGCCTAAGACAAATCGTCGAATTGCCGAAAGCCGAGGAGGCGCTCAACTGACGGTTCAGTTGGCGCGCTTCTTTTTCTTCTTGGTGTTGCCGCGGTCGATGACGAAGCCCATTTCGCCGCAATCGTTTTGAAGCGCAACGATCTCGACCGGTTCGGCATAGGTATTGAAGCTGCCGGAGGCCGCGGGCTGCTTGCTCGTCTGCCGGTTGCCGCAGATCGACGCAGCGATGCCCGGCGCATTCTCGACCACGAAGGGCCGATTGCCTCTGAACGTGTTCCGCATCATCTCTACCTTGGAAATGCGCGCCTTCTTGCCAGCGACCAGAATGCCCTCGCCCGCATTGTCGAGGAACTTGGAACCCTCGATACGGACGTGCGAGATCGTCTGCCGCTCCTTGTCGGGCTCCAAATCAATGCCCGCGCTCGGGCGCGTCCCGTGCGTGTTCTTGAATGTGGAGTTGAGGACAAGCAGCCCGTTCGCGGCAATGATCGACAGGCCCTGGCGGCGGTTTCCGTCGGCCGTCACGCCGCAAAAGCGAACATCCTCGGCTTCCTGCACGTAGAATCCGTCGCCCCACATCTTTTTCGAGGTCAATCCGCTGATGGTGATGTGCTTCGCACCGTCATCGATGCGGATGCCCATGCCCCATTCGCCGGACTTGCCGCGGTGCTCGTTGCGGTCGCCTTCGAGCGTGCCGCCGGTGACCCACACATTGGCGACGCCGGAGATGGTGAGAACGGCGTATTTCGGCTCGTCATTGGGGATCGCCTTGAGGACCGCACCTTGGGCGAGCTTTAGCGTCATGTCGCTTCCGAGTTTGACCCGTGTCTTGCCGACGGTCTCCACAAGGTAGACGCCATCGGGGACGAGCACCGTGCCTTTGGTGCCGGCCACCGCGTCGATTGCAGCCTGAATAGCCGCGGAGTCGTCGGCGCGGCCGTCGCCCACGGCACCCTTGTCCTTGACGTTGACGACAAGGTCGGAGACCGGCGGGGGCGCGCAACTCTCCGGCGCGCCGGCACGCGCCTCCAGCGGCAACCCCGCCAGGCCGAGAGCGATTGCGCCGGCGAGCAGTCCGAGAGCGCTTGATCCCGTTCTCAAAGCGAGTTGCCTTCGTATCGGCCCAAACGTGAATCATTATCAGGAACATTGCGAAGATTTGGCGGCGCGAGCGGCAACCCTCGGCGCCCCGCCTCGCAGCATCGAAATCTCGCATCGAACTTAGCTTGACCCAGCGCAAGGACGGGGCGGCGTATTGCCCCTGGAGCGAGGTCTTCGGAAAAACAGGAGGAAGGTCCATGGAAGCCAAGCAGATCCATGACTACGCCCGCCGTTTTTGTCGGCGCCCATGGCGACAGGGCAGAGCTTGAGGCCGCCCAGAAGGCCGCCGAATGCGAGCGGCAGGGCCAAAAGGAACAAGCGGTCGACTGGCGCCGGATTCAGGCCGCGATCAAGGAGATGCGCGGTCCTCATGCGAGCTGAGCGGACGGCGCGGGGTCTAGCCCGCGCGAAGAGCGGGATGGCCTCCCCGCTTCGGCTCGAAGCAAATGATCGCCGTGCTTCGCCTGACAACGAGCGCGCGGTGGTTCTGGTCGGCAACCGGCCGGGTTGCACGGAAGAAACCGTTCGAGGCCTGCCGCATCCGAAGCGCCGCCCAGGAATAACCTATCCGGCTCGCGGCGATCGAGGCTTGCGCCGTGGTCTTGGCTTTCGCGGACGACCACGCCGCCCCGTCGGCCATGTTGCGTTTCAGTACGACGGCGGCCGTGCGCGAGTGAGCCGCGCCCCATGACGATGCGCGCCGTGCTTCAACACGCGCCGCGCGCGCGAACAGCCGAACAGTGACGGCAGTCCGTTTCAGGGCGAGAGCGAGCCCCAAACCTGCCTCGCGCAAGGTGGACGCGGTCCAGGCCGAAGCGATGCGGGCACCGGCGAGGGAGTTTCGCGCGAGAATGCGGCCGTGAACGGTGCTCCATTTCCGGGCCACCGACAGCCGTTGGCGCAGGATCAAGCCGGCCTCGCGCAAGGTGGACGCGGTCCAGGCCGAAGCGATACGGGCGCCGGCGAGGGAATTTCGCGCGAGAATGCCGCCGTGAACGGCGCTCCATTTCCGGGCCACCGACAGCCGTTGGCGAAGGATCAAGGCGGCTTCGCGCGCCGTGGCTGCGGTCCACGCTGAAGCCACGCCTGCTCCGTAATGGGACTTCCGCCAAAGGACGCGGGCAAGGGCTCTCGTTCGTCTCCAAGTTCTCACCAGCCAATGCAGAAGTGCCGCGGCCAGTGCCACCGATGTCGTTGCGATCCAAGATGACGCGATCGCAACGCCTTTTCGCGAGACGCGCGCAAGGATCGCCGCATTTCCGCGCGTCCAAACCCATGCGTCAGAACACCATCGTTGGAACAGCGCGGCGGACGCCCGGGACGTCGCTGCGAGCCAAGTCCAAGAAGCGACAAGCCATCGCCGCAACAAGAGCGCGAGCGCGTATGCGCGCGGGCGAACCCAGTCGATGCAGCCAGTGACGGCGTCGCGCACGCTGACATAGGCAAGGACGACCGTCCTTGCCGCAA
>DASUQP010000046.1:0-8268 GCA_036280475.1 Methyloceanibacter sp. | reverse complement strand
CTTTTTCGTCCGCGGCAAGGAGGCGCCGCGCAATCTCGATGCGTGCGGCTTCGGCTTCCCGATCGCCGATCAGGCCGCGCGCGCGATCGCTCTCGATCTCCTTCAGTTGATCGCGATAGACGGCGGCGTCGAAGGATTCTGCCGCGCGACTTTCCATCCCGGCTGCCATGAGCGGACGCAACAGGACGAAAAGAACGATCGCCGTAAGGCCGGCGAGGACGAGCCAGACAAACACGGGAGCGCGAGCCTCCGGCAGAAAAACAGAGGATCAGGCTAGGGAAAGGCGCGAGAGGGAGCAAGCACCGGGACGCCAAAGACATGACTTCCGCGAAATAGCGGGGAGACTGCGACCCTTAACGCAAGCAGGCGCGGGGCCTAGCCCACCGTCTGCCAGGTGCCGTCGGGCTGGCGGCAGGCCGTGCCGCGCGCCGTCTGCGGCTGGCCGCCGATATAGATGGTGTGGGTGTAGGGCCGGCAATATTGGGTCCCCTGTTGATAGGGCTTGCCCGGCACGATCTGCCCGTGATGCTGCGTCTGGGGATTGTCCCAGGGGGTCGAGGCTCCCGCCTGTCCATATTCGAGCGCCTGATACTCGGCCGCCGCGGCGAGCCTGCGGTCTTCCTCGTCAAGGCTCCGGCCGATCTGGTTGCCGAGAATGCCGCCAACCACGGCGCCGATCGCCACGCCGCCCGCACGGTTGTTCGAGCCGGCGATCGCGCCGCCCGCCGCGCCGCCGGCGACCGCCCCGACGATGGTCCCGGTGCCCTGCTTGTTGCCGGGCCCGCAAGCCGCAAGCACGGTCGAAATGACAAGAATGGAAAGGATCGGTGCACGTCTCATCGCGTCCCCCTTCGGCCTCTAACGCCACGGCCGGCCCCCGGCAAGAGACTGAGGTCAGTCTAATCGTGCTACGCCATTCTTAACAAATAACAATTCTGGCCAAATTTGGGTTGAGGGTCCTGAGAAACACGCGTGAGTCCAGACGCTTCCATGAGTTTAGCGCCCGAAGCGCAGCGCCCCCAAAGGTGGTAGGGTTGCGGGCACGAGGGGGGTTGGGCCCGGGGGAATGTTTATCCACGAAACGGATGGGGCCAGGGCCTCCAAGAAGATGGCCATTCTAATGGGGGCTCTATTTGTGCTACTCGCCTCCTTCGGCGCGCTGCTTACCATGCACATTTACATTAAGCGGTCCTCTCCGGTCCCGCCCGGCTTACGCATCTTCGGGTTTCCTAGAGCACGCTAACAGCTAGGCCGCGGGCAGCTCCAGGCGGGCGCGCAAGCCCCCTTGCGGCGAGGGTTCGAGTTCGAACCGTCCCTTATAGAGATGGGCGAGATCGGCGACGATCGAGAGCCCAAGCCCCGAGCCCGGCTTCGTCTCGTCGAGCCTCTGGCCCCGCTTCACCGCGCTTGCCCGTTCGGCCCCGGTCAGACCTGGTCCGTCGTCATCGACGATGACGGTGAACCGCGCGTCGGCGCCATTCCTCTCGGCGCTGGCCCTGACCTTGGACCGCGCCCATTTGCAGGCATTGTCGAGCAGGTTCCCGACCATCTCTGCGAAATCCTGCCTCTCGCCCTGGAACTTCAGTCCCGGCGTGGCGGCAAGCTCGAGCTCAAGGCCCCGCTCTTCGTAGATGCGGTCGAGCGTCCGCTTCAGCGCCTCGAGCACAACGCCGACATCAGTCACGTCGCCGATCACGCTTGAGCGCGCCGCCACGCGCGCGCGGTCGAGGTGATGGGTGATTTGGTCGCGCATGATCTCCGCCTGCTCGATCACCTTCGCGGCCAACACCCCCTCCTGGGTCCGCGCCTCGTTGCTGATGACGCTGAGCGGGGTCTTGAGCGCATGCGCCAGATTGCCGACATGGGTGCGTGCGCGCTCGACGATCTCGCGATTGGAGTGGATCAGCGCGTTCAACTCCTGTTGCAGCGGCTTGATCTCAAGCGGCAGCTCGCCTTCGAGCTTCTCCGCTTCGCCCGAACGGATGGCGGTGAGCCCCTGGCGGATGGCGCGGAGCGGCGACAGTCCGAACCGCACCTGGAAGAAGGTCGCCGCCACAAGCCCGAGCCCCGCCACGGCCAGCGCCGCAATCAGCATCATGGTGAATTCTGAGAGATCGCGCTCGATCTCCGAGGAATCCCCGGCGACCGCATAGGAATAGGGGGCCGAGCCCGGGGCTCTCTGCCTGATCTCGCGCTCGACGATGCGCAAGCGCTGATCGTTGGGCCCTTCGATATAGGCGCGGCGGGTCAGGCTCGCGTCCGGCGCGGCGCCGCTCTGGCTCGGCAGCTTGAGTTGCTGGTCGAGCAGGGAATCGGAGACGAAGTCCGGGCGCGCAGCTCTATTGAGCGGCTTGATCTGCCAATACCAGCCCGAGAAGGGAATGCCGAAGATCGGCTGGCCGAAATCGGCCGGCTCTTTCGGCGTCGCCGCGCCCTCTTGCGTGCTCGAGGCGACGAGGCTGGTCAGATAGACGTTGAGTCGCGTATCGAAGTTGCGCTCGAGGGCCTCGCGGTAGAGCGAAACGAGCAGAATGGCGGTGACGGGAAGGACCACGAGCGTCCACGCCGCCGCGGAGGCGAACAGCCGGAACGCGAGAGAGTTATGCCTCATCGCCCGCGTCCGAGAGGCGATAGCCGAGCCCGCGGACCGTCTTGATGAGATCGCCGGGAAGCTTCTTGCGCAGGCGTCCGATGAACACTTCGACCGTATTTGAGTCGCGGTCGAAATCCTGCTCGTAGAGATGCTCGACGAGTTCGGTGCGTGAGACGACGCGCGCCTTGTGCAGCATGAGATAGGCGAGCACCCGATACTCGTGCGATGTGAGCTTCACCGCACGGCCATCCACGGTCACCCGCGCCGTCTTGGTATCGAGGCGGAGCGGTCCGCATTCCATCTCGTTGCGGGCATGGCCGGCGGCGCGGCGAAGCAGCGCGCGCAGCCGTGCCAGCACTTCCTCCATGTGGAAGGGCTTGGCGACATAATCGTCGGCGCCGGCATCCATCCCTGCGACCTTGTCGCTCCAGCGCTCGCGCGCGGTGAGAATGAGCACCAGCATCTTGCGGTCGTCACGGCGCCACTGCTCGAGCACGCTCAAGCCGTCCTTCTTCGGCAAGCCGAGATCGAGCACGACCGCGTCATAGGGTTCGGTATCGCCGAGAAAGTGTCCCTCTTCGCCGTCGAAGGCGCTATCGACGGCGTAGCCCGCATCGCTGAGCGCAGCGACCAGCTGTCGATTGAGGTCTGGATCGTCCTCGACGACGAGAAGCCGCAAAGCGCTATTCCTCCGTGTCGAGCTTGGGCCGTACCTAAAACTGGCCGGTCCGAGCGTCAACGGTGACGTTGGCGACCTCGCCCGTCGGTCCGAGCACGACGAGCCGATAGACGAACTGTCCGCCGAAATTGCAGAGCGCCTGACTGACGATCTTGCCGCCGGCGCGCTTCTGCACCTCCTTGAAGATGACATTGGCGGGCACGAGACCGTTCTCGGCGATGATGGGGCCGGCGCGGCTCCATTCCACGCAGCCAGGCTCCGTCGCGTGTCCCGCCGTCGCAAGGAAGGCAGCCGCGAGGGCCGCCACGATCGCTGGCTTCAGTACCCGCCACATGGTTCGGTCCCAATATCCTTCTTGGGCGGGACCGTAAAGCGTGCCCCCTGAACGGCGCATGAACGCTTGGAATCCCCCTCCCCGGTCACGAAACGCTGCGTTTAGGTGCTGCTGCTCCGCGAGAACGGCGTGAGCGAGTTGGTCGTGGCCGGATGTCGTCGGCGGCACGTTTCCCGGGCCCGACGCAAAGTAGCAGATCGGCCGCCGACGCTCATGCCGCGCTCCGTCAGAAGCGGGCGTTACGGCTCTCCACCGCTTTCCGTAGCGTCACCCGGTCACGGGTCGAGACCCCGAGGAGCTCCGCCGCCCGCCAGACGAGATTGGCCTCGAATTCGTGGATGACGCCGTCGGCCATCGCCACTTCCCACAGCATCTCGACAATGCGCTTGCGGCCGTCCTGGTCGAGCTCGCGACAGAGCACGCTGGTGAACTGGTAGAGATCGACGGACTCGACCTCGCGGGCATCGGCCTCGCCGAGAAGCTTGCGGAGCGCATCGCCATCGAGATCGAAGCGCGCTTGCAACAGGGCCTTGAGCTTACGGCGTTCGGCGGAATCGACATCGCCATCAATGGCGGACGCATGCACGAGGAGCGCCGCCGCGGCCAGCCGCAGCTCTTCCTCGCGCAAATTCGGCGCATGTCCCTCGTCCCCGCCGAGCCGATCGACGAGATCCTTGAGTTTGGCCCACAGCGTCATACGCGCGCCCTCGCCTCATCCCTGCGCGCGTCATATAGCGCAGCGAGGGTCGAAAGCGCGACCCTCTTGCGATGAGAGCAACCCTTGGCCGAATGGGAAACTATGCGGCAACGGCGCGCGCCGGCAGAGCCGTGGCGCGGTAGCGGATGATCCCGTGAAAGGTATCGTCATCGGGATCGATCCTCGCCTCAGAAAATTCGTGGTGGAGCGTGACGAGTTGACGGCCGGCCGGCAGCGGCCGATCGTTCAGCGCAGTCCTGACGGCCTTGATCGCATCCTGCACATGCTTCTTGCCGCCGAACGGCGACCAGACATGCACCGTCAGGCTCTGGTGGGCGCGATCCTCGCTTCCGGTACTCCAATCGCGGAGGGTGCTTTGGCCGAGGGTAATGAACGGAAAGGTCGCGGTTTGCGGGGTCGCGTCATAAATCCTGACACCCCCGAGCAGGGCCGCAAGGTCAGTCGATCCCGTGAGCGCACGGTGGATGCTGTTGCGAAGCGTCTCACTCTGAACTGCCGTCATGGCGGATGCCTCGGATAGGCTGTTAACCAAGGATATGGGGTGCCGCGTCACGCCGTTCAAACCACGCAATCACCAATCCGCGATGAGACCGCGCTTCCCGGACGATTTGAAGCCGTTTTGCCCAGTTTCCGGCCGCATGCTTAACGCGCGGTAAACGAGCGGAAACCCGCTAGAACGGCGGGGGGATGCCCGCCATGCCGGCCTTCTCCGTCATACCGGCGAAAGCCGGTATCCAAGGGCCACCAGCACTGTGCCAGCCGCCCTGGATTCCGGCTTGCGCCGGAATGACGTGACTGTCTAATCCCCGCCGGGCTCGGGCGAGCAAGCCGGCCCATAGCTCCACTGACCTCGGGCGTCCTCAGGCCGGCATGGCGGCTTCGCCGCGTCAGGGAGCGGCTCGACCGGGGCGCCCAAAGGATCGATGCAGAGGATATGTCCGGTGATGGGATTGATCTCCGCCTTGAGGCATTTGGGAGCTGGCGCCTGTTCGGCTGTCCCGGCGGCCTCGGCCCCGCCGACAAGCGCGATCAGGATCGTGGTGCCCAACACCGCGCGCAAGATGGGGTCGCTCATTCCTTGGGCTTCGGATGGCAAGGCACGCCCGTGGCGAAGCATTTGCTGTAGAGGCCCTGCTTGACGCATTCCATGACCGGACCTTTCGCCGTGTTCCAGTCGGCATCGGCAAAGATCGCTGTAGCCTTGCCAAGCCAATCCTTGATGGCAGCCCCCTCCGACTCGTCCTGCGAGCTCTTGAAGCCGGGCCCGCTGCCCGTGAACGCCTTGTCGTGACACGTGTAGCCCTTGGGCGGACCGGAGGGGGCCGGGGCCTCGGCATCAGAGGAGGGCGCGGCCGCGTCGACAGGCGAAGAGGCGAGCACTGCGGCGCTGAGAAGCACGGCAACGATCAAGGCGATCTTCGGCATCTGACCTCCGCCAAAGCCCGGCGGATCCTTCTTCTTGAGTGCGGCGCGCCGGCAGTCTATGCCAACGCCAGGGACCAGGGGGAGAACTTGCAAGCGCAGGCGTCTGCATTCACGCCTTCGTGAACGCGAACCGGCTCTTGATGCCATGATGGCCACCCCGGAGTACCAAAGCCTTCTGCTGCGGAAGTTCATCCGCCGCACGGCCCTATCGCTCCTGTTTGTCGGCGCTATTCTGTTCGGCGCGGCGGGTACGCTCAACTGGCCACAAGCCTGGCTCTATCTTGCCCTCGCTTCCGTCATCAGTTTCGGTGCCGGTTCCTGGCTTGCGCGCAACGATCCCGCTTTGCTCAGCGAGCGCTTGGGCCCGCTCATCCAGCGGGAGCAGAAGCGTTGGGACAAGGCCTTGATGGCCGTCATGCTATCGCTCTGGGTCGGATGGCTCATCCTGATCGGGCTCGACCGGCGCTACCACTGGTCCGATGTTCCGATTGCCCTCCAGGGCGCCGGTCTCGCGCTCGTCGTCCTCGGGTCATATCTCGTCTGGCTGACGCTCAAGGCGAACACCTACGCGGCGCCGGTCGTAAAGATTCAAAAGGCGCGAGGCCATGCCGTGGCGACGAGCGGGCCTTACGCTTACGTAAGACACCCCATGTATGCTGGCGCCCTCTTGTTCCTCGCCGGCATGCCGCTTTTGCTCGGCTCATGGTGGGGACTTGCCGCGGGGCTCGCCCTTGTCCTTATCATCGCGGTGAGAGCCGTGTTCGAGGAGCGAACGCTGGCGGCCGAGCTCGAAGGCTATGCTGAATATGCCGCCCGCGTCCGCTATCGGTTCGTTCCGTACCTATGGTAGCGCTCGATCGCAGCGGCCGGCGGCAAACAGGGTTTCGGAGGCTCCGCGCCTTGTGCGATCATTGGGGAGCAACGGGTCGAGAGACGGGATGTCGAGGGTCAAACTCTGGGCGTTTGCGGGCTTCCTGATCGCCATGCCAGCGTCGGGCTGCAGCCTGTCGAACCCGGCACCCCGCGACTTCACCCTGGTCGATCAGCGGCCGGCAAAGGCCGAGGAGGCGAGCAACACGCTGGAACAGGCCGAGGCGGCGTGCAAGGAGGAGACCAAGCGCAAGGGAATTGCCTCGGTCATCGGCATCCTGTCCCGCCTGCGCAAGGGTGACGCCGACGAGGACTACGTCGCCTGCATGAAGGCGCGGGGCTATGAAGTCAAACCATGAGCCAGGCTGCGAGGCGCGGTTCAAGGCCCGGCGACACCTCTCGAATGGGCTCCGGGAACCCTCCATGAGAGCAAACATTGTCCCAAGGTCGACCGAGTCGACCGCGCGCGCCTACCCGTTGCAACCTCTCCATAAACCGCCTCAATCGCGGTATAATGGATGGGCAAAGGGACGCGTCCGGGCGGTCGATTGAGGACGGTCGATCTACCGGGACGTTTTTGTATGCGAAAGGTCGGGGCAAGGTGCGGGATATTCTCCAGGGCAATCGGCGCGGCAAGCTGATCGATTGGCTCAAGATCGATTCCTGGATCGATTCAGGCCTCTATAGCGCCTGGAGCGGCTTTCGCGACTGGTGGAGCGGCTATTCCTCGTTCTTCAACCGCTTCGAGGTCAATGGTTTCGTCCGCGGCCTCAATGAGCTTGCCTGCGAGGCGCTGACCCTCAGCGTCGGCGGTCTCCTCATCCTTGCCAGCTTCGCGCTTCCCGCGTTCGAGACCGCGCAAGGCAAGATGAATCTTGCCGACGAGTACAGCGTGACCTTCCTCGATCGCTTCGGCAACGAGATCGGCAAGCGCGGCCTGTTGCGCGACGACTCGGTGCCGCTGGAAGAAATCCCCGACGTGATGATCAAGGCGACGCTCGCGACCGAGGACAGACGTTTCTTCGAGCATTTCGGCATCGACGTCATGGGCACGTTCAGGGCACTTGCCGCCAATGCCCGCAACGATCAGGTCGTGCAGGGCGGCAGCTCGATAACCCAGCAGCTCGCCAAGAATATGTTCCTTACGCCTGAGCGCTCCTTGAGCAGAAAAATCAGGGAGGCGCTCATCGCCATCTATTTGGAGAATCGTTATACGAAGCCCGAGCTGTTGAAGCTCTATTTCGATCGCGCCTATCTCGGCGGCGGCTCGTACGGGGTGGAGGCGGCGGCTCAGTACTATTTCAACAAGTCCATCCGCGAGGTGAACCTGGCCGAGGCGGCCATGCTCGCCGGCATGTTCAAGGCGCCTACCCGCTACGCGCCTCACGTCAACCTGGCGGCCTCGCGCGCCCGCGCCAACGAGGTGCTGACCAATATGGTCGAGGCCGGATTCATGAGCGAAGGCCAGGTCTATGGCGCCCGCATGAACCCCTCCAAGATCGTCGAGCGCGGCGACGGCAAGACGCCCGACTACTTCCTCGATTGGGCCTTCGAAGAGGTTCAGCGGCTGTTGCTGGGCAAGGAGGACCACATCGTCATTGCGAGGACCACCGTCGATCTCGGCCTGCAAAGGGCGGCTGAGGAGGCTT
>DASUQP010000045.1:0-14737 GCA_036280475.1 Methyloceanibacter sp. | reverse complement strand
TTCCCCGACAACGCGGTCGAATATTTCGTCTCCTACTACGACTACTACCAGCCGGAAGCGTACGTCCCGCGCACCGACACGTATATCGAGAAAGAATCGTCGATCAACGAGCAGATCGACCGCATGCGCCACTCCGCGACGCGCGCGCTCTTGGAGCGCGACGACGTGGTGATCGTGGCTTCGGTGTCGTGCATCTACGGCATCGGATCGGTCGAGACCTACTCGGCGATGACGTTCACGCTCAAGCAGGGCATGCGGATCGACCAGCGCCAGTTGCTCGCCGATCTTGTCGCTCTGCAATACAAACGCACCAGCGATTTCGCGCGCGGCTCGTTCCGGGTGCGCGGCGATACGGTCGACATTTTCCCGGCCCACTACGAGGACCGTTCCTGGCGCGTGCATCTGTTCGGCGACGAGATCGACAAGATCGAGGAGTTCGATCCGCTCACCGGCCACAAGCAGGACGATCTCGAATTCATCAAGATCTACGCCAACTCGCACTATGTGACGCCGCGCCCGACGCTGGTGCAGGCGATCAAGTCGATCAAGTCGGAACTGAAACTGCGGCTCGACGAGCTCAACAACCACGGCCGCCTGCTGGAAGCGCAGCGGCTGGAGCAGCGCACCACCTTCGACCTCGAAATGATGGAGGCGACCGGAAGCTGCGCCGGCATCGAGAACTATTCGCGCTACCTCACCGGCCGCCGCCCCGGCGAGCCGCCGCCGACGCTGTTCGAATACGTGCCCGACAACGCGCTCGTGTTTGTCGATGAGAGCCATGTCACGATTCCGCAGATCGGCGGCATGTTCCGCGGCGACTACCGGCGAAAGTCCACCCTCGCCGAGTACGGCTTCAGGCTCCCCTCCTGCATGGACAACCGGCCGCTCCGCTTCGAGGAGTGGGACGCGATGCGGCCGCAGACGATCTATGTCTCGGCAACGCCCGCCGGCTGGGAATTGCAGCAGACCGGCGGCGTGTTCGCCGAGCAGGTGATTCGCCCGACGGGCCTCGTCGACCCGCCCGTGCTGGTGCGCCCGGCCTCGACCCAGGTCGACGACCTGATCGACGAGGCGCGCAAAGTGGTGGCGCAAGGCTATCGCGTGCTCGTCACCACGCTCACCAAGCGCATGGCCGAGGACCTGACCGAGTACATGCATGAGCAGAATATCCGCGTGCGCTACATGCATTCCGACGTGGAGACGCTCGAGCGCATCGAGATCATCCGCGATTTGCGGCTGGGCGCGTTCGACGTTCTGGTCGGCATCAATCTGTTGCGCGAGGGCCTCGACATTCCCGAATGCGCGCTGGTCGCCATTCTCGATGCCGACAAGGAGGGGTTCCTGCGCTCGGAGACCTCTCTGATCCAGACCATCGGCCGCGCCGCGCGCAATATCGACGGGCGCGTGATCCTCTATGCCGACGGCATGACCGGCTCGATGGAACGCGCCATCGCCGAGACAAACCGCCGGCGCGAGAAGCAGACGGCGTGGAACGAGGCGAACGGAATCACGCCGGAGAGCGTGAAGAAGAATATCGGCGACATTCTCGCCAGCGTCTACGAGCGCGACCATGTGCTCGTCGATGCCGGGGTGGGGTTCGGCGAGGAGGACCAGGCGCTGATCGGGCACAATCTTGAAAGCGTCATCGCCGACATGGAGAAGCGGATGCGCGCGGCCGCCGCCGACCTCGAATTCGAGGAGGCGGCGCGGCTCAGGGACGAAGTCAAGCGCTTGCGCCAGATGGAGCTCGCCGTCGCCAACGACCCGCTAGCCCGGCAGGGGGAGCTCGAGCGCGCGGCGGCCGAGACCGATATCACCCGGCCGCACAAGCCCTCGCTCGAGGAAATGGGCCCGCACAACCGCGAGATGCCGCTCGCCGCCTTGGCGAAGGCGCGGCCCCGCTCGAAATCCGGCAAGCCCGGCACCCGCGCCTTCAAGGGCAAAAGCCGCTAGCGCCCGCGGATCGCCGTCTTTGCGCTGAGTTACCGACTAGCTTCATAACCTCCCCCCTGCCTTCGCCGAAGCGAAGCTCCGGCTTCGCGCAGGCAGGTCGTGGGGAGGTCGGCGCGCCTTTGCGCGCCGGGTGGGGGGCCTGCGCTTCAAGCGGCCGGACGGTTGCAGCCTGAAACACCGGCGCCCTCACCCGGCTCAGCCTCGCTTGCGCTCGGCTTCGCCACCCTCTCCCGCGGGGAGAGGGGAAGAGAGAGCGCAAAAAATTGCGGGCGCCTCATCGAGAGCGCCCGCGATTTCTTCGGAATGGCGCGGGTCACGCGGCGTGACCCACTCGGCTTAACGGCCGAAACCACCCTGCACAGTGCTGTTGTTGAATTCGACAGCCATGCTTGGCGCCGCGGTCGCGACGACGAGAGCAAGAGCGAGAAAAAGGGTCTTCATTTGGGGTCTCCTTTCGAGAGATCAGGATTGACAGCCTCCCAATCACCTAGCGGCTGGTCTGGTAGGGATTCGGAAAACCATCGGCCATGGCGGGCGCGGCTGAGGCGACGACCAGGGTCAGAACGATCAAGAGCTGCTTCATTTCAAGTCTCCTTCAGATGGCCTTTGGGGTCGGACGCTCCGAACGGATGGCCATGGATGTCCGTCCGGAACGCCCTGAAGGTAGTGTTGGATAGCCCTGATCGGCCAATACCTTATCGCTATGGAACGGGTGCATTCCGTGCACCGGATAGCGGTCGGCTATCGAGACGGAAGCCAACTGGCATTTCCGTTCGAGGCGGCTTCGGGCGATCCTTCGCCTATCGCCGCGGCCGTTCCTTTCGGCCGGAGCACTAGCCAGAAGGAGTGAACGGAGATGTTGCAATCGAGAACAAAAGGCCGGTTCGGCCGTGTTGCTTTAATCGCCGGTATTGCGCTCGGAGCGACCGCAATGACCTCGGGCGCCTTTGCCGGCGAATGCCCCGCAGATCAGAAGAAAGCCGACGCGCGCGAGGCGGTGGACCTGAAACCGGTCGGCGTCACCGACACCGTCATCGCCATGATCGACGTCGGGCAGGAGCAAGGAATCGAGGATCGCAAGTTCCGCATGCGCAAGCTCGTGATCGAGCCCGGCGGAATCGTGCCGTGGCATAGCCATGCCGACCGCCCGGCGATCATCTACGTCGTCGAAGGCGAGATTGAAGAATATGCCAGCAACTGCGCCACGCCGATCCTGCACAAGGCCGGCGAGGTCGTCGCCGAAACCAAGGACGTCTCGCATTGGTGGAAGAACTCAGGCGACACGACGGTCGTGCTGCTCTCCTCCGACCTGCTGAAGGACCCGAACGACAAGAACATGTAATTTCCCCCCATCGGATGTGATGCCTCCTCCCCCAGGGCATCACATCCACTCTTTCGTTTTGACGAGCCTGCCATGAACGAAGCGTCTTCCAGGATTCCGGTCGAACAATCCGAAGCGCAGACGCATTCCGAGGGCTTGCTCCTCCGTTCCATCGTCATCGGTCTGACGGCCTTCCTCACCGTCGTCGATCTGTTCGCGACCCAAGCCATCCTTCCCTCGCTCACGCGCCATTACGGCGTCACGCCCGCCGCCATGGGTTTTGCCGTCAATGCGAGCACGCTCGGCATGGCATTTTCCGGCTTGGCAATCGGCTATTTCAGCCGCGAGATCGATCGCAGGAAAGGGATCCTGATCAGCCTCGTGCTGCTCGCCATCCCGACCGCGCTGCTTGCGCACGCGCCGGACATCACGACGTTCACAATCTTGCGGGTGGCGCAGGGGCTGTGCATGGCGGCCGCCTTCACGCTCACGCTCGCCTATCTCGGCGAGCATTACAGCGCCGCCGATTCGGCGAGCGCGTTTGCCGCCTACATCACCGGCAATGTCGCCAGCAACCTCATCGGCCGATTGGTCTCGGCGGCCGTCGCCGACCATTTCGGGCTCGCCAGCAATTTCTATTTCTTCGCCGTGCTCAATCTGCTCGGTGCGGTGCTGGTCTATTTCACCATGGAAAGAACGCCATGCATGAATTGCGTGAGCCCGGCGATGGGCTCGCATTTCACCGCCTGGATCACGCATCTGAAGAACCCCGCTTTGCGCGCGAGTTTCGCCATCGGCTTTTGCATCCTGTTTGCCTTCATCGGCACGTTCACCTTCGTCAATTTCGTTCTGGTGCAACCGCCTCTCGGCGTTGGCGCCATGACGCTCGGCTTCGTCTATTTCGTGTTCGTTCCTGCCATGGCGACCACGCCACTGGCCGGGCGCGCCGTCAGCCGCTTCGGCACCAGGCCCGCGTTCTGGGCGGCGCTCGGCGTGGCCGCTCTCGGGCTCCCGCTGCTCATCCTGCCAAGCCTGCCGGCCGTGCTGCTCGGCATGGTGTTGGTGGGAGCCGGGACGTTTTTCGCCCAGGCCTGCGCCACGGGGTTCGTCGGCCGCGCGGCGACAATGGAGCGCGGCGCGGCGAGCGGCCTCTATCTCGCCAGCTATTTCTTCGGCGGCCTGGTCGGCAGCGCCGTGCTCGGGCCGATCTTCGACATGTTCGGCTGGAAGGCCTGCGTCGGCGGCATTGCCGTTGCGCTCCTCATCGCCGCCCTGCTCGCCGTCTTCCTCAAGACGGCGATGACACCCGCGGCCGTCACACGTCGCTAGCCCGAGGCCGTTTTCTCGGTCGGTGCCAAAGCGACTCGCGCATTAACGCTTTTTCAAGCGGAGCACCCTCAATTGGCGGCAAGTCTCGCGTAACTCATGTCGAGCGTAAGTCAAAGTCAGAGGGATCAGTCATGCGCCTCTTCGTTGCTCTCGTCGTCATCGCAGCGTCAATCGCGCTGGGCGGCTGCTTCCACCACTCGCGGCAGGTCTACACGTCCGAGTTGCCGCCAACCTCAGTCAAATAGGAAGGCCGCTGGATCAGCGCCCCCTCGTCGCCCGCGCGTCTCGCATCCCGGCGGTTCAAGAGGGGTGAAGGCTCGGGGTTGCTTGTTTGTTGCGTTGCAAGAGAGTCTCCGTATCGCGTAAGAAGCCCGGCGGCGAAGCCGGGCTTTTTCTTTTCCTGCTGTCGCGAACGCTGGACGCCAGACCGGGTTCAGAACGCACCATTCGAGCAGGTGCTGACCCAGAAGAGCAACAGACCGGCCGCGCCCGCCGCGCCGGCGGCGACGAGTGCATTGAGCCAGCTCCGCTTCCTGAGCGCGTCGGCGATGTCGCCACCGTGAAGTTGATCGGGCGTCCGGACCCAGAACACATCGAGCGACACCACCGCCCGAGGAAGGTGAACACCGCGGCAAGAAGCTGGATCGCCGTTATGCCCGTGCACGCATCCATGGGAGTCGCCTCTCCTCCTATTCGGCGGCAAGCTTCGGCGTATCGCCGGGTGCGGTGACGGCCCCGCCCATCTCCGCTTCGGCAGCGGGCTCGGCGCCCGCCCGCGGCTCGTGCAGGATCACGCCCTCGAGCGGATCGCATTCCTCGAGCCACGCCTGAGTCTCCAGCGCGCGGTTGGTGTCGGCGTAGCCCGCTTCCCAGCGCGCGCAGATTCCCGCGGACGAGAAGTCGATGTCCTTGACGTGCGTTTCGTTGTTGAGACGCGGCGCGAGGAGCCGCACCACATGCATGCGCGTACGGCAGGAATAGCCGGCAAGCTCTTTCACCCGCGGGTCGGCCCTCGCCTCCTCGGGGACGAATTTCAGAAGCTCGGAGATGACATGGCGAAGCTTGTGCGTCTCGCGCTGGCGCACGATGTAGTTGGAGATCCGGCTCGAATACTGAATGTCTTTTTGGCGGTGCAGGACCTGCCAGATCGTTCCGGGCTCCTCGCCGGTCGGGTGCCAAAGATGCACCGCGAAGATGAGCGCGTTGCGACGCGGATAATCCTCGAAGATGCGTTCGGTCGGCGTGTTGGAGAGGATGCCGCCGTCCCAATAGAGCTCGCCGTCGATGCGCACGGGCGGGAAGGCCGGCGGGAGCGCGCCGGACGCCATGATGTGGCTCGCGGTGAGCTCCATGTCGCGCGTATCGAAGTAGTGCATCATGCTGGTCCGCACATGGGCCGCGCCCACGGTCAGCCGCGGAGTCTTGCGATTGATCAGCGAGAAGTGGACGAGCTCCCCCAATGTCTTGCGGAGAGCTTCGGTCGAGTAATAGCCGGCATGGTCGGCGCCGAGCGGCACATGCGCGCCGAGGAAGGCGCGCGGGTACACCTCGAAGAAGTCGGGAATGCCATTCGTGAGCGTGCGCCATGACGACAGCGCATCGGCCACCCCGGTCCATCCCGGGAACACGCCCCAGTCGTTCGGGCGTTCCAAACGGCGCCAGAACTCCCGCAGCCGATCCAGGCGGTCTTCGGGCCTGTTGCCGGTGATGATGCTGGCGTTGATGGCACCGATCGAGGTGCCGATGATCCAGTCGGGCTCGATGCCTGCCTCATGCAGGGCCTGATACACGCCGCCCTGATAAGCGCCGAGCGCGCCCCCGCCTTGGAGCACGAGCGCGACCTGACCATTGTTCTTGGCGCGGATCTGGTTGACGGCTTCGCGGGGCGTGAGGTTCTTGATCTTGATCATGGCCGGCTCCCAATCGTGTTGGCGCTTCCGCTCAATGCGCGGTCCAGCCGCCGTCCACCGGAATGGCGGTCCCGGTGATGGAGGCGGCAGCGTCGGAGGCGAGGAACACCGCGATGCTGCCGAGCTCGTCGGTGGTGGCGAAGCGTTTGTTCGGTTGTTGCGCCAGAAGGACCTCGCGGATCACCTGCTCGCGCGGGATGCCGTGGGCCTTGGCCTGTCCTTCGATCTGCATTTCAACGAGCGGCGTGTAGACATAGCCCGGGCAGATGGCGTTGCAGGTCACGCCCATCTCCGCGGTTTCGAGCGCGGTGACCTTGGTCAAGCCCAGCATGCCGTGCTTGGCGGCGACGTAGGCCGACTTGAAGGCCGAGCCGACAAGTCCATGGGCCGAGGCGATATTGATGATGCGGCCCCATTTGTTGTCGATCATGCTCGGAAGCGCGAGCCGCGTGGTGTGAAACGCCGAGCTGAGATTGATGGCGATGATGGCGTCCCACTTGGCGGTGGGGAACTCCTGCAACGGCGCCACGTGCTGAATGCCGGCATTGTTGACGAGCACGTCGATCCTGCCGAACCTGTCGAGGGTCATCCGGATCATTTCGGCAATGGAGTCCGGCTTCGACATGTCGGCGTCGGAATAGGCGACCGGCACGCCGAAATCGGCTTCGATCGCATCTTGGGTGACCTTGATTTCCTCGGGCTTGCCGAAACCGTTGAGCACGACGGCGGAACCCGCTGCGGCAAGGGCGCGGGCGATGCCAAGCCCGATCCCGCTGGTCGAGCCGGTAACCAGGGACACCTTGTCCCTCAAGGACGTCGCCATTGCGCTCCACTCCTCTGTGGGTATCCGGCGCCCGCTTTCCAAGCGGCGGGACAGTGCATCCTTTCCGCCGATCATGATCGTAGCAAAACGGCGCGGGAAATGCCCGTTGGCTAAGGAGTCGATAGGGGAGCGCTATGGTTGCCCGAGGTGCCGCCAAAGGCCGGAAAGGGGCTGAACGCGCCACAAACTCGCTTGTCAAAAACCGAGCAAATGGGTCAAATCAGCTTGCCGTTGAGCGCTCGCAAGCGCAAAACCGATCTTCGAAGGCGCGAACCAAGCATTTCCGGACCAATGACCATTGGCAAGGCGAGGCGACAGGCCGAAGCCTGTCTGACTGCGGCTGGCTGCAGCCATCGCCGGGGCGGATGGCCTTTGGGTACGTGGTAGGACGGGCGGGGCGCAGCTCCCATGGAAATGCATCAGGTCCGCTATTTCCTGGCGGTGGCGCGCGTCCTGAATTTCACCCGTGCCGCGGAGGAATGCCACGTCGCCCAGCCGTCGCTCACCCGCGCGATCCGCCAATTGGAGGGCGAGCTCGGCGGCGATCTGTTCCGGCGCGAGCGGCCGCAGGCCCAGCTCACCGAACTTGGTCAGCGCATGCTGCCGCTGTTGAAGCAGTGCTATGAGAGCGCCATCAGCGCGCGCGCTCTCGCTTCGGCGATCAAGAAAGGCGAGGTCGGCGGGCTCAGGCTCGCCGTGTCGCGCACCATAGACCCGTCGCTGGTCACGCCCCACGTGGTCGAGCTTCGCAAGCTGTTCGAAGGCCTGGACCTCAAGATCCTGCGGGGCAACGGAACAGAGGTGCTCGAACATCTGAAGCGCGGCGAGGTCGAGCTCGGTCTCGCGGCCCAGATCGGCGACGAGTGGGAGCGGCTCGATCGCTGGCCGCTCTTCACCGAAGACTTTCAGCTCCTGGTGCAGAGCACCCACGCCCTGGCTGGGCGCTCCACCGTTTCCATCGACGATCTCCGGCAAGAGCGGCTGATGGTCCGCACCTATTGCGAGACGACGGAGGCGCTGCTCGAAATCCTGCGCGCGCAGGATTTCGACGTGACGCGCTTTCACGAGGTAGGCGCCGAGGCCGACCTTCTCTCGCTGCTCGAAGCCGGCGTCGGAACGGCCTTGGTGCCGCGCAGTACGCAAGGTCCGGCCACCCTCGTCCGTATTGCCGTCGAGGGCCTCGAGCTCCAGCGCACGATCTTCCTTTACGGCGTGGCAGGGCGGCAGCGCACGGCCGTAGCCTCGGCCCTGATGAAGATGCTGCGCGCTTACGATTGGACGCGGTCCGCCGCCTAGTGAGCGGACTCGCGCGCTTGCCGGAGCGCGGACAACAAATCCTCGATCGTCATGCGCTTGCGGTAGTCGGGATCGAGGAACCGCGCTTTCACCTCGCCGTCGGTACCGACGACGAAGGTGGCGGGGATCGGCAGAAGCCAGGTATCGGTGCCCTGCGAGCGAGACACGTCCCACCCGGCCATGGTCATGAGCTCCTGCATTTCCTGGCCGACCCAGAAGGCGAGATTGAGCGACAGCGCATAGCCGTTGTCGAAATCGGTGAGGATCGGAAACGGCGCCTCCGACTCGGCCTTGAGCTCGGTCGTAAAGTGCTCACGGTCGGGCATGATCGCGGCGACCTGTCCGCCTTCGGCGGCGATTTGGTGCTGCGCCTCGGCCAACACGCGCGTGTTGATGCGGCAATAGGGGCACCAATGACCGCGATGGAAGGTGACGGCGACGGGTCCTTTCTGCAACAGGCTGTCGAGGCTGACCAGTTGGCCGTTCTCATCGGGCAGAACAAAGTTCGGCATCACCTCGCCGGGCTTCGGCGCATTGTCGCCGACCTCAAACTGCTTCAGCCTGTTGACGAGTCCATCGACGGCATCCTGAAAATGCGGACCGAACCGCCTCACCGCATCGGCGAAGGCCTGCAATCTCTCGGCCAAGGACGCATCCATGTCCCGGCATTGGACAAAGGCCTCGTCGAGAAGCTGTGAAAGGGGTTTCGAGGTCATTCAACGTCCTGGGGCCGCTGCGGCCGGACGCTCGGCCGAATGCAGAAGCGGTTCGCAATCCCGAGATCTTCCCCGACCCGTTCATACCATTGGGTGTTGCCAAGCGGTAGCGGCGATTGCAGCCGCGCCGATCACGAGCCTTGGCCGATTCTCTCCTGATTCCGAGCGTTTTTCAGCGCCGCGAGAAGGTCTTCGACGGTCATGCGCCGGCGATAGTCGGGATCGATGAAGCGCGTCCTCACGGTGCCGTCGCTTGCGAGGACGAACGTCGCCGGGATGGGCAGAAACCAGGCGTCGTTACCCTGATAGCGCGGCAGATCGCGCCCTCCGGCCGTCATGAGCCGCTCGAGCTCGGCGCCCACCCAAATGGCGAGGTTGATCGAGAGCGCGTAGCCGTTATCGATATCGGTCAGAACCGGATAGTGCAGGTCGGCATCCAATTTGAACGAAGCGGCGAATTGCTCGCGGTCGGGCATGATCGCCACGATTTTCGCGCCCTCGGCCTTGATGTTTTCCTGCGCTTCCGAGAGCGCCCGCGTGTTGATGCGGCAATAGGGGCACCAATGGCCGCGATGGAAGGTGATGGCGACGGGCCCCGCGGCCAGAAGCGAGTCGAGGCTGACGAGCCGTCCTGTTTCGTCGGGGAGCGTGAAGGGTGGCATGACTTCGCCCGGCTTGGGGGCGGAGTCACCGGCATTATGCGCCTTCAGCCGCTCGACCATCCGGTCGATTGCCTCTTGCATCTCCGGCCGCAGCGCCCGCGCCACATTGGCGAAGGTCTCCAGCCTTTCGCTCAAGGAGGCGTCCATGTCGCGGCAATAGCGGAACGCTTCTTCGATGGTGGCGAAGGCCATGGTCATTCTATTTTTCCCTACGTCCGGTACGGCCATCTCCGCCCGGATGGTCGTCCGACGGAACATGGCCGCCAGCGACCGCCAAGCGATGCTGTCCTGCAAGTCTCAGGCTTTTTGATTTGGCCGTTATTGTCCAAAAGGTCAAATAGCGACCGGCTATGGTGTCGATCATGAGTGAGCATTTCCTTCAAGCGCGCCGATTGGGTTAGCTGGCTCAGGTTAGCCCGATAGGCTGGCGCTTTGCGCCGGGACAGGAGGTTAAGATGCCAATTTTGATCAACTGGCTCGAAGCTGGCCGGCGTTTGGCCGAGCGCATCCCCTACAGCCTCGTGGCCCTGGTCGCGCGCTTGGCGGTCGCCAGCGTCTTTTGGCGCTCGGGCCGGACCAAGGTCGAGGGCTTCCTGCAAATCAAGGACAACACGTTCTTTCTCTTTCGCGAGGAATACAAGGTCCCGCTCCTGCCCGATCATGCCGCCTACTTGGCAACGATCGCCGAGCATGTCTTTCCGGTGCTGCTCGTGGTCGGGCTCGCCTCGCGCCTGTCGGCGCTCGCTCTCATGGCGATGACCCTGGTCATTCAATTCTTCGTCTATCCCGACGGCTGGCCCGAGCACATCCTCTGGTTCGCGCTTCTCCTGCTCATCGCCGCACGCGGACCCGGCGCGCTTTCCCTCGACCATCTGATCTGGAGCCGCGCGCAGCCCCAGCTCGCGGCTGCCCGGTGACGATAGGCGGAGGGAAAGTCATGAAGACCTACGATGCGATTGTGATCGGCTCGGGCCAGGGGGGCGTGCCTCTGGCCGCCAATTTCGCCAAGCTTGGCTGGCAGGTCGCGTTGATCGAAGAGGGCCAGCTGGGAGGTTCCTGCATCAACTATGGCTGCACGCCCACCAAGACGATGATCGCAAGCGCTCGCATCGCGCGCGCCGTAAGACGCGGCCCGGAATTCGGCGTGCATGCCGGTCCGGTCAAGATCGACCTCCCGGCCATTGTCGCGCGCAAGAATGAAATCGTCGGATCGTTCCGCTCGGGCATCGAAAATCAGGTCAAGACCAACCCAAATCTCACCCTTTATCGCGGGCGTGGCCGCTTTACCGGTCCGCACGAGGTCGCGGTGAATGGCGAAACGCTTTCCAGCGACCGAATTTTCATCAATACGGGCACGCGGCCCCGCATCATTCCCTTTCCGGGGCTCGATGAGGTCGCGTACCTGACCAATCGCAACATCATGGACCTGACGGAGGTCCCCCCTCGTCTCATCGCGCTCGGCGGCAATTATCTCGGGCTCGAGTTCGGCCAATTGTTCCGGCGCCTCGGCAGCGAGGTCACGGTCGTCGAGCTCGCCAAGCAGATCGTCCCGCGCGAGGATGCCGAAGTCGCGCAAAGCCTGAAAGAGGCGCTCGAAGAGGAAGGCATGAATTTCCGTCTCGGCGCCCGCGCCGCCAAGATCGCAAAGACGCCAGGCGGGTTGGAAGTGACGATCGAGAACAAGGACGGCACCATCGAGACCCTGAGCGGCTCGCACCTTCTCGTGGCGGTCGGACAGACGCCCAATTCCGACGACCTCGGCCTCGACAAGGCCGGCGTCGCGACCGATCAGGCCGGCTTCATCCGCCACAACGGCAGACTCGAAACCAACGTCCCCGGCGTGTGGGTGCTCGGCGACGTCAAAGGCGGTCCCGCCTTCACCCATGTGTCCTACGACGACTATCTCGTCATCACCGACAATCTCGTAAACGGCAAGAACCGGACCATCGACAATCGCGTGGTGCCCTATGCGCTCTACACCGACCCCGAGCTCGGGCGCGTCGGACTGAGCGAGCGGGAGGCGCGCGCGAAAGGCTATCGCCTGAAGATCGGCAGCGTGCCGATGGCCTACGTCGCGCGCGCGATCGAGCGGGGCGAGACCAAAGGGCTCATGAAGATCGTCATCAATGCCGATGACGACCGCATTCTCGGCGCGACGATCCTCGGTCCCGAGGGCGGCGAGCTGGTGCAGATCTTGATGGCGCTGATGATGGCGGATGCGCCCTGGACGCTGTTCAAGGACGCCATGTTCATCCATCCCACGCTGACCGAAGGCTTCTTCGCGCTGATGGCCGACGTGAAGGCGGCCTGAGTCCTGCGGCGCGCCGACCTCCCCACGAGGGGGATGTTAAGCGAGGGCGCTATTGCCCCGCGCTCAGGCGGCTCAGCAATTCGGCGGTGGGATAGGCGTCGGCCGGCATGCCGTATTTGACCTGCATGCTGCGGATGGCGTCCCGGCTCGCCGCGCCGAGCACGCCGTCGATCTTGCCCACCTCGAAGCCGCGCTTGGCGAGAAGCTGCTGCAGCTGCTTGGTCTCGGCGAGACTGAGCGTTTCGACCGGACCGTTGCCGCGGGCAAGCGCAGGCCCGCCGGCAAGACGCGTCGCGTAGTAGCCCGCCGTGGTCGTGTAGACCAGCGACTTGTTCCATTCGAGATAGACGTCGAAATTCGGGTAGGCGAGGAACGCCGGGCCGTTCCGCCCCATGGGCAGCACAAGCCCGGCCTGGAGATCGTCGGCGGGGATCGGCTTGCCGTTCAAATAGGTGACCCCGTGCTGGGCCCAGAACGCGCGAGGCTTCCTGATGGTGACATCGGCCTGATCCCACGGCAGCTCGGCGGGGACGCGCACCTGCTCGAGCCAGGGCTGGCCTGCCTGCCACCCGATCGATTGCAGGTAGTTGGCGGCCGAGGCGAGCGAGTCCGGCGCGCTTCGGATCAGGTCGCGCTTGCCGTTGCCGTCGAAATCGACGGCATATTGGTAATAGTTCTTCGGCTGGAACTGGAACTGACCGACTTCGCCATGCGCGGGCCCGCGCATCTCTTGCGGCGAGAGGTCTCCCCGCTCGACGACCTTCAGCGCAAACATGAGCTGCTCGCGGAACTCGTCCGGTCGCCGGCAATCGAAGCTTAGCGTGGCGAGCGACCGGAGCGTCTCCATATTCCCCATCACTTTGCCGAAATCGGTCTCGAGCCCCCAGAAGGCGACGAGCACCGGGCCGGGGACGCCGTATTGCTGCTCGATCTGGTTGAAGGTGTTGGCGTGCTTCTTTAGCAGCTGCGCGCCGACCTGAAGGCGATTGGACGACACCATGCGCCCGGAGAATTGCAGGAAGGTCTGCGCGAACACGCCCTGCGCGCGATCCTTGGCAATGGTGGCGGGATCGTAGGTGAGCCCATCCAACGCGTAAGAGACCGTGTTCGGTGAAATTCCTTGCGCGACGGCTTCTTTCTTGAAGCCTTGCAGCCACCGGCCGAACTCGGCGGGGCTGGCGCAGGCTGCAAACGCGTTCGGCGCAAGTCCGATCAGAACTGCCGCGAAAATCCCCGCCCGTGCGATCGGATGGATAACCGTAGTCATGGGGTGTCTAGCCATGGCGTCACTCAAACCAGTCGTTGCATGTCCGTCAAGGGATCAAGAGTTGCCGTGCGTCCGGCTTACGGATCGCCCTTCTGATAGGTCCCGATCAGCTCCGCTTGCGCCAGCACATGACCCTTCATGGCGGCTTCGAGCTCGGACTTGCTGAGCTGTTTCGCCGGAAGCGTAATGTCGAGCGCGTAGAGCTTGTGAAAATAGCGATGCCGTCCGATCGGCGGACAGGGTCCTTGGTAGGAGGCCTTTTTCCGGTCGTTCAGCCCCGTCACCGCGCCGCTTGGCAGGCCTGAGCCGCTCACGTCCTCGGGCAGGCCTTGGGCATCCGGCGGAAGATTGAAAACCACCCAGTGCACCCAGATGCGCTTGGGCGCCTTCGGGTCCGGGACATCGGGATCGTCGACAATAAGCGCAAGGCTCTTGGTTCCGTCCGGGACGCCTGTGAAGGCGAGCGGCGGCGAGAGATCGTCGCCTTCGCACGTGTATTTCGCGGGGATCTTTTCGCCCGGCGCGAAAGCGGAGGATGTCAGCGTTAGGGCCATTGCTTGACCGGAATCGACAAGGAGCAACGCTCCAGTAGCGAGGAGGAGAGCTGCATTCCGAAGACGCCACCGGCGGCTGCCGTTCTCACTGTGCCACCAATTCCCCGGTCCGGAGAGGCCCATCGAAGCGCGTGTTCTAGTCCGTGTGCGGCGGGAGATTGCAGAGCCTCAATCTCTCCGCGAGCGCGTCGATGCGCCGCGAGGCTTCACGCTTGCTCAAATTCTCGGCGAACGCCGACGGCTGCTGAATTTCTTCGGCGAGCAACTTGAGATAGGAGGCCTGCGCGCCCGTCATCGGCTCCCGCGCCCCTTGGAATTGCCCCCGGCTCTCTTGCGCGCTCCCGTTCCGCCCAATTGTGCTGTTGTCCAGTCCCACGTCAGGCCGCTCCCGCTTACCATCATGAACGCAGACCCCTTCAGTATCGGTTGAAACAGGCAAAGATCAGGCCGGAAATGACAAAGAGTTGGGCGACAGGCTCGTCGGCTTGGACCAGATCCCAAACGGTGGATGCCGTCGCGCGCCAGTCTTCAAGGGATTGTTAACCTTAATCAAAAATGATCGCACCCGCCCCTAAATTGCCCTTCAATCACCCTC
>DASUQP010000044.1:0-4140 GCA_036280475.1 Methyloceanibacter sp. | reverse complement strand
GCCTGGTGGGAGCGGGGACGGCGAAGGCGGGGATGGGCGCTGTCGTATGCCGGGACTGCTCAAGACCGGAGGCGCGATCATATGGTCGCCGCTGCTGGGTTTCGTCCTCGCGCTCTTTCTCTGGCTCGCGGTGGCCTGGCTCTTCCGGCGCGCCACGCCCTATGCTGTGGACAGCAAGTTTCGCGTGCTGCAAATGGTCTCGGCGGCGGCCTACTCGATGGGACACGGCGCCAACGATGCGCAGAACGATGGGCATCATCGCCGGCTTGCTCTACGCCGAGGGCCTGCTTGGCGGGGAATTCCACGTGCCGTTCTGGGTTGTCATCTCCTGCCAGGCGGCGATGGGGCTCGGCACGCTGGTTGGCGGGTGGCGCATCGTCAAGACGATGGCTCTCGCATCACGCGGCTGAAACCCGTGCAGGGCTTCTGCCCGGAGACGGCCGGTGCCGCCACGCTCTATCTCGCCACGTCCTTCGGCGTACCGGTCTCGACCACGCAGACGATCACCGGCGCCATCGTCGGCGTCGGAGCGGCGCGGCGCGTCTCGGCGGTCCGCTGGGGCATTGCGGGGAGCCTCCTGATCGCCTGGGTGGTCACGCTGCCCGCAGCCGCCGTCATCGCCGCTTCCTTCTATGCCTTGGCGACGCTGATTTAGCGGGGGGCTTCATACAGAAGATACGGCGCGCGGAGCTTCGCGAATTCCGCCTCGTCGTCCCTCCAGCTCGCGACGATGTCGGCGAGCGGCATCCGCGCCGCGATCTGCTCCCTCAGAGCCTGCGAACCGGCCAGAATGTCGATGGGCATCTTGCCATGCTCATACTCGTAAGGCGGGGGGCGCCATGCGAACCGGTCGGGCGCCATCTCGTTGCACTCGCGCATCAGCGCGACGCCCGCCTTCACCGGCTCGAAGGCATTCCGGTCCGTCACGTGGATCTGGACACCGCCGCAAGTCGCTCGCGCGTGCTTCTGGAAGGTCGGCTCGAAGATCGCGGGACGGAAATGCGCGCCCTCAAGTCCGATCGCGTTCATGCGCGATGCAAGCTCTTCGCCGTCGATCCAAGGCGCGCCAATCAGCTCGAAGGGACGGGTGGTGCCGCGGCCCTCCGACAGCATCGTGCCTTCGAACAGCACGGTTCCCGGATAGACGATCGCGGTGTCGAGCGTCGGCATGTTGGGCGAGGGCATGACCCAGGGAAGCCCGGTCTCGTCCCAATACATGCCGCGCGACCATCCCTCCATGGGCACGACTTCGAGCTTGGCGCCTATGCCGTGACGCTCGTTGAACAGGCGGGCCAGCTCGCCGATTGTCATGCCGTGCCGCATCGGAATGGGGAACTGTCCGACGAAGGATTCGAAGTCCTTCTCCAGCATGGGGCCTTCGACGGCCACGCCCCCGATCGGATTGGGCCGGTCGCAGACGATGACGGGAAGACCCTTTCGCGCTGCGGCGCGCAGGCAATTGGCCATGGTGTAGATGAAGGTGTAGATGCGCGCGCCGACATCTTGGATGTCGATCACCAGCACATCGATGAGGTCGAGCATCGCGGGTGTCGGTTCGCGCGTCTCGCTATAAAGCGAGAAGATCGGGACCTTGCGCCGCTTATCGTCGGCGTGGGCCGTCTCGATCATGTTGTCCTGGAGGTCCGACCGAAAGCCGTGCTGGGGGCCGAAGATCGCCGTGAGCTTCCAGTCGCGCGAAGAGGCGAGGGCATCGACGACATGACGAAAGTCGCGATCGATCGAGGCGGGATTGGCGAGCACGCCGACCCGCAATCCCTTGAGCCGCTGCGAGGCGATCAGGCGTTCGGACCCGAGCAGCATAGGCTCACGCGGAATTTCGCTGGCGGCGGGACGTTCGGCGCACGAGATGACAATCTGGCATTCAAGCGCTCCTGGCGGCTTGATGACTGTTTCGGAAAGGGTGAAGGCCCGTCGCGGCGTTTGAAACTTCGGTCCTGCTATGGTAGTCGGCGGCGGGGCCGGCCGGAAGACTTGAGGGAAATCGCTGAAAATCGACCAAGTTCGAGGCCTGCCGCGCCCAGACCTCGGACCCCCGACATGGTCATTTCTGCTGCTAGAATGCTCCAAGGGGGGCAGGTGGAGATTGCATGAGCAAGGACCGCACGCAAGCCATTCCCGCCTTCATCGACCTCGCGGCGCAGCGCGAGCGGATGGGCGACCGCCTCGAACACGCGGTGTCCGCCGTGCTCAAACACGGGCAGTACATTCTTGGCCCGGAAGTCGCCGTGCTTGAGCACGAGCTTGCGGCCTTCAGCGGCGCCCGGCACTGCATCACTTGCGCCAACGGCACCGACGCTCTGTTGCTGGCGTTGATGGCCGAAGGCGTGGGTGCGGGCGATGCCGTGTTCGTGCCCGCGTTCACCTTCGTCGCGACCGCCGAGGCGGCGGTGCTTTGCGGCGCCACCCCCGTCTTCGTCGATGTGCGTCCCGATACCTTCAACCTCGACGCCGAGAGCCTTGAGGCCGCAATCGGCGAGGCAAAGCGCCACGGGCTAACCCCCCGTTGCGTGATCCCGGTCGACCTCTATGGCCAGCCGGCCGATTACAGGGTCATCGGCGCGATCGCCGAGACTCACAATCTTCTCATGCTCGCAGATGGGGCGCAGAGCTTCGGCGCAAGCCTCGATGGGCGAAAGGTGGGCACGCTCGCATCCTACACCGCGACCAGTTTCTATCCGTCGAAGCCACTCGGCGGTTATGGCGACGGCGGAGCTCTGTTTACCGATGACGACGAGCGGGCCGCGCGGCTCCGTTCGCTGCGCAATCACGGCAGGGAGCCCGCTCTGCCCGACACCAAGCATGTCGGTCTGAACAGCCGGCTCGACTCGATCCAGGCCGCGATCCTCATCGAGAAGCTCCGCCTGTTTCCGGAAGAGATTCCGGCGCGGCAGGAAAGGGCAAGGCGCTACAACGAGGCGCTCGCGCCTGTCGCTAAAGTGCCTGAGCTGATGGCGGGAGCGACATCGGTCTGGGCGCAATATACGATCGTGACCGAGCGGCGCGACGCTGTTGCCAAAGCCTGCCGCGATGCCGGCGTTCCCACGGCGATCCACTATGCGAGCGCGCTCAATTGCCTTGCGCCCTATCGGCAGTTTCCGACGGCGCCGGCAGGCGTTCCCCAGGCCGAGTGGCTCGCGCAACGCGTGATCAGCCTTCCCATGCATCCCTATCTCGGCGAAGACGCCCAAGGCCTGATCGTCGCCACCGTCCGTCAGGCGCTCGGCTCGGGAAAAGCGGGCGTCGCCCATGCCGCCGAGTAGGACCCGTTGAGCGCCATGGCTGATCCTGTCCGCGTCGCCGTGGTCGGCTCGGGTTATTTCGGCCGCTTTCACGCCAACCACTATGCGCGCAACGCGCGGGCCGAGCTCGTCACCGTCGTCGATACCGATCCCGAGCGTGCCCGTGCGGTCGCCGCCGAGTTCGGCACCGAGCCCGCCTTCGACTATCGCGATATCCTCGGCAAGGTCGATGCGGCGAGCGTTGCCGTGCCGACGCCGCTTCATTACGACATCGCGAGCGCGCTGATCGAAGCCGGCATCCACGTCCTGGTCGAGAAGCCGCTGACCGACAGCGTCGAATCTGGGGCAAGGCTCGCCTGTCTTGCCGAAGCGCGAAAGGCTGTGCTGCAAGTCGGCCATATCGAGCGGTTCTCGAGCGCCTATCGGACTCTCGCCAAGGTCATCGTCGATCCGCTCTATTTCGAAAGCTATCGCATCGCGCCGTGGAAGAATCGCGGGGTCGAGGTCGACGTGATCCTCGACCTGATGATCCATGACATCGACATGATCATCGGCCTGGTCGATTCGCCGGTGGCGCAGGTGGATGCCGTCGGCACGCCGGTGCTCGGCAAGACGATCGACCTCGCCAATGCCCGCATCACTTTCGAATCGGGCTGTATCGCCAACGTGACCGCGAGCCGGGTGAGCTACAAGACCGAGCGGCGCATGCGCATCTTTGCCCGCAATCACTATTTGAGCTGCGATCTCGGCGAGGGGCGCATCAACGGCTATCGCCTGCGCGGCGATCCTATGGTCGAGGGCCTCGCGGCGATCGCCGCGGAGACCCATGAGATCGAGAAACAGGACAGCCTCGCCAACGAGATCGACGCGTTCCTCGACT
>DASUQP010000043.1:0-2983 GCA_036280475.1 Methyloceanibacter sp. | reverse complement strand
CGGCATCGCCTATATGGCCCATATCGGCGGCTTCGTCGCCGGGCTGGCGATGGCCTTGCTCGGGCGCCCCTTCTGGAGCTCCAGCAACACGGCATAGAAAGGCCGCCCTCAAACCGCGCCGAGGCAATCGCGCTTGCCGATATCGACCCCGCAGCGCCTGAGGATCGCGTAGGCGGTGGTTGCGTGGAAATAGAAGTTGGGCAAGACGAAATCCACGAGATAGGGCGCGCCCTTGAAGCGCAGCTCCTGCCCGCCGACGCTGAGCGCGATGTCACGCCCTTCGGAGCCGTCGATGTCCTTGTCCGCGACGCTCTCGATGAACTTGACCGTCTTGGCGATGCGGGCCTTGAGATCGGCGAAGCTCTTCTCCTCGTCGGCATAACTCGGGACCTCGCGGCCCGCGAGCCGCGCGGCAGCGCCTTTGGCGAGATCGCTTGCGATCTGAATCTGTCGCGTCAACGAAAACATGTCGGGCGCAAGCCGCCAGTTCAACAACACGGAAGGCTCGATCTTGCGCTCGGCGGCGAACCCTTCCGCCTTGTCGAGAATGGCGGAGAGGTTGTTCAGCATCTTGACGAAGGCCGGAACCGAGGCCTGGTACATTCCAAACGGCATGGCGGCATCACCTCATTTTGACATTGAAGGCGCGGAGTGTAGCAGCGGGCGCGGACGGCATTCGATCACGTTCCGGCGAGCCGCGCGGGTCTCTCAGCGATGGCGCGGCGGAAACGCGTTCACGATCGGCGCAAGGTCCCTGGCATGATCCCAGGCGCCGCCCCGCGCGGTGAGGCCGAGCCGCACGATGACCAGGTCGCGCGAGGGGATGACGGCGATGATCTGCTCGTCGTGGCCGAGGAAATAATAGGCGTCGTCCGGCATCGGCGGCTCGCCGTAGCCGTCGGAGAGCGGAAGCTTGAGCCACATATGCGCGCCATAGGTCTCGTCGGGCGCGTCTTTCGCCGGCGCGAGCGTGTATTCGACCCAGCCTTCCGGCAAGAGCCGCATCCCCTGCCACACACCGTCTTGCAGGAAGAGGAGCCCGAGACGCGCGAAGTCGCGCGCCGAAGCATAGAGCAGCGAGGAGCCCACGAGCGTGCCCGCGGCATCGGAGGTGAGGACCGCGCTTCTCATGCTAAGCGGATCGAACAGGCGCTCGCGCGGATAACGCAGATAGTCCTCCTCGGTCGCGAAGGTCGCGCGCAAAGCGCGCGCGATGATAAGCGAAGTGCCGCTCGCATAGTCCCAATGGGCGCCCGGCGGATGAAGCAGCGGCTTATCGGCGGCGAACTTCGCCATGTCGCCGCGCGCGAACAGCATCACCGTCACATCGGCGAGCGGATCGTCATAGCTCTCATCGAACGCGAGCCCGCTCGACATGCGCAAGAGTTCGTCGAGCGAAATGTCGCGGCGCTTGTCGCCCTCGCCCCGCCACTCCGGCAATAGCGCCCGATCGGTCAGCGCCATCTTGCCGTCCTTGACGCGCAAGCCGACGAGCGCGTTGAGCGCGCCCTTGGTCATGGACCAGGCGATGAGCGGCATCGCCGCATCGAACCCCGGCGCATAACGCTCGGCGGCGACGCGGCCGCGATGCACGACGACGAGCGCGCGCGTGTTGCGCGGACGCTCGGGATCGGGCTCGGCGAAGGCGGCCGCCAGCGCCGCATCGAGCGCCGGCCGATCGACGCCTTTGGGCTGTGCGTCAGGCTCGACTCGCTCGCCCTCGGGCCATAGCGCGCCCGTGTCGGCGGGTGGCGTCACGGCGAGGGCTTGCGCTTCCGCGCGCAAGTCGGCCTCGCTCTTCCCGTCGACCAGCGTGCAGCCGAGGCCCTCGCGATAGATCGCGGTCTGCGCGGCGAAACCGTAGAGGGAGGCGGTCACGCGCTTGCTGTCGCGCTCGACGGTCTGCTGGAAAAAGCGCAACAGCTCGTAGCCGGGGCCGCTCAGGTCCTTGGCTTTGACTTCTTCCGCCGTCCGGCCCGAGACGAACACGGCGCCGCACAGGATCTCGGCGCTGAAGCCGGAGCCGACCCGGGCGACGCGATAGGCGTAAAAGCCTCCCGCCACCAGGCCCGCGGCGGCGATCGCCGCGAGCATGAGCCAAGTCCTACGCTTGAAGGTCATCATGCGGGCCGCGAGGCGGGTGAGGTGGTGCCGCTGGAGAGATTTGAACTCACGGCTGCTTTAAGGCAGAACTCCCCGTTTAACCATGCTAGACACCGCAACTTATGCTAGACTCCGCACGCGGCATTGGGAGGCAATGACGAATCTCGCGCTACGGAGATAGTCATGAAACCTCTAGCGTTCGCTTCTGTAGTCCTCGCTTTTTTTGTTCGGACGCCGCGTTTGCCTATTTCTGGGCAGATGGGAACAGGAGGCCTTGTGATGAGGTCTGTCCCGCTCCGCGTTCTCGCGCCGTAGTAAGCGGCACCTACAGGAGCACCGAAGCGCGGTTGAATGGGCAACAGTTCTTCGCATGCCGAGCCAACGCCGCCCGAGAGGGTTTGCGAGCCGGATATAATCTCAAACCAAATTGGTCGAAGCACTGCTGGGTTGGCTACGGCGGTCAGGAGAGGCCCGAGCCGAACTATCAATGCCTTTGTTCAGAGGTGGAGCTTTCGTGGGTAGATCTTGGGGCGAGCTTCCAAAGCTGCGATGAGGCGTGCCGCCCATCCCGGCCCGTTATCAGCGGTACCTACGTGAGCAGCGATCCAAGCCTGCATCGGCAACCATTCTTCGTATGCTCCGGCGACTTCGGAGACGGCCGACGGGTCGGATATAGTCTCAAAAACTTCTCGGGGGGTCACTGTTACACCGGCCATGGAGGCCGCGAGCAGTATGTACCGTGGCCCTATAAATGCCTTTGTGAATAGCGTCATGACCGATAGTTGAGGAGAGACGTATGAAAAATCTATCGTTCATAACCATGGTCGTTGCTCTGTTTTATGCAGCCGCGGCTGTTGCTCATTCTCCGACTTGGCAACCA
>DASUQP010000042.1:0-3765 GCA_036280475.1 Methyloceanibacter sp. | reverse complement strand
AAGGGCCCCCACTGGACAGGGGCCCTTTTATTTTGCCCGTATGGCGACAGAGCTGAACCTGCCATTCGTCTGAAGCGACTATCGAAAGGATAGTTTGTCGATGGAGGTTCCCATGGCCCGCAAAGTTCTCCCACGCGTGCTTTGCGCCCTAGCCATTGTGGCGGCGTTCGCGAGTAGCCCGGTGGCTTTGGCGGCTGAGTAAACAATTCCTTGTCTGCCCAAACCGCCTCCTAGTTGGCAGTGCCCCAATTTTCAGTGCGTGTATTGGCATCAGATAAAAAAGTGCTGCGTGCGATGGCGATGCCTCTGGCGTGATCCCCTGAGGCGAGGTTCCTGCCGGGGAGTGAGCAGGCCGTATGCCTGCCGCGCGCACGCCACGATGACCACCGCGCAGGCGAACGCCTCAATCCCCATGGTCCAAACCCGCAAGCGGGGCAAGTCGAAGCCGCCCGAGTGCGCGCCGAAGCGGCTCACCTATCGCTCCATCACTCGTAAAACGGCGTCACCAAGGGAGCCGCAACTGAGGTTTGCGCAGACGCTGTTGTAAACCGTCCGGGCCGATCTTGGGTTTTCGGCCTTTCGGTTTGAGCGCGTCCGGTTTGAGTGCGTCCGGTTTGAGTGCGTCCGGGCGTTTTTGCTTGAGCAGATCCGGGAGCCTGTCCTTGCCGTCGCGAAGACCGGGGAGATTGAAGTTCCGGAGTTCGCGCTCGAGCTGTTTCAGCCCTTTGCGCGTCACGGTGCGCGTCAGCGCGCGTTCGATCCTGTCGACCGACCAGACGCTCGGGCGGAGCGGCGCCTGGAGCCGCGAACGGATCACCGTGGCAAGTCCCGGTCTATTCAGCCTCACGGTGCCGGCCTGATTCTTCACGTCGATCTCGCCGGCAAGGAGCAGAACGCTATATTCGCCGTCGACGGGACCGCCCCAGAATTCAGTCCCGCGGATACCGATCTCTGCGACGGGGGTCGCGACCGTAATGTCTTTGCGGCTCAAATCTTTCAGCCGACCTGTCGCGAAGCGGAACGCTCCTTGTGTCGTCGTCAGCAGAACGTCGCCGACGCCCTGGTCGGGATCGAACACGTAGCGGTCGATTACGACGCGCGCGTCCTCGCCGAGCGTGAGAACCGTGTCGTCGCGAAATGTCACTTGCAGATGACCGTCGGCCCCGGTCTTGAGCTCGTCGTTCATGTGCACGGCGGCGCCGTCGGCCGCGCCCGCGCTCTGGCCGCTTGACACGATTTCGGCCGCGCCTTCGACGTCGCTGATTGAGCCCACGGCGTCATCCGCGGCGTGGGCGCCGAGCGAGGCGATAAGCACAAGAACCGCCGGAAGGAAGGACCCGCGCCGAAAGAACGATCGCAAGATTCGGAGTTGCGCTGTGGCGTGCACGGGCCCTGCTCAGGTAACGGCGCGAAACCTGACGATGGGCCCAGAATTTTGTCAAGTTGGCGTCCTCGCCGGAGATTCTGCTTCTCGTCATACCTCCCCCTCGTGGGGAGGTCCGGCGCGCTCTTGCGCGCCGGGGTGGGGGCGGTGCGCTCAAGTTGCGAAGTGGTAGCGATGTTGAAACACCAACACCCCACCCGGCTCAGCTTTCGCTCCGCTCAAGCTTCGCCCCCCTCCCCATCGAGGGGAGGGATAATCTCCTGCAGGGGGGTAATGCGTTGCGCTTGTGGCGATGGCGGGTCGACAAGCGGGCGTCCGTCTCTTAGGCTCACGGCCTCAGCGGCTTCGCGGGATCGCCAAGGAGGGTTCTGAGCATGAACGACCAGCCTCAGCGGACGCAATTCTTCGGGGGATGTCCGCATGACTGCCCCGACACCTGCGCCATGATCTACGAGGTGGAAGACGGGCGGCTGGTCGAGGTGAGGGGCAACAAGGAGCACCCGATGACGCGCGGGGGTCTCTGCGTCAAGCTCAAGGACTATCACGACCACCATTACAACCCCGACCGCGTGCTTTATCCATTGCGCCGCGTCGGCCCCAAGGGCTCGCGCCAGTTCGCTCGCATCGGCTGGGACGAGGCCATCGCGGAGATTGCGCAACGCTGGAAGGACATCATCGCCCGCTACGGCAGCCAGGCGATCATGCCTTACTCCTATCTCGGCAATGAAGGCCTGGTGCAGGGGCTCACGGCGGGCGACGCCTTCTTCAATCGCCTCGGCTCGACCGTCAACGAGAAGACCTTCTGCGCGTCGGGCTCGTCGACCGCTTGGCTCCTGACCGTCGGCCCGACCGGCGGCGTTGATCCGGAAAGCTTCGTCCATTCCCGCTACATCGTCATCTGGGCCTGCAACTCGATCTCGACCAACCTGCATCACTGGCCGTTCGTGCTCGAAGCGCAGAAGCGCGGCGCCAAGATCGTAGTGATCGATTCCTACCGCTCGCGCACGGCGAAGCAGGCCGATTGGCATATCATGCCGAAGCCCGGCACCGACGGCGCTCTTGCCATGGGCATCATCGCCGCGATGATCCGACACGGCCATGTCGACCGCGAATGGGTGGACAAACACACCGTCGGCTTCCCCGAGCTCGCCGCGCGCGCGGCCGAGTTCACCCCGGATTATGTGGAGAAGGTGACGGGCGTTCCGGCGCAGGACATCGCCACGTTCGCGCGCGAGTTCGCAACCATTCAGCCTTCGGTCATCCGCATGGGTGTCGCGCTCGAGCGCCATGCCGGCGGCGGCCAGACCATCCGCGCCGTCTGCGCCATCCCGGCGCTGGCGGGCTCATGGCGCCATGTCGGCGGCGGCTTGCTGCAAATGCCGCTGTGGGAATTTCCGATCGATTGGGCGCGGGTGTCGCGTCCCGATTTCATCCGGCCCGGCACGCGCGTGGTGAACAACCTCCAGCTCGGCCGCGCGCTCGTCGGCGACATGAAACTCGATCCGCCGATCATGGGTCTCTACATCTACAATACCAACCCGGTGAGCCAGGCGCCCGAGACCAATACGATCGTCAAGGGCTTGAGCCGCGAGGATCTGTTCTTCGTGACCGCCGAGCATTTCGTCACCGACACCGCGGCCTATGCCGACATCGTGCTCCCCGCGACCATGGCCGGCGAGCACGATGACATGATGTTCTCCTGGGGGCATTTCTATCTCACCATCAACGAGCAGGCGATCAAGCCGTGTGGCGAGGCGAAGTCGAACGCCGAGATTTTCCGCCTGCTCGCCGCTTCGTTCGGGTTCGACGATCCGCATTTCAAAATGAGCGACATGGAGCTCGCCGAGCATTACGTGAAATGGGACGCGCCGCAGATGGCCGGGGTCGACATGGCCCATTTCCGGCGGCACGGCTATTTCCATCTCGCCGTGGGCACGCCCGACGACCGGCTGCCGCACGCTAACGGCAATTTCCCCACCCCGTCGGGCAAGGTGGAGTTCCTGGTCAAGAACGCGAAGAACTTCGTCGCCCCTCCTTTCCGCATGATGTACGAGGCGATGCAGTCGGGCGAGGATGTCGACCCGCTTCCCGGCTACGTGCCGCCGCGGGAGAGCGCCGCCACCAACCCGCGCCTTGCCGAGCGCTATCCGCTCAGCGTCATCTCGCCCAAGAGCCACGGCTTTCTCAATTCCTGCTACGCCAACGAGCCGCACAAGATCAGAGGGCAGGGCGAGCAGTTCGTGATGATCAGTCCGAAGGACGCGGCGGCGCGCAGCATCCGCGAGGGCGATCCGGTGCGGGTGTTCAACGATCGCGGCGATTTCGAAGGCCTTGCCCGCATTACCGACGACGTCCGCGACGGCGTGATCGTGGCAACGCTC
>DASUQP010000041.1:0-14675 GCA_036280475.1 Methyloceanibacter sp. | reverse complement strand
TTCACTTGCTCGGGGAATTTAGAGGCCAGGGCTATGGATATGAACTGGGTGCCAGTGAGCGCGTCCGAATACCCGGCGCTGTTCGGTGTAGCGCAGCGGTAGCGCAAAATAGAGCAGCGCCGTCCTTTCAAGGGGGATAGGCCGTCAGCTCAGGGCGCGGATGCGGAAGGGGAGGCCGCCCTTGGGGCACAGCGTGACGGTCGCGTGGATCTTCGCCGGCACCGGTCCCGCATATTCGGGCGTGAAGCGGCGCAGCAGCTGCACCAGAGCGAGCGTGTTCTCGATCTGCGACAGCGCCCCGCCGATGCAAGCGCGCTTGCCGGCGGCGAAGGGAAGATAGCTGTACTTCACCCGCTTCTTGGCGCGCTCCGGCGCGAAGCGATCGGGATCGAACTTCTCCGGCTCGTCCCAATAGCGCGGGCTGTGGTGCATGACATAAGCGAGGATCACGATCTTGTCGCCGGCCTTGATCTTGTGGCCCTCGATCTCGTCGTCGTCGGCCGCGATGCGGATGAGTGCCCAGATCGGCGGGAACAGCCGCATGGTCTCCTGGATCACCATGCGCGTATAGCTCAGCTGCTGAATCTCGTTCCATTGCGGATCGCGTTCGCCGCATACGGCCCGCGCTTCGGCCCTGATGCGCTCGAGCGCCTCGGGGTGCCGCGAGAGGAGATAGAGCGACCAGGCGAGCGTGAGCGCGGTGGTCTCGGTCCCGGCCCACAGATATTGCTTCATTTCGTCGACCACCTGCTGACGGTCGAATTCCGGGAAGCTCGGATCGGCTTCGGCCGCTTCCAACATTGCGAGCAACGTCTTCTCGCGATGATCGAGCACGCCCGCGCCTGTCACCATCTCCGGGATCTGGCCCCACACCTCCATGGCCTTGGCGGCGTCTTCCTGGGTCATCTCCTCGAGCTCGCCGCGCACGTTCTTGAGCCGGATCGACTTGTGGTTCATCACGTCGGTGTAGGTCTTGACCTGGCCGAACACGAAATGCGGGTTGAACGGCATCTCGCGGTCGAACAGCGCCTTGCACACCATCTCGGCGGCGAGCGTCCAGGTCTCCTCCACCATCTCGATGGTCTCGCCGGTGGAGGCGAATTTCGCCCAGCGCGCCATCTTGGAGTCGATGGCCGACATCAGATAGGGGAAATAGGCCTCGAACATATGCGGGTGGAAGGCCGGCTGCTGCGGCGCGCGGATCCTCTGCCACAGCGCGCCATCGACCGTGATCATGCTCTTGCCGAAGATGGGGCGAAGCCCGTCGAAATACTTCACGTAATTGTCGGCGTTCGACACCAGCACGCGCTCGGCATGCGCCGGCTCCGACAAGAGCATGACGCGCTGGTTCTTGAGATTGATGGGAATTACGCCGCCATACTTGTCGCTCAGCGCCATGAGAACCTGCATGGGGTTCTCCTGGTTCAGGAGCGGGGTCAGCTTGAACCAAATGCTCTGCTCTTCGCCGAGCCCATGCGATGGAGAATAGGCGACCGTCATATCAGCCATTTATGCCTTTCCCCCGGGCTCCCTGCTGTTGGTTCCGGGGGCCGCTCGCCTGTTTTCCGCGCCCGGCCGTCGCAAAAGCGGCCTTTCGCTTGGGAAACAGACACAAACTGCCTCGATTTGGGCCAGTCTCTAGCATCCGGCCGTCGGCAATGTCCACAAGCGGCACGGCGCATATTCTGCGGTGCGACATGCCGCCCCGTCCAGTCCCCGATCTTACGGCCGTTAACAATTTCAATCAAAGCCCTTCGTCGAGGGACGGCGAGAATAAGGGGGAATGTGGGGCTTCTTCTTTGGACCGCATCAACCCTGCGACAATCTCGCCTTCCACGCGGATCGCGCCAGAGGCAACAAGGCGAAGCGCATGAGGGTAGAGGCGGTGCTCGGCGGCAAGCACGCGGGCGGCGAGGCTGTCCTCCGTGTCGCCCGGCAGGACGGGAACGGCGGCCTGAGCCACGATCGGACCGGTGTCCATTTGGGGCCGTACGAAGTGGACGGTGCAGCCGCTGATCTTGGCGCCCGCTTCCAGTACGCGGGCGTGAGTGTGCAGGCCCGGGAAGGCGGGAAGCAGAGAGGGGTGGATGTTGAGGTGGCGGTTCCACCAGTGTCGTACGAAGCTTTCGCTGTGGAGACGCATGAAGCCTGCATTGCACAGGAGTTCGACCCGCGCTTCGTCCAGCGCTTCGCTCAGAGCCGCGTCGAACGCTTCGCGCGACGGAAAGTCCTTGTGATCGATCGTGCGGGTCGGGATTGAGACTGTTTCCGCGTACGCAAGGCCCGGCGCGCGAGGAACGTTAGACACCACGAGCACGATTTCGGCAGGAAAGGTTGGGGCCTTGCAGGCTTCGATCAGCGCGCGCAGATTGCTGCCGCGACCGGAAATGAGAACGCCAACGCGCGTTTTCGTCACGGGGCGCTCCGCGCAAGCGTGCCGGTATAGCGGATCGGTGCGCCGCTTCCGCGCTCAACGATGGCGCCGATAACCATCGCCTCGCCGTCGAGTGCCTGGAGCACGTGCTCGACCTCTCTCGGGGCGACGATCAGGATCATGCCGAAACCGCAATTGAACGTCCGGAGCATCTCGTCCTGGGGGAGCCGCGCTTCCTGCATGAGCCAGGCGAAGACCGGTGGCAGCGGAAACGCGGCAAGGTCGATCTCGGCGGAAAGGTGTTTCGGCACAACGCGCGGAATGTTGTCGGTCAGCCCGCCCCCGGTGATATGGGCAAGCGCCTTGACCGCGCGCGTTCGGCGAATCGTTTCAAGGACCTGCCGGACATAGATGCGCGTCGGGGTGAGCAAGGTCTGGCCGAGCGTCACCTCACGCGCAAAGGGCGCGGGGTCGTTCCACCGCAGCCCCGCGTCAGCCACGATGCGGCGCACCAGCGAGAAGCCGTTGGCGTGAACGCCTGAGGAGGGAAGGGCAATAATGACGTCGCCGGCTTCGAGGTCTTCCCGCGGCAGCAACCCGTCGCGCTCGACCGCGCCGACGGCAAAGCCGGCGAGATCGTAATCGCCAGGCACATAGAGTCCCGGCATCTCGGCGGTCTCCCCACCGATCAGCGCGCAGCCCGCCTCCTTGCAACCCTTGGCGATACTGCCGATCACAGCCGTCGCCACGCCAAGCTCGAGCTTGCCGCAGGCGATGTAGTCGAGAAAGAACAGGGGCTCGGCGCCCTGCACCACGATGTCGTTCACGTTCATGGCGACGAGGTCGAGACCGATCCCGTCATGGATCCCGGTCTCGATCGCAAGCTTGACCTTGGTGCCGACACCGTCGGTGGCGGCGACGAGGATGGGGTCGGCAAAGCCCGAGGCCTTGAGATCGAACAGGCCGCCGAAGCCGCCGAGCGCGCCCAGCACTCCCGCCCGCTTCGTGGCCGCGGCGAGCGGCGCGATCGCCTCGACGAGCGCGTTGCCGGTGTCGATATCGACGCCGGCGTCGCGATAGCTCATTTTGGCCTTGTCCTTGGGAGTTGCGGGCACCGAACCATCCGGGGTGCAGAAGCAGGCGATTTGGCATAACAATCGTGCCCGGCGAGGCCCGTCAAGGCTTGAACAGGCCGTGGGTCCGCCACATTCACAAGCTTTACCAAGGGGGATGGAGCGACCTTGATGCGCTGCGGATTTCGGCAGATGGCGGCACCGCCACTGAGACGTTACGCGCTTGCGATCGGGCTCCTGTTGCCCTGTTTTGCCTCTGCTGCCTTCTTGGGCGGCATCGCGCGCGCCGCCGACAGCCTCTATGACGTCGCCAAGATTTCCGTCGACATCACCGCCGAGGACGCCGTCGCCGCGCGGGACATGGGCATGGCGGAGGCGCAGGCGCGCGCCGTCAAGACCGTGCTTCAGCGCCTGCTTCCCGTGGGCGTCGACGCCGACCTGCCCGGGCTCACCAAGGAGGACATCGAGGGCCTCGTCAACGGCGTGTCGATCCGCAAGGAGCAGAACTCGACGACCCGCTATATCGCGAACCTCGATGTCAGCGTTAACGAGCAGGCGATCAAGCAGCTCCTGCAAGATTACAGCCTCCCTTACAGCGAAGAGCGCGCTCAGCCGACCTCGATCCTGCCGCTCATGATTGCGGGCGGGGCAGTGGCGGGTGAAGGCGCCGAGGGCTGGCGGCAAGCCTGGGACGATCTCGATCTCTCCCACAGCATCACCCCCGCCACGATCTTGAGGCCGCGTCCCGGCCTTGGGCTCGACACCGTTAACGCGGTCCTCGCCGGCGATGCCGAGGCCCTGGCCAAGATGCAAGACGAGTACGGCTCCCCCCTCGTCATCGCCGTGGGCGAGATCGCGGGCGGCGCGTTCATCACCCGGCTCGCCGGCGCCGACGGCGTTGGCCAAATCGCGTTCGAGCGCAGCGACCCGGTTGGCGGCGATCCCAACGTTACGGCGCGCGAGGCAGCCGCCATCGCCTTGGGGATCATCGAGAACCGCTGGAAAACGACTGGGACCGGCGGCGCGCCCGGGGCGGAAGCGAATAACCAGCCGGGCGCGGGCGGGGCGCCGGACGCAGGCCGCGAGGGTCCAAAGGGCGAGATCCCGCGCAACATCGTCGCGCAGGTTGAATTCTCGGGCCTCAAAGAGTGGCAAGAGATCCGCGGACGGCTGACGAACGTGGCGGGAATCCAGGGGCTCGAGGTCAATTCGCTTTCGGCGCGCGCAGCATCCATCACCTTCGATTATGCCGGCCCGCTCGGCCGGCTCCAGCAGGAGCTCGACCAGAACGGCTTCGTTTTCGACGACAGCGAGGGGACGTTTGTACTCCGTTCGCGTTAAGGATTGGGCCCGAGGTGCCGGTCACGCCGGATGTGAGAATCTGCTAAACTCCCGGCCCGGAGGCGCCGTGCCGCAAGGCGGAAATGGCGTCCGGGAGGCGCGTTCGTGAATATTCCCAACAGCCTGACGCTCGGGAGGATCGTCCTCGTTCCGCTCATCGTGTGGCTGATCATCACGCACGAGATGATGGCGGCCTTCCTGGTGTTTCTGCTGGCCGGGCTGTCCGATGCGGCCGATGGGTTCCTCGCCAAGCGTTACGGCTGGCGCAGCGAGCTTGGCGCCTATCTCGATCCGATCGCCGACAAGGCGCTGCTGGTCAGCATCTATGTCACGCTCGGATTCGCCGGTCATTTGCCGGTGTGGCTCGTGATCGCGGTGGTGAGCCGCGACATCCTCATCGTCGGGGCCGTGGTGCTGTCGTGGATGCTGACGCGGCCGCTAACCATGCAGCCGCTCCTGGTCTCGAAAGCCAACACCCTCGCCCAGATCGTGCTCGCGGGCCTCGTCCTGGCCGAGCTCGGTCTCGGTCTTGGGCTCCATCCCCTCGTGAAAGTGCTCATCTGGGTGACCGGAGCCCTGACCATCACCTCGGCCGCGGTCTATTTCTGGCAGTGGCTCGGGCATATGGCGCGTTACGAGCCCGCGCCTCTGCCTCTGCCGCCCCGGCAAAGAAAGACGGCCAAGCTCGACGAGCCGCAACCCTCCCGGGTCAGGGCGTCGTGACGCTCGACCAGCTCACGCTCGATCTGCCGCATCGCGCGGCGCTCGGCGCAGAGGATTTCCTCGTCAGCGATTGCAATCGGGCAGCGGTCAAGCTGATCGACGCGTGGCCGCAATGGTCGGACCAAGTCCAGCTTCTGATCGGGCCGCCCGCAAGCGGCAAGACGCATCTCGCGCGCGTCTGGCAGGCCCTGTCGCGGGCAAAGGCGCTCCATGCCGATACGCTTCGCATGGACTTCGTCGACGGGATGAGAACGGGGACGCCGCTCGTCGTGGAGGATGCGGATCGCGGCGCATATGAGGAGAAGGCGCTTTTTCATCTCCTCAATCTGGCGCGTGAGAAGGGGCTCTTCGTGCTGCTGACGGCGCGCAGCGCACCGAGCCGCTGGGAACTTTCGTTGCCGGACCTGCTGTCGCGCCTCAATGCCGTGCCCGCGGTCGAGATCGGGGCTCCCGACGAGGCGCTGATCCGCACCGTCATGCTCAAGCATTTTGCCGACAGGCAGCTCGATATCGACCCGAAAGTGCTTACATATCTCTCGCTGCATGTTGACCGCTCGCTTGCGGCTGCCGCCGCTGCCGTCGAAGCGGTCGATCGCGCGGCGCTCGCCACCGGGCGCAAGATCAGCCGCCAGCTGGTGAGCGAAGTGCTTGCCGGACGGGGGCCGTCCGACTGAGACGCGAGGCGATTGGCGCCCGCTGTAACGCAAGTGATACAGTTCTTGGCCCTAGATTGGGGCCGCGCACGGCACCTGATGGCGCCCAGTCGCGATAAAAAGGTTTAGTTGCAAGAGGTTACTGATGAGTTTGTCGGAGAAGGTTGAACGGCTGGATGTGAGCCCGGGGCTCGCCGCCTTCGGGCCGAGGCGCTTCTTCAACCGCGAGCTGTCCTGGCTTCAGTTCAACCGGCGCGTGCTCGAAGAAGCCGAGAACGAGCGCCACCCCTTGCTCGAGCGCCTGCGCTTTCTGTCGATCTCGGCCTCGAATCTCGACGAGTTCTACATGGTGCGGGTCGCCGGTTTGCGCGGGCAGGTGCTCGCCGGCATCGAGACGCCAAGCGACGACGGACTGACCCCCGTCGAGCAGCTCGACCGCATCAACCGCTCCGTCGCGGAGCTGACGGCGGAGCAGCAGGAAAACTGGGTCACGCTCGAAGCGCTGCTGGCGGAGGCCGGCATTCATGTGCTGAGCGCGGATCAGCTGTCGGAGGCGGAGCGCTCGTGGCTCGAGGAGCATTTCCTCGCCCATATTTTTCCGGTGCTGACCCCGATCGCGGTCGATCCCGCCCATCCGTTTCCCTTCATCCCGAATTTCGGCTTCACGCTCGGGCTTGAGCTCGTGCGCGAGGGGTCGCTTAAGACCATGCACGCGCTCATGCCGATCCCGCCCCAACTCGACCGCTTCATCCGCTTGCCGAGCAAGGGCGAAACAAGGGAACCGATCCGCTTCATCAGGCTCGAGACGGTGGTCGGCATCTTCGTCTCGCGGCTCTTCCCGGGCTATCGGGTGAGAAGCCAGGGTGCCTTCCGCGTACTCCGCGACAGCGACATCGAAGTGCAAGAAGAGGCCGAAGATCTGGTTCGGCTGTTCGAATCGGCGCTCAAGCGCCGTCGCCGGGGCTCGGTCATCAGGCTCGAAATGGAAGCGACGATGCCGTCGCGGCTTCAGCGCTTCGTCATGCAGGAGCTGAAGGTTTCCGAGCGCGAGAGCTTCGTGCAGAAGGGTCTGATCGGGCTTGCCGATACCAATCAGCTGATCGTCGCCGACCGGCCCGACCTCAAGTTTCAGCCCTTCGTCAGCCGCTTTCCCGAGCGCATCCGCGAGCATCACGGCGATTGCTTCGCCGCCATCCGCAAGAAGGACATCGTCGTCCATCACCCTTACGAGTCGTTCGACGTCGTGCTGCAATTCCTGAAGCAGGCCGCGGCCGACCCCGATGTGGTGGCGATCAAATGGACGCTCTACCGCACCGGCAAGACTTCGCCGATCATCGAGGCGCTCAAGGAGGCTGCGGAGGCGGGCAAGTCCGTGACCGCGGTCGTCGAGCTCAAGGCCCGCTTCGACGAGGAGGCCAACATCAAATGGGCACGCGACTTGGAAAGCGCGGGCGTCCAGGTGGTGTACGGCTTCATCGAGCTCAAGACCCATGCCAAGCTGAGCCTGATCGTGCGGCGCGAGCGCGGCGAGCTGGTCACCTATTGCCACGTGGGCACGGGCAATTATCACGCGGTCACCGCCAAGATTTACACCGACCTGTCTTTCTTCACCGCCGACCGCGTCATCGGCCATGATCTCTCGCGCATCTTCAATTACGTGACGGGCTACGCCGAGCCGGCCGAGCTGGAGGCCATGGCGGTTTCGCCGCACGGCCTCAGGGCGCGCATTCTCGACCATATCCGCGAAGAGATGTATCACGCCAAGGCGGGCCGGCCGGCCGCCATCTGGATGAAAATGAACTCGCTCGTCGACGCCGCGATCATCGATGCGCTCTACGAAGCGAGCCGGGCGGGGGTCGAGATCGACCTCGTGGTGCGCGGCATCTGCTGCTTGAGACCCGGCGTCCCCGGCCTGTCGGAGACGATCAACGTCAAGAGCATCGTCGGACGCTTCCTGGAGCACTCCCGCATCTATTGCTTCGGGGCCGGTCATGGCCTTCCGCATCGGAAGGCGGTGGTCTATATCAGCTCGGCCGACATGATGCCGCGCAATCTCGACCGTCGCATGGAGGCCATGGTGCCGATCACCAACCCAACCGTGCACGAGCAGATTCTCGACCAAATCATGGTGACGAATCTCAAGGACAATCTGCAAAGCTGGCGGGTGCAGCCCGACGGAAGTTCGGAACGGATCCGGCCGGGAAAGGACCAGGAGCCCTTCAGTGCTCAAGACTATTTCATGACCAATCCGAGCCTGTCCGGCCGCGGCACGTCTCTCACCGAGCACATGCCGCCGCGCTTCACGCGCCAAGCCGAGACGGGATAAGCGCCCCTCCGCCGCCATGGTTCCAACCCCTGAGCTGGCCCCCATCGCGGTGGTCGATATCGGCTCGAACTCGGTCCGTCTCATCGTCTATGAGAATACGGGGCGGGCGCCGACGCCGATCTTCAACGAAAAGATTCTTTGCGGCCTTGGCCGCGCGCTCGCGTCGACCGGCAAGCTCGCGCCCGAGGCCGTGGAGCGCGCGCTCCGGGCCTTGCGCCGTTTCCGCGCTCTCAGCGACCAGCTTGGCGTGGGCCGGATCGAGGTGATCGCGACGGCCGCGGCGCGCGAGGCCGCCAATGGACCGGAATTCATTGCCCAGGCCGAGCGCATCCTCGGGCGGGATATCACGGTGCTGTCGGGGACCCGGGAAGCCGAGCTCGCGGGCCTCGGCGTCGTGTCCGGAATCCATGCCGCAGACGGCTTTGCCGGCGACTTGGGCGGCGGCAGCCTTGAGTTGATCGACGTGAGGGGCGGCAGGCTCGGAGATGCCGCCACCCTGCCGCTCGGCGGGCTGCGGCTGATCGACGCCGCGGGCGGCAGCCTGAAGAAGGCGCGGGAAATCGTCGACGCCGAGCTTGCCCAGGTCGAATGGCTCGAGAAGGGCCGAGGCCGCGACTTCTATTCCATCGGCGGGACGTGGCGGGCGCTGGCGCGGCTTCACATGACGCAGACCAACTATCCCTTGAGCGTCATGCACAACTACCGGATCAACGCCGACGACGCGCTCAGATTCGCCGCGCTGCTCGATCACCAGTCGCAGAGCTCGCTCGCCGGCATCCGCGATATCTCCAGCGCGCGGCGCGAGACCCTTCCCTACGGCGCGCTCGTGCTGGAGCGGCTCATCAAGCAGATGAAGCCGCGCTCCGTCGTGGTGTCGGTGTTCGGTATCCGCGAAGGCCTGCTGTACAGTCTGCTAAGCGAAGACGAGAAGCGCAAAGATCCTCTGATCGCGGCCTGCGGCGATATTGCGCGCAGGCGGTCGCGCTCTCTCGACAGCGCCTATGAGCTATGTTTCTGGACCGATGCGTTGTTCCGGGCGCCGGGGCCATCCGAGACGCCGGAGCAGAGGCGGCTGCGGCACGCGGCCTGCCTCCTCTCCGATGTCGGCTGGCGGGCGCATCCGGACTATCGCGGCATCCAAAGTCTCAATCTGGTGGCGCACAGCACTTTTGTCGGGGTCGATCACCCCGGCCGCGCCTTCCTCGCCCTCAGCGTCTATTACCGCAATGAGGGTCTGGTCAAAGACGAGGCGAGCCAAAGAATGATCGAGCTCGTCGACAAGGATATGCTGAAACGGGCGCGCATCCTGGGCGCGGCCTTCCGCGCCGCGCACATGGTCTCGGCCGCGATGCCCGGCGTGCTGACCAATACGCCGATCGCCTACGAGGGAAACAGGCTGGTGTGGACCTTGCCCGATCCCTATTCCAATCTCGAAGGCGAGCGGGTCGAGCGCCGGTTCAAGGTGCTGGCCGGACTGCTCGATCGCGAGGCGGAGATCAGGGCCGGCTCGTCATGGCAGCGCGCGGCAAGCTGAACCTGGACTTGACTCCTGCGTTTCAATCCAGCCCTGGATTTATCGATGGCAGAAGATCTCTACTCCGTACTCGGCGTCGCCAAGACCGCGAAGGCCGAGGATATCACCAAGGCCTATCGCAAGCTCGCCAAGAAGCTTCATCCCGACCTCAATCCCGGCGACAAGTCGGCCGAGGAGCGGTTCAAGCAGATCACCGCGGCCTACGACATCCTCGGCGACGAGGAGAAGCGCGGCCGCTACGACCGCGGCGAGATCGACGCATCCGGACAGGAGACGCCGCAGCAGCGCTATTACCGCGAATATGCCGGCGGCGCGGAAGGCGCCCGCTACCGCTCGACAGCGGGCTACGAGGATATCGGCGCCTTCAGCGATCTCTTCGGCGATCTGTTCGGCGAGGGGGGCGGGATGCGCGGGCGTGCCGGCGGGCGGCGCTTCTCCATGCGCGGACAGGACGCGCAAATTCGGCTGGAGGTCGGATTCCTCGACGCGGTGAACGGCACCAAGACGCGGATCACGCTCCCCGACGGCGGCACGCTCGACGTCACCATTCCGCCCGGCGTCACCGATGGCCAAGTGCTCAGGCTGAAAGGCAAAGGGGGCCCGGGACTCGGCGAAGGCGAGCCGGGCGATGCGCTGATCGAGATCGCGGTGAGACCGCATGCGGTGTTCAAGCGCGAGGGCGACGACATCGTCGTCGACGTGCCGATCACTCTCGACGAGGCGGTGCTCGGCGGCAAGGTCGAGGTGCCGACCATCGGCGGCCGCGTGTCTGTCACCGTGCCCCCGGGGGCGAATAGCGGCCAGACGCTGAGACTGAAAGGCCGCGGCGTGAAAGCGAAGGGGGCGGCCGGCGATCAGCTCGTCAAGCTGAGCGTGGTGCTGCCCGAGCGGATCGACGAGGACCTCAAGAGCTTCGCGGAAAGGTGGCGGCAAGGTCACAGCTACGATCCACGCCGCAAGCTCAAGGAGCAGGCATGATGCTGACCGAGCGCGATCTCCTCACCCGCGTGCAGCGCCTGACCGTGACCCGGCTCAGAGTGTGGGTGGCGCAAGGCTGGATCAAGCCGGCCGATCAAGCGGCGCAGAGCTATTCAGAGGCCGATCTCGCGCGCGCGGCCCTCATCTGCAATCTCGAAGACGAGCTTGGCTTTGATGAAGACGACGTGCCGGTCCTGCTCAACCTGATCGACCAGATCCATGGCCTCAGGGCCGAGCTCAAAAGCTTGCTCGACGCGCTCGAAGACTTGCCGCCCGATCTCCGCGCCACGGTCAGGATGCGGATCACGCGCGGCCGAGAGGGTGGTTGATGAAGTCGATCGGTGCCACACTCCTCTTTCTTCTGGCGGTCGCGGCGATCACTTTTCTCAGCGTGCGCTATGGGCTCGGGCGTCTTCCCGGCGATATCATCATCGACCGGGGCGGCGTGGTGGTCTACCTGCCGATCACCACGGCCGTCTTGATCAGCGTGACGCTAGCCTTGGTCCTTTGGCTTTTCCGCCGCTAGCGGATCGGGGCTGCCCTTTGGCGCAATCACGGCGACCTCGCCTTTCTTGATGACGAGCGCAAGCTCGCCGCGCTTCAGCGCCAGCGCATCGTCGCCGAACAGTTTCTTGCGCCAGCCGCGCAAGACCGGCGCGTCGGCGCCCTCCGAGCGCGCGATCTCTTCGAGTTCTTCGCTTGTGGCAATGAGCTTGGGAGCCACGCCATGGCTGCCGGCCCGCGCTTTCAGCAGCACCCGCAACAGATCGACCACGGCCTGGGCTTCCGGCGGCATCGGCTCGCCGCGCTCGATCGGCGGGATGGTCTTGGGATCGCGCTCGAGCCCGCGCCCGACCGCTTCGAGCACGGCGCGGCCGCGCATGGAGCGGGCAAAGCCGTTATGCAGCGTGCGCAACGACCCGAGATCTTCCATCGTGCGGGGCGCTTGGCTCGCAATGTCGTAGAGCGCCTCGTCCTTCAGGATGCGCGCCCGGGGAACGTCTTGTGTTTGCGCCTCGCGTTCGCGCCAGGCGGCAAGCTCCATGAGCACGGCAAGGGACTTCGGCGTCTTGGTGCGCATCTTGAGCCGCCTCCAGGCATGCTCGGGATGAAGCTCGTAGGTGGCGGGGTCGGTCAAGACGGCCATCTCTTCGTTTAGCCAGCTCGCCCGCTCGGATTTGTCGAGCTGCGCCCGGAGCTTGGGGTAGAGATCGCGGAGATGGACGACGTCGCCGAGCGCGTAAGTGAGCTGGCGCTCGGAGAGCGGGCGCCGGCTCCAATCGGTGAAGCGCGAGGTCTTGTCCAAATTGCGGTTCAAGAGCCGCTTCACCAGCATCGCGTAGCTCACCGCCTCGCCGAAGCCGCACACCATGGCCGCGACCTGGGTGTCGAAGATCGGGTGGGGGATGACGCCGGCCAAATGATGGACGATTTCGATGTCTTGGCGCGCCGAGTGAAAGACCTTGAGCACGCGTTCGGAGACCATCAAGTCGAAGAAGGGCGCGAGGTCGAGACCGGGCGCGAGGCTGTCGATGAGGAGCTCGGTTCCGTCCGAGGCGATCTGGATCAGGCAGAGCCGCGGCCAGAAGGTCTGCTCGCGTATGAACTCGGTGTCGATGGCGATATAGGAGGCACCCCCCAAACGGGCACAGGCGTCGGCGAGTTCGTCGGTTTTGGAGATCAGGTTCATCGAGGCGGGTATAGCCCAAGCCCACGCGCGAGGCCAAGGGTGCGACGGCGCAAAAAATCGGGTCAATCCGCCGCCCTGTGCTCTTTCCGCAGGCCCCGCTCGCCTTGACAACCAAGGCCTCCCATGCGCTGTTCCGCGGCGCTTTCTATTCCTTCCGGGCGCAACCCGCTCCGATCCCGCTCATGCATCTCTATCGCACTCACAATTGCGGCGCGCTTCGCAAAGGTGACGTCGGCAAGACCGTCCGTCTCTCGGGCTGGGTGCACCGGGTGCGCGACCATGGCGGGCTGCTTTTCATCGACCTCCGCGATCATCATGGCCTGACCCAGGCCGTCGCCGATCCGCAATCGCCGGCCTTCGCTGTCGCAGAGAAACTGAAGCCCGAATGGGTGGTGCGGGTCGAGGGCGAGGTGGTTGCGCGCACGCCTGAGACGGTCAATCCCAATCTGCCGACCGGCGCGGTCGAAGTCAGGATCGCGAGTCTCGATGTGCTGTCGGAAGCGAAGGAGCTGCCGCTGCCGGTATTCGGCGAGCCGGACTATCCCGAGGAGACGCGGCTCAAATACCGCTTCCTCGATCTTCGCCGGGAAACGCTTCACGCGAACATCATGAAGCGGCAGGCGATCATCTGGTCGCTGCGCAATCGCATGCGCGAGGCGGGCTTCACCGAATTTCAGACGCCGATCCTCACCGCGTCGTCGCCCGAAGGCGCGCGCGACTACCTCGTGCCGAGCCGGGTCCATCCCGGCAAGTTCTACGCCCTGCCGCAGGCGCCGCAGCAATTCAAGCAGCTGATCATGATCGCGGGCTTCGACCGCTACTTCCAGATCGCACCCTGTTTCCGCGACGAGGACGCCCGGGCCGACCGGTCGCCCGGCGAGTTCTACCAGCTCGACCTGGAAATGAGCTTCGTCACTCAGGAAGACGTGTTCGAGACGGTGGAGCCGATCCTGCGCGGCCTGTTCGAGGAGTTCGGCGGCGGCAAGCCCGTCACCAAGAAATTCCCGCGCATCCCTTACGCCGAGGCGATGCGCAAATACGGCACGGACAAGCCGGATCTGCGCAACCCGATCGAGATGCACGACGTAACCGAGCATTTTCGCGGCTCGGGTTTCAAGGTGTTCGCCGGCATGCTCGACATGGACGTCAATGCGCGCGTGTGGGCGATCCCGGGAAAAGGCGGCGGGTCGCGCGCCGTCTGCGACCGGCTCAATGCGTGGGCGCAGGAGGAAGACCAGCCGGGCCTCGGCTATGTTTTCTTCCGCGACGGAGAAGGGGCGGGACCCATCGCCAAGAATATCGGGCCGGAACGGACCGCCGCCATCAAGGCCGAGCTTGGCCTCGCCGACGGCGACGCGGTTTTCTTCGTGGCGGGATTGCCGGGCGAGTTTGCCGATTTCGCTGCCCGCGCGCGGGTGAAGGTCGGCACAGAGCTCAAGCTCACCACAACGGACCGGTTCGAGTTTTGCTGGGTCGTCGACTTTCCGATGTATGAGTGGAACCAGGAGGAAGGGCGGATCGACTTCTCGCACAATCCCTTCTCGATGCCGCAGGGGGGGCTCGAGGCGCTCGAAACGAAGGACCCGCTCGACATTCTCGCCTATCAGTATGATGTCGTCTGCAACGGCGTCGAACTCTCCTCGGGCGCGATCCGGAACCACAAGCCCGAGATCATGGAGAAGGCGTTCGCCATTGCAGGCTATCCAAGGGAGGAGCTGGAGAAGCGCTTCGGCGGCATGTTGCGCGCCCTGCAATATGGCGCCCCGCCGCATGGCGGCATCGCGCCCGGCATCGACCGCATGGTGATGCTGCTCTGCGGCGAGGAAAATCTGCGCCAGGTGGTGATGTTCCCGATGAATCAGCAAGCCGAGGACCTGATGATGGGGGCGCCGTCCGAGGTGTCACCTAAGCAGTTGAAGGAACTGCATATTCGGGTCGTCCCACCGCCCAAGGCGTGATTAACGGCGCATTATCACAAAGCGC
>DASUQP010000040.1:0-2103 GCA_036280475.1 Methyloceanibacter sp. | reverse complement strand
TGCTCACCTTGTCGTCGAAAATGTCGGTGCAGTTGCCGCAAAGCGGCTCGTTCACCGCCTCCTTGCCGTCCTGGCTCCAGGCGATCAAGCGGTTGTCGGCATTGATGAGGACTTTCTTGGGCAGGCGCGTCTTTTCCGGATCGCCGTAGACGACGATCTTACCCTCGAAACTCGCCGCGACCTGAATCTCGATGCGCAGATCGCACGCGTCATTGGTGAATGGCACCGCGTTGATGCGGGCGCCTGCTTGCGTGTCGCTCGCCTGCGCCTTCCAGGGTCCGAACGTTTTCGAGTCGAAGCAGTCCTTCTCGGCGGCGGCGGCACGGGGTAGACGCGGAAACCGCAGGGCGGCCGCAGCACCGACAAGAAGCCCGAGCGCCCGGCGGCGCGTGTTCATAACCATCGCTGTTACATCCCGATTTGAAGCCGTCTTGCCTAGCCGATAACGGGTCCTTCACGCAAACGATCGCTGTTCGCGGCCACAGGTTGCGCGCGCGGGCGCGCGAGCGCCAAAGGTACCGTCGATTAACCTTGGGCCGAGAGAAACGCGCGTCCATCGCAGGAATAAACCCGTTGGCAACGACCTTGCGCCCACTCTCGGGTGAACGCGCCGGCTCGAGTCGGGCCGGCGAGGGGGGCTTCGGGGATTGAGAGATGCGATATCTGACGGATCGCTACCGGCCTGAGCTGCACTATATGCGCGGGCCTGGACCCAAATGGCTGGAGAAACATGCGCGCCAGTCGGGAGCGCTCGTGGTCCAAAGCGAGGGCCACCAGGCGAGCGCAGCGCCGCTCCGCCGCATCGCTCTCGCGTTCCGCCGGTGGATTCCGGCGCGATGGCGCGCCGCCTACACGGCTTTCCGCGAGATGCCATGGAACCCGGCCGACCGGCTCGGGCCGTGGTCGGTCTAGCGGGCGCTTCATCGCGATTTTCCAACCTGCGGTCAGCGGGCCGAACCCCCGCGGCGCTGGACTTCCTCGTCGATCGTCTCGGCCGCCGCCTTGACCCGCGCGAGGGTATCCCTGTCGGTTGAGGATTGCTTGAGCCGCGTGCAGGCCCCTTGAGCCGCCGTGAGCTCCTGGTCGCTGACATCGCCTCCGGCGCCGAGGATCGTCGCGGCATCGAGGCAGCTGGATAGCTCGGTACCCGCCGCAAGCGCGTTTCCGCCGATGATGGCCGCGCCATGATGCATGCAAGCGAACACGACGAGTTTAAGAACGAGACGCGGCATTAGGTCCCTCCGGGTTGCGGCATCAGAGGCCGAACTGTAGCGAACCCACGACCACGCCCCAAGTGTGTAGAGTGCTTGCTGCGGCGACTTTCATTGGGATGGCATGACCTTGGATAGTCCAAACCCCGAGCGTCGTCAGCGTAACCGCGCCTTAACCGCCATGATGGATGATTCGGGCGATGGCGCTCACGGCAGAAGAACACGTTCAACTCGCGGCGGCTTATGAGAAAGCGGCAGGGGACTGCCTCATCCCGCTGGAGCAGCAAGCGGCGTTTGCACGGAAGGCAAACTGTGTCCGCATACTCGCTCGATTAGCGGAAAAGAACGAGCAAGCGGCTCGCCAAGTCACCATGCCCCCGGAGCTCTTGAAGCCGAATAGGAGCCGCCTTGGTTCGGCGTTCAAGCGACTCTTTACTCTTGTAGGTTAAAAGTGGAGGGCGCCTCCGGTGGCCAGAAGGCGACCGAGACGAGCGGCTCGTGGCGGCGCGTTTCAACGGGAGGCGCGACAAGGCTCCCCTCCACGATCGGCTGCCGACAGTTGGCGACCCGTGTCACCGGGAATCGCATCGATGACCTGGCTGTTCCAGGCACCCTCCGAATCGATCTCGGGGATCATGGTGAAGCCGTACCGCAGCGAGGGCGTGCCCTTTGACGGCCTAGCGCCCGTCATGGCAGTGAAGGGTCCTTCGCCCAGGTCTTTGCTCGCCTTTACGCCGCCGTTACCAACAATGATTTGCGGCGGCCGCACCGCGACGTCCCGGTCCGCTGGATTTCTAGCGACAAGAAGTCTACCGTTTGAGGCGGAAACCTTGCGGCAATTTAGCCTCCCCTGGATTCGCAAGTTGCAGGAAGGATAGGCCCGATGCGGGAG
>DASUQP010000039.1:0-13504 GCA_036280475.1 Methyloceanibacter sp. | reverse complement strand
CGTTCTTTACGTCTCGTTAAATTTTTCGGCCGACGGGCGTTGAAATCGCCCGCCGATCTACATATTTGTTGGTTCTAGAAGCGGACCACATCGCTTTTCATCGGTAGTGCCCCCCGTCTAGCCGAAGATGTGGTTCGCTCGTGCCGGCTTCCCTCCCGGCACGCGCGCGAAAACGCGCTTCTGGCGCCCAACCACGCGCAGCGGTTGGGCGCCTTTTCTTTGGCGATATTGTACTTCCCAACCCATGCCATCCTAACCCTCGGTTGAAACGATGGAGGGCGCGATGGCTAAGCCAAAAACCCCGGCTCACTTGGCCGGGGTTGTGCTATCAGGGTTGCGGTGTGATCGTCCCTGCGATCACTCCTTTGGTTGGGGAAGCCCCGGTCGACCCACCTTGGCCGGGGCTTCTTCTTTCGCACCGCACGATCAGCCCCTTGACGTAGGACCTTGTTTGCGGAATCGAATCTTGGCGTGTGAAAGTCGTAGGAGAGTCACATGCCCGGTGATCCGAAACAGTGCCGTGGGCACGCCAAGCGATGCTTGGAGATCGCGGCGACCTCCCCGTCTGCACTGACCAAGGCAAGGTTCGAGGAACTCGCGAAAACCTGGACGCGCCTAGCAACGGACTTGGAACAGGCCAAAGCCCTCGTTGACCAGTGGGGCGTGCCAGACACTAAGAAGACCGCTTAGCCGGCTTCTTTGCCTTCTCGTCTTTTGGCCTGTTGGTTGACCCAAGGCGTTTGAGATAGCGTTAGCCGTGGGTGCGCAGTGCTGCGATCATAAGCCGCCGATATCGGCTCGCCCCGTCTTGTGGGCGGCCCTCGCCATCAACGCGGGGATGTTCCTCACCGAAATCGTCGCCGGCGTCATCGCGGGGTCCGTCAGCCTTCACGCCGACGCGCTCGACTTTCTCGGCGACACGTTCAACTACGCCATCAGCCTGGCCGTGCTCGGCCTTGCGCTGAGCTGGCGCGCAAGAGCCGCCCTGTTGAAGGGGGCAACCATGGCCTTGCTCGGCCTTTGGGTTATTGGCGAGACCGTGTGGCACATCGTCGTCGGCCGCGTGCCCGAGCCTCTTCTCATGGGCGGGATCGGAGCGCTTGCGCTCGCTGCAAACGGCCTCGTTCTCGGCTTGCTCTACCGGTTCCGCGAGTCGGAAGCGAACCTTCGTTCGGCCTGGATCTGCTCGCGCAACGACGTGCTCGGCAATCTCGCGGTCTTGGCGGCGGCGCTCGGCGTGTTCGGGACAGGCACCCTATGGCCCGACGTGATCGTTGCGGCCGCCAGGGCGGCGCTCGCTTTGCAGGGAAGCGTCGCCGTCATCCGTCAGTCTCTGGACGAATTGAACGGCGCAACCTTGAAGGCATCGCATCCTTAAGGCCATCGAATACTTGCAACTTACTTGGAGGGGGTTGAAATGGCCCCGTCACCGGCTATTTAGGTTGCAGTGGCGGGGTTTCCCTCCCCCGTCACAGGTTCCCCCCATACGGAACCGGAGAAGCCCCGAGTCCCCCCGTCTCCGGGGCTTCTTCTTTATGAGCTGCCGCACCTTCGCGCGACGTGTGGACGCGGCAAGGGGCTCGCTTGCTTTTGCCCGCGTGCAAACCGATCCTTCGGCCCATGCGCTTCCGTCTCGCCACCTGGAACATCAACTCCGTCAGACTCCGACTCGATCTCGTGCGCCGCTTCGTGAGAGCCCACCGGCCCGATTTCCTCTGCCTGCAAGAGATCAAATGCATCGAGGGGCACTTTCCCGCGCGCGAGCTTCGCGCGCTCGGCTTTCCCCATATCGCGGTCGCGGGCCAAAAGGGGTATCACGGCGTCGCCACGCTCTCCCGCATCCCGTTCACGCTGAAAGAGCGGCGCGATATTTGCGGGCGCGGTCACGCGCGCCATCTCTCCATCGCGATCGACGGCGCGGGCGCGCAGCCGATTCTGCTGCACAATGTCTATGTGCCTGCCGGCGGCGACATCCCCGACCCGGCGCTCAACGACAGGTTCCGCCACAAGCTCGAATTCCTCGAGGCGCTCGCCTGCTGGTTCGAAGGCATGCGCGGAAAGCGCCAGAGCCGCATGATCATGGTCGGCGATCTCAACGTCGCGCCGCTTCCGACCGATGTGTGGTCGCACCGTCAGCTGCTCAAAGTGGTGAGCCACACGCCGGCTGAGGTCGAGTGCCTCGAGCGTGTCCAGGCGTCGCAAGGCTGGGTTGACGTGATGCGCCGGCACGTTCCCGCCGAGGAGAAGCTGTTCACCTGGTGGAGCTACCGCAATCGCGACTGGCGCGCCTCCAATCGCGGCCGGCGCCTGGACCATGTTTGGACGACGCCTTCACTCGACGGCACGGCGCGCTCGATGACGGTCCTCGACGCAACGCGTGACTGGCCGCGCACATCGGATCATGTGCCGGTTCTCGCCGACTTCGTGATTGAGTGATTGTTCGCCGCGGCTGGCTACGGGACGAGCTTGTAACCGCCGGTCTCGGTGATCAGCAGCTCGGCCTGTGACGGGTCCTTCTCGATCTTCTGCCGCAAACGGTAGATATGCGTTTCGAGCGTGTGCGTGGTGACGCCGGCATTGTAGCCCCACACTTCATGCAGGAGCACGTCGCGGGTCACGACCCGCTCGCCCGCGCGATAGAGATATTTCAGGATCGAGGTCTCCTTTTCCGTCAGCCTGATCTTCGCGCCCGCTCCGTCGACCAGAAGCTTGGCGGCAGGCTTGAACGTGTAAGGACCGATGGCGAAGACCGCGTCCTCGCTCTGCTCATGCTGCCTGAGCTGCGCGCGGATCCGGGCCAGCAACACGCCGAGGCGGAAAGGCTTGGTGATGTAGTCGTTGGCCCCCGATTCGAGCCCCAGGATCGTGTCGGCGTCGGACGTTTGCGCCGTCAGCATGACGACAGGGCCCTTGAAGCCACCGCGGCGGAGCAGCTTGCACGCTTCGCGCCCGTCGAGGTCGGGGAGTCCGACATCGAGAAGAACGAGGTCGATATGGCCGCTACGCGCCTGCTTCACGCCCTCGGACGCCGTCGCCGCCAGGACGGTATCGAACTCCTCATGCAGGCTTAGCTGCTCGCTCAAGGACTCGCGCAGCTCGTCGTCATCGTCGATGATGAGGATCTTGCGGGCGTTGCTCATGGTGCCTCGAGCCTGTTTCGTCCCGAGTTGTAAGGGGGGCAAAGCCGCTGGACAAGCCTGTCGCGAAGCCCCACCGGCGCGTAGAAGGTCTGAATCATGAGGGTTAAGCGACCCCGATCGGTCTTCGTCAGGCCCGCGCCGAGATTCCGCTGGCAGGCGCGGATCGTGCTCGGACATGGCGTGAGACCGGCGGCGCTCGGCCGCACGGGCATTCGGTCAATTAAGCGCGAAGGCGATGGCGGAACCCCGCTCGGGCGGTTTGCCGTTCGCCACGTCCTCTACCGCGCCGACCGCGTGGCACGACCGCGGACGCGCCTTCCCGTGCGTGCCATCCGCGACGATGACGGCTGGTGCGACGATCCGGCCGATCGCAACTACAACCGTCTCGTCAGGCTGCCGTCGCGGCGGAGCGCCGAAGGCTTGAAGCGCGCCGACCGCCTCTACGATCTCGTGCTCGTGCTCGGCTATAACGACGTGCCGCGCGTCAAGGGGAAAGGCAGCGCCATCTTCGTTCACCTCGCCCGTCCCGGCTTCACGCCGACCGACGGCTGCATCGCGCTTTCGCGCCACGACCTCACGATGCTGCTTGCGCATGTGCGCCCGCGCTCGGCGATCGTGGTGAGCGTCTGACTCATTCGTCGCGCGGGCCGAAGATCGCGGTGCCGATCCGCACATAGGTGGCGCCGAAGGAAATCGCGCGGGCGAAATCGCCGCTCATGCCCATGCTCAATTCCGTCACACCGGCCTTCTCGGCGATCTTGGCGAGCAGGGCGAAATGCATCGCCGGCTCCTCGTCGAGGGGCGGAATGCACATCAGCCCAGCGATGGTGAGCCCGAAGGTGTCGCGGCAGAGCGCGATGAAAGTCTCGGCTTCGCTCGGGACCACGCCCGCCTTCTGCGGCTCCTCGCCGGTATTGACCTGAACGAAGAGGCGCGGGCGTTTGCCGGAGCGCATCATTTCTTCGGCCAGCGCGCGCGCGAGCTTCGGCCGGTCCACGGTCTCGATGACATCGAACAGGGCGACGGCCTCGCGCACCTTGTTCGTTTGCAGCGGCCCGACCAGATGCAGCTCGATATCGGCATGGCTCTGTTTCAACGCCGGCCATTTGGCATGAGCTTCCTGCACGCGGTTTTCGCCGAAGCAACGCTGGCCCGCCGCGACCGCTTCGGCGATGACGGGCGCCGCCACCGTCTTCGTCACCGCGACCAGATTGACCGCGTGGGGCGCGCGGCCCGCGGCCTCGGCGGCAAGCGCGATTTCCTGACGCACGAGCGCGAGGCGCTCCGAGACGTGGACGGGGTCAAGAGGGTCCGATCCCATATCCACTATCTAGCAAGGCTTGAGGACGCGCGTAACTTGACCGCTCTCGCCATTCTGGTTCATTCCGCATGCACAAACGAGACGAGCGAGACCTATGGCGGCGGAACGCTACGACGCACTGAGACGAGAGAGGCATTGGCAGGCTGTCTGGGACGAGCGCGGTCTCTTCCGCGGGTCGGAGGACGACCGACGGCCGAAATATTACGTTCTTGAAATGTTCCCCTACCCATCCGGCCGCATCCACATGGGCCATGTGCGGAACTACACCATGGGCGACGTCGTCGCCCGCTATATGCACGCCAAGGGCCACAACGTACTGCATCCCATGGGCTGGGATGCGTTCGGTCTGCCGGCGGAGAACGCGGCTTTCGAGCGCGGCATTCATCCCGCCAAATCGACCTACGACAACATCGCCGTCATGCGCGGCCAGCTCAAGCGCCTCGGGCTGTCGATCGATTGGACGCGCGAGTTCGCCACCTGCGACCTCGACTACTACCACCAGCAGCAGCGCCTGTTCCTCGATCTCCTCAAGGCGGGTCTCGTCGACCGCAAGACGCGCAAAGTCAATTGGGATCCGATCGACCAGACCGTGCTCGCCAACGAGCAGGTGATCGACGGGCGCGGCTGGCGCTCGGGCGCGCTCGTCGAGCAGCGCGAGCAGCCGGAATGGGTGTTCAAGATCACCCGCTACGCCGAGGATCTGCTTCGAGCGCTCGACCGCCTCGAGCGCTGGCCGGACAAGGTCCGGCTGATGCAGGCGAACTGGATCGGCCGCTCGGAGGGACTTCTCGTCCGCTTCGCCGTCGAAGGCGCGCCGCCCGAAGGTCATGACGTGCTTGAGGTGTTCACGACGCGCCCCGACACGCTGTTCGGCGCAAGCTTCCTTGCGATTGCGCCCGATCATCCGCTCGCCAAAGCGATTGCGGAAACGAATGCGGAGGCCGGCGCCTTCATCGACGAATGCCATCGTCACGGCACGAGCGCGGCAGAGATCGAGACGCAAGAGAAGAAGGGTTTCGATACGGGCCTGCGCGTGCGTCACCCGTTGATCGAAGGGGCTACGCTTCCCGTCTTCATCGCCAATTTCATCGTCATGGAGTACGGCACGGGCGCCATCTTCGGCTGCCCGGCGCACGATCAGCGCGACCTCGAATTCGCGCGCGCCGAGGGGCTTCCCGTCCTTCCCGTCGTGCTGCCGCCTGGCGAAAATCCAAAGCGCTTCGCGATCTGCGAAGAGGCCTATACCGGCGACGGCCTCCTGATCAATTCGAGCTTCCTCGACGGTCTCGACGTCGCGGCAGCGAAAGACGCCGTCGCCGAACGTCTCACCAAGAAAAAACTCAAGGGCAAGCCTGTCGGCGACCGCCAGGTTCAGTATCGCTTGCGCGACTGGGGCATTTCGCGGCAGCGCTATTGGGGCTGCCCGATCCCGATGATCCATTGTCCGTCATGCGGGATCGTGCCGGTGCCCGAGAGCGATCTCCCCGTGAAGCTTCCCGAAGATGTGAGCTTCGACAGACCCGGCAATCCTCTCGACCACCATCCGAAATGGAAGCACGTCAGCTGTCCGCAATGCGGCGGCAAGGCTATGCGCGAGACCGACACGATGGATACGTTCGTCGATTCGTCTTGGTATTTCGTGCGCTTCTGTGCGCCGAAATCGCACGAGCCAACCGATCTTGCGGCGACTCGACACTGGCTTCCCGTCGATCAGTATATCGGCGGCGTGGAGCACGCGATCCTGCATCTGCTCTACGCGCGCTTCTTTACTCGCGCCATGCACAAGACCGGACACGTGGCCATGGACGAACCGTTCCGCGGCCTGTTCACGCAGGGCATGGTGACGCACGAGACCTATAAGGACGTACACGGAAAATGGCTGCTGCCCGAGGAGGTGAGCCGCAAAGACGGAGAGGCGGTGCATGCAAAGACGGGCGAGCCGGTGACCGTTGGCGCCATCGAGTCGATGTCGAAGTCGAAGAAGAACGTGGTCGATCCCGAAACCATCATTTCCGCCTATGGGGCCGACACCGCGCGCTGGTTCATGCTGTCCGACACGCCGCCCGAACGCGACATCGAATGGTCGGAAGCGGGCGTCGAGGGCGCGCACCGCTTCCTCCAGCGGATGTGGCGGCTGGTCAGGGAGGCCGCGGCCAAGGGCGCCCCGCCTTCGGGCGCGAAGCCCGCAAAGTTCGGCCCGGGGGCCGAGGCGCTTCGCCGCGCCGCTCACCGCAGCCTCGCGGCGGTGACGGCCGCCATCGAGAAGCTTCGTTTCAATACCGCCGTCGCCCAGATCCACGAGCTCGCCAATGCCCTCTCCTCAGGCTTGCAAAGCGCCGGGCCACACCCTGCCCCCGACCAGGCCTATGCCTTGCGGGAGGCCGCGGAGCTCCTTGCCCGAATCGCCTCCCCCATGATCCCCCACCTGGCCGAGGAATGCTGGGCTGAGCTTGGCCATGAGACGCTCCTCGCCGAGGAGCCCTGGCCGGCCCCGGAAAAGGCCCTTTTGCTTGAGGAAACCGTCACAATTGCGGTCCAGGTCAATGGCAAAAGGCGGGACGAATTGACGATTGCGCGGGACGCCGCAAAGGAAGATATTGAAGCAGCGGCGCTAAAGCTCGAAAATGTGGTTCGCGCCGTCGGGGGACGCAAAATCAAGAAGGTGGTGGTCGTGCCGCAGAGGATCGTCAATGTGGTGGCGTAGCCTTGCCGTTTTGGCCTCGCTGCTCGCCGGGCTTGGAGCGCTCGCGCTGGCCGGCTGCGGCTTCCAGCCCCTCTACGGCGGGAGCACGGCCGGTGGCGCCAGGATTTCGGAGGTCATGGCCGGGATCGACGTCGCGCCCATCCCGGGCCGCGTCGGCCAGAGGCTGCGCAACGAGCTGATCTTCGCCAATACCGGCGGGGGCACTGCGGGCCCGACCCGCTACCGGCTCGACATCGCCGTCAAGGAAAGCGTCACCGATCAGCTGGTGCAGATTACCGGCGACGCGACCGGGCAAGTGTACCAACTCGACGCGACGTTCAAACTCATCGACGCTTCGAAGGGCGTGGTCGTGTACCAAGGCAAGGCAATCTCGCGGGCGCCCTATAATCGCTTCCAGGAAATCTTCGCTAACGTGCGCGCCCGCTACGACGCCGAGAACCGCGCCGCCCGTACGGTGTCGGAGAGCATCAGGACCCAGGTCGCGGCGCATCTCAGCAACGCCGCTTAGTCCTTTCGCTGTCGTCACCCTCGTCTAACCGCAGCCGCTTCACGCGCATGGTCGTCTACAAATCGCCAGCCGTCGCGAGCTTCGTCAAGGCGCCGAAGGCCGATTGCCGCGCCGTGCTCGTGTACGGGCCCGACGCCGGGCTCGTGGCCGAACGCGCCGACGCGCTTGCGCAAGTCTTCGCGCGTCGGGGGCGGGGAGCGACCGAGATCGTTCGCCTCGACGACCGCGATCTCGCCGAGGACCCGGCGCGGATCGAGGTCGAGCTACGGACCGTACCGATGTTCGCCGAGCAGAGCGTCGTGCGCGTCGCGGCCGGGCCGAAGCTCGATGTACCCGCGCTCAAGATTTTGCTTGCGGAGAGTTTCGCAAACGTCCTGATCGTGGAAGCGGGCAATCTTCGTCCCGACTCTGCCTTGCGCAAAGCCTTCGAGGCTCACAAAAGCGCCGCGGCGCTTCCGTGCTACAGCGACGCGCGCGACCTGTCAGCGCTGATCGAAGCCGAGCTCGGCGATGCCGGTCTCAGCATCGACCGCGAAACGCGCGACTATCTGATGACGCGGCTCGGCGCCGACCAGGCCTTGTCGCGCGCGGAAGTCGTCAAGCTCGCGCTCTATGCGCAAGGGGCGGGGGCCGTCAACCACGACGACGTCGAAGCCATCGTCGGCGACGCCGCCGAGACCGCACTCGAAAATTTCGTTTATGCCACGAGCGGCGGCGACGCGAAGGCGGCGCTGTCGGAGCTTCAACGGCTTGTCGCGTCGGGCACGGACAAGGGTGCCGCGCTGTCTGCGCTCGGCCGCCATTTCATTCAGCTCCATCGCGTGGCTGCAGCGGTCGCGAGCGGACGACCGCCCGAGGAGGCGCTCCGTTCGCTGAAGCCTCCGCCGCGTCCACGGACGCGCGAGGAGGCCTTCCTTGTCCGCTGCCGCAAATGGGGAGCTGCGCGCCTGGCAAGAGCGCTGCCCCTGATTCAGGAAGCGATCAAGCGCTCGCGCCTTTCGCCCGATCTTGCAGGCGCCTTCGCCGAGCGTCTCGTGCTCTCGCTCACCTCGAAGGTTTGACGAAGGCGCGCGGCGTTGTAAGCATGTCGCGAAGAGCGAGGTATGGCATGAAGGAGCGCGCCAACACCGTCGAGTTGCGGACCAAGCTTTTTGCGCTGCTCAAGGAGCGCGCGTTCCGGCGCGGCCGCGTGGTGCTCGCCTCGGGGCGCGAGAGCGATTTTTATTTCGACATGAAGCCGGCGATGCTCGATCCCGACGGCGCCGCGCTGATGGCAGAGCTCATTCTTCAGGAAATTCAAGATGTTAAGGCAGACTGCGTGGGCGGGCTGGAGATGGGCGCGGTCCCGCTCATCGCCCCTGTCGCAATGCGGAGCCTCGATTTCGACCGCCGCCTCCACGGCTTTTTCGTGCGCAAGGCCGTCAAGGATCACGGCACGAAGAAGCGCATCGACGGCGCCGACATCGCCGGCAAGCACGTCATCATCCTGGAGGACGTGACCACCACCGGCGGATCGGCGATGGATGCGGTCAAGGCCGTGGAAGAGGCCGGCGCAAAAGTGGCGCTCGTGCTTTCGATCCTCGATCGCGGCGAGGGCGCCGCCGATCTTTATGCCAAGGCCGGCATCCCGTTCGCTTCGCTGTTCCGCGCCGAGGAGTTTCTCGCGGTCGCTCGCTGAGCCGAGTGGGGGGTTCATTCGTCATACCGGCGAAAGCCGGTATCCAGAACTTCAAATGCAGTGCATGCCGCTTCTGGATTCCGGCTTCCGCCGGAATGACGTGTTTGCCGCGTCAGCGCATCGAGATCGCCGCTCCACCAAGATCACTACCGGCGGAGGAGGCGGTGACGCAAATCCTCGAGTTGGTCGAGCGTCGCATAACGAATGCGAAGCTCTCCCTTCTCGCCTTTGCCTTTGCGGATCTCGACCTCGAGGCCGAGAGCCTCATGCAGCTCCGCTTCGGCGGCGCGCGTGTCGGCATCCTTGCTTCCCTGCCGCCTGGTCTTGGCGGGACCGCGATCCTGGGTGAGAGCTTCGACCTGACGCACGTTCAATCCGCGGCTCACGATGCGCTCTGCAAGTGCTGCGGCGTCGGTGCGCCCGACGAGAGGCCGCACGTGCCCCGCGCTCAGCGCGCCCGAGCGCACGAGATCCTGTACGCTCTCGGGAAGCTTCAACAGGCGCAGCGTATTGGCGAGGTGACTGCGGCTCTTGCCGACAATGCGCGCGAGGTCTTCCTGCGTGTAGTCGTGGCCCTCGATAAGCAGCTTGTACCCCTCCCCTTCCTCGATCGCGTTCAGGTCCTCGCGCTGCACGTTCTCGATGATGGCGATCTCCACCGCCTCCTGATCATTCAGTGTACGGACGATGACCGGCACCTCGTGAAGATCGGCGAGCTGGGCCGCGCGCCAGCGGCGCTCGCCGGCGACGATCTCATACGTGTCGCCCGACGAGGGCCTGACCACGATGGGCTGCACCAGTCCGCGCTCGCGGATCGAGGCGGCGAGCTCCTCCAGCTGCTCCTCGGCAAAATTGCGCCGCGGATTGAAGCGGCCGGGCTTGAGCGCGACGAGCGGAACGGTTCGCCGATCCTCCTCGGCGCCGAGCGCCGCTTCGTCGAAGCGATCGCCGATCAGCGACGCCAGCCCCCTCCCCAGTCTCGTCTTCTGCGCGCCTACCGCCATGGCGAGCCTCCTTCGTTTGACATGCCGCTAATGCCTCACGCCGCACGCATCCGCCGCTCGCGCTCGATCACCTCGGAGGCGAGCTGGATGTAAGCCTGGCTGCCGGAGCAGCGATAATCGTAGAGCAACACGGGCTTTCCGTGCGAGGGCGACTCCGCCACGCGCACATTGCGCGGGATGATGGTGGCATAGACCTTGTCGCCCAAGACGCGCCGCACGTCGTCAACCACCTGGTCGGAGAGGCTGGTGCGCTGGTCGTACATGGTGAGGACGATGCCGTGGATCTGGAGCTTCGGGTTGAGGCGCACCCTGATCTCCTCGACCGTGCTCAGGAGCTGGGCCAACCCCTCGAGCGCGAAGAACTCGCATTGCAACGGCACGAGCACGGCGTCGGCGGCGGCGAGAGCGTTAACGGTGAGTAAATTGAGCGAGGGCGGACAGTCGATGAGCACGTACGTCGTCGCAAGCTCCGGGGTTTCGTCCGCGCTCATCGCGGCGAGGCAATCGCGCAAACGGTAATGCCTCCCGCTTCCGGCCCCCGACTCGCGCTCGAACGACATCAAGTCGATCGTCGCCGGCACGAGCGAAAGCCGCGGCACGTGGGTCGGGACCCTCGCCGCCGAAAGCGCCGCCTGCCCGCTCAAGACATCGAAGGTCGAGAGTGGACGCTCGTCCACGCCGAGCCCGGTGCTGGCATTGCCTTGCGGATCGAGATCGATGATCAGCACGCGCTCGCCGACGGCCGCGAGCGCCGTCCCGAGATTGATCGCCGTCGTCGTCTTGCCCACCCCGCCCTTCTGATTGGCGAGAGCAAGAACACGCATGCAGCGGGATCCGAAGGCGTTCATCGCGCGCCGGCTCCCTCGCCGCGCCGGCGGAGCGCTGTCACCTCGACAATATGGGAGTCCGTCGCGGTGAGGCTCGGATGGAGGCGGCAGCTGTAATCGAAGCGCCTTCGCGCCTCCGCAATCTCGGTCTCTATCTCGCGCCCTTTCAGGAACAGCCCCCTGGTCTCCGGCCCGAAGAACGGGGCGGCGAGTTCGAGGAGATGCGGCAGAGGTGCAAGCGCCCGCGCGCTCACCACGTCCGGCCGGAGGCTGTGCGCGTTTTCGGCGAGGTCTTCAATGCGCATGGCGTGAACGTCCACAGGGGCCTTGGTCGCGCGCACGACCTCGCCCAGGAAGGCGCACTTCTTGCGGTTGCTTTCGACCAGGTGCATGCGGAAATCCGGCCTCCCGGCTTCGAGAATAGCGATGACGAGCCCGGGAAAGCCTGCCCCCGAGCCGAGATCCAGCCAGAGTCGCGCCTTTGGCGCAAGTCCGCTGAGCTGCGCCGAATCGGCAAAATGCCGCGACCAGAGACGCTCCAGGGTTGATGGCGCCACCAGGTTCTTGGATTTCTGCCAGAGCGCGAGGAGATCCGAGTACCGGACCAGCCTGTGGATTGTTTCACGTGGAACTCTAAAGACTTCGGCGAAATCCTCGGGCCCCGTGATCGCCAAGGCTCGCTCTTCACCGGGCATCGTGCCCTCGCCCTCAACGCTCAGGCGGTTTTCGCCATCGCGCCTTTTTTTAGATGGGCCAGGAGCAGCATGAGGGCGGCGGGGGTCATGCCGTCGAGCCTCGCGGCCTGGCCGAGATTTGCGGGCCGGTGGCGATCGAGCTTCTGGCGCAGCTCGGCGGAGAGCCCGGGCAGGGCCGCGAAGGCGAAGTCGCCCGGGATTGCGGTACCCTCGTCCTTGCGGAACGCCGCGATGTCGAGCTCCTGCCGCCTCATGTAGACGGCGTAGCGTGCATCGACAGCCAGTTGCTCGGCGATGCCCGGATCGAGCTTTCCGATCTCGGGCCAGATCGCCGCGAGGCGCGCGACATCGACGTTCGCGTAGCTCAACAGCTCGAAGGCGCTGCGCTTGCGTCCATCGCGATTGACGGCGAGGCCGAACTTTGCGGCCTCGTCGGGCGTGAGCGCGAGCGACCCGAGAAGGGCCGCGCCTTCAGCGAGCTTCTTCGACTTGGCGGCAAAGACAGCGCCGCGCGCGGCGCCGACGCAGCCGACATCGATGCCGAGCGGCGTCAAGCGCTGATCGGCATTGTCGGCGCGGAGCGTAAGCCGGTACTCGGCGCGGCTCGTGAACATGCGGTACGGCTCGGTGACGCCGCGGGTCACGAGGTCGTCGATCATCACGCCGAAATAGCCGTCGGCGCGGCTCACGCTGAAGCGCCGATCGCCGCCAGAGGCGGAAAGGGCTGCGTTGATCCCGGCAATGAGCCCCTGCCCCGCGGCCTCCTCGTAACCGGTCGTGCCGTTGATCTGGCCCGCCAAGAACAGGCCCGCGACGGCCTTGACCTCGAGCCCCGCAGTCAGCTCCCGGGGGTCAATGTAGTCGTACTCGATGGCGTAGCCCGGCCTGATCACCCGCGCCGTTTCCAAGCCCGGGATCGTTGCCAAGAAGGCGTGCTGCACATCCTCCGGCAGAGAGGTCGAGATGCCGTTGGGATAGACGGTGTCGTCGTCGAGACCTTCCGGCTCGAGGAAGATTTGATGGCTGCCGCGCTCCTTGAAGCGCACGATCTTGTCCTCGATGGAGGGGCAGTAGCGCGGGCCGACGCTCTCGATGGCGCCAGAGTACATCGGCGCGCGGGCGAGATTACGCGCGATGATGGCGTGGGTCGCCGCGGTCGTATGGGTGATATGGCAGACGACTTGCGGCGTCGCGATCCTTTCGGTGAGGAACGAGAAGGGCCGGGGCGGGTCGTCGCCGTTTTGCACCTCGAGCCCGTCCCAACGAATGGTGCGGCCGTCGAGGCGAGGCGGGGTGCCGGTCTTGAGCCGGCCCATGCTGAGGCCCAGGGCATAGAGCCGCGTGGACAGGCCAAGGGCAGGGGCCTCGCCAATGCGCCCGGCCGGGATCTTACGCTCGCCGATATGGATGAGGCCGCGCAGGAACGTGCCGGTGGTGAGCACCACGGCGCGGGCCGAGAAGCGCCTCCCGTCCCCGGTGACGATGCCGGTGACATCGCCGTCTTCGACGGTCAAATCCTCGACCGCAGCCTCGATGACCTCTAGCCCCGGCGTGGCGGCGATCGCCGCCTGCATGGCCTTGCGGTAGAGCTTGCGATCGGCCTGGGCGCGGGGGCCCTGGACCGCAG
>DASUQP010000038.1:0-5109 GCA_036280475.1 Methyloceanibacter sp. | reverse complement strand
TGCTGTTTTAGGCCGCCGGAGCCCCCGGCGGGGCGGTCGCCGCGAAGACGCAAGAGGGCGGATCGCTCTCGTTTGCCTTGATCGCGTGATCGTGCTCGAACACGGTCGAGCAATAGGGGCAGACGATCTCGGCCACGTCACCCATGTCGAGATAGACATGCGGGTGATCGAAGGGTGGTGTTGCCCCCATGCATTGAAACTCCTTGACGCCAATCCTGATCCGGCCGACGCCCTTGTCGTTCACGAAATGGGGCACGAGGGGTTGCGCCATGGGTGCTGCTCTTCTGTCTCGTCAGTGCAATTGGTCGCGAGCATAGTGACCCCGGCGGCAAAGCGGTAGGTCAAGAATGCAGAGCTTCGAATCCGATGGCGTTAGGATCGCCTTTGTGGATGAAGGCAAAGGAGACCCCATTCTCCTCATCCACGGTTTTGCCTCCAATGTCGCAAGGAACTGGCGCGACGCGCATTGGCTGTCAGCGCTCGCGGCGGCGTCGCGCCGCGCCGTCGCCTACGACAATCGCGGGCACGGGCAAAGCGAGAAGCTCTACGACCCGAGCCGTTACGGCGCGCCGACCATGGCAGAGGATGCGCTGAGGCTGCTCGACCATCTCGACATCGGCCGCGCCGATGTTTTGGGGTATTCCATGGGCGCGCGTATCGCCGTGTTTCTCGCCCTGGCGCATCCCGAGCGTGTGCGCAGCCTGATCTTGGCGGGCACCGGCATCAATCTGGTGCGCGGCATGGTGGGAACCGGTCCGATCGCGCGCGCGCTCGAAGCGCCGCGCATCGAGGACGTGACCAACGACACGGCGCGCAGCTTCAGAGCCTTTGCCGAGAAGACGGGGAGCGATCTCAAGGCGCTCGCCGCCTGTATGCGTGGGCCGCGGGAGAAGATTGGCCCCGAAGACCTCGCCCGCATCGCCGTGCCGACCCTCATTGCGACCGGGAGCGAAGACGTGATCGCAGGTTCGGGAAAGGAACTGAAGGACTTGATCCCTGGCGCCCAACTCCTTGATATCGAAGGACGAGATCATATGAAGGCGGTTGGAGACCCCCGCTTCAAGCAAGGCGTGCTCGACTTTTTAACCGGGCGGGCTTAGTTGAGTACGCGTTCGGTGTTTTCGATCGGCCCCGGTTCCAAACGGGGCGGTGAGGTTCCCATGTCAAAGCCTATGGCTGCCAAAGAGCAGCACATCAAGAGTTACGATCCGATCTGGAGCCAGGTGCGGCGCCAGGCCGAGGAAATCAGCGCGGCCGAACCCGCTCTCGGCGGATTCATCTATGCGACAGTGCAGGACCATGACCGGCTCGAGGATGCCGTCTGCCACCGGCTTGCGCGGCGGCTCCAGCACTCGACCCTCGATACCGGCCTCTTGCACAAATTATTCAATGAGGTGATCGCGGCCGATCCGTCGCTCGGCGATGCCTTTCGCGCCGACTTGATGGCCGTCGCCAAGCGCGACCCGGCGTGCAGCCGCGTGATCGAGCCGTTGCTCTATTTCAAGGGCTTTCACGCGCTTGAGACCTATCGCATCGCGCATTCGCTGTGGAAGGCGGGGCGCAAGGACTTCGCCCTCTATCTGCAGAGCCTCACCTCGCGTTTCCTGCAGGTCGACATCCATCCGGCCGCGGTCATCGGCAGAGGCATCATGTTCGACCACGCCACGGGCATCGTCATCGGCGAGACGGCGGTGATCGGCGACAATTGCTCGCTGCTCCACGGCACGACCCTCGGCGGCACCGGCAACGAGAAGGGCGACCGCCATCCCAAGATCGGACGCGGCGTCATGGTCGGAGCCGGCGCCAAGATCCTCGGCAATATCAAAGTCGGCGACTGCGCCCGAATTGCCGCCGGCAGCGTCGTGCTGAACGACGTCGCATCGAGGAGGACCGTGGCAGGGGTGCCGGCGCGCGAAATCGGCTTCGCCGGATGCGAGGAACCTGCCCTTGCCATGGATCAGATGGTCTCTGGCGATGACGAAACGAGCCACGCCTGAGCACGCGCGGCAAGTGAAACGAGCTTGGGGAGCGAGCGGTGACGCGGGACGAAATCCTTAAGCTCGAACATTATCTCAAGAAGGTGTTCCGGCTGCCTGCCATCCAGGTACGGCAACGCCCGCGCAAGGACGACTCCGCCGAGGTCTTTGTCGATGAGGAGTTCATCGGCGTGATCTTCCGCGACGACGACGAGGGCGAGGTCGCCTATCAGTTCCAGATGGCGATTCTCGATTACGACCTCAAAGAGTAGCGCCGCAGCCTTCCCCTAAAGCAGAAAAAAGAAGAGCCGGCCTCTTGGACGAGGCCGGCTCGAGTAAAGGCCCGGTTGGGTCGGGGATGGGTGGGGGATGGTCACCGGGCCTTATCTGATGTCCCCAAGGATTTGGGGTCGAAGTCCTTCAGCTAATTGCTGTTCGAAGCGGAGACGGCCGTCTGCGGCGCCGTCTCGGGCGGCAAGAGCGAGATCCACACCAGCGGATTCCGCTCGGACTGCCGCTTGACGAAGGTGTAGGGCGTCTCGGCCCAACGCATGATCTGCCGGCGCTTATTATCGAGGACGAGATCGCCGCGATCGGTACGAACCGTCAGCACCGCATGACCCTCGTTGTTCTCGTCGCGGACGACGGTGATGAGGAGCGTGCTCTCGGGAAACCCGCGCGAAACGAGGAGCCGGCGCTTGAGCAGCACATAGTCCTCGCAATCGCCCTTATTGCCGCTGGGATAGGCCCACATTTCGGGCTTCCCGTAGAGTTCGAAATCGGTGACCGGAGCGACCGCCGCGTTCACGCTGTCGTTCACCTTCTCGATCTCTTCGAGTTTCGCCGCGGTGAGCTGGATGCGGTCGGCGAAGCGGCGCGCAGGGCGGCACTCGGACTGATTGTCACGGCAAAACGTGACATAGCCGATCGGCGGCAGCGTATCGCCGAAAGCCGACATGAAGGCGATCTTCTGCACCTGCGGCGCCGGAACCAGACTGATCGCGTGATCGTTGGTCGCGTCGGCCGACAAGGACGAGACAAACATCAAGAAGGCGGAGCCTACGATAAACTGTTTCATTGCACCCCCCGTATTATTGGGGCGCACTATCGCAGGGAGATTTTGAGATCCCGATAAAACGCGTGATTGTTTTGGAGGAGTATTGGTAGGAGTTTTTTAGCGACACCTACTCAAACCTGAACGTCCGGTCATCGTTAAAATTTCGGCAATGCGGCGGGGGAGCTCTTGCGTACGGCGCCTTTCCAATGCTCTTGGACCGACGACGTTTGGACTGCGCAAGGGCATGGGGGCATGCGATTGCTGGACGGAAGCGTTGCCGCGATTGAATCCACACCATTCCGCTCGGTCCGGTCATGACCCGGGCTGAACCCGCGCTCAATGTCCCGCGCGTCGTGACGGGCGTTGCGGCGCTGTTAACCGGCGTGCAAGCGGTTAAGAGTTTCTTGCCCGACGAAACCAAGATCACGCTGCTTCTCGCGCTTGCCTTCATTCCGGCGCGCTATAGCGGCGCCGCGCTCGATCTTCCCGGGGGATATGTCACCGCGGTCACGTCATTCGTGACCTACATGATGGTGCATGCCGGATGGGTGCATCTCGCGGTCAATCTCATGTGGATGCTTGCCTTCGGCAGCGCCCTGGCCCGCCGCATGACCCCTCTCGCGTTTCTCTCGTTCTCGGTGTTGTGCGGGATCGCAGGGGCCTTCACCCATCTTCTGTTCCACTGGGGCGACCTGACGCCGGTCATCGGGGCCTCGGCGGCGACCTCCGGTCAGATGGCGGGCGCGCTAAGATTCTTCTTCAACGCCAAGCCTCGGGCGGGACAGCGGGCACCGGATTTTGGCGGCGCGCCGCTCATGAGCCTCGGTCAAACGCTGAGCGATAGGCGTATGCTGATCGTGCTCGGTCTCTGGATCGCGCTTAACGCCTATTTCGGCATTGCCGCCGTCAAGATCGGCGGCGAGGAGGGAAGCATCGCCTGGGAGGCCCATATCGGTGGGTTTCTCTGCGGGTTACTGATTTTTGGCGCCTTCGACAAAGGGAAGTATGGGGGAAAGCGTTCGGAAGCACCTCAAGACGCCTAAAGTCCTCCGCTTTTGCTCGCTCTTGCGCGTTCGTCAGGTCCGGGACAGAATGTCGCAGTCACCGGGCGGAAAGTTCCGGGGCTGGAGGACACGCCTATGAATGTCGCTGCAATCCTGAAGCAGAAGGGACGGGGGGTGTTCACGACGACGCCCGACACGTCGCTGCTTGACATTGCCAAGCTGCTCGGCCTGCACCGCGTCGGCTGCATTGTGATCACCGGCCCTGACGGCAAGGTCATCGGTATCGTCTCCGAGCGCGATATCGTGCGCGAGATCTCGCGGGCGGGATCGAGAGTGCTCAAGGAGCCGGTCGAGCGGTGCATGACCAAATCGGTGGTGACGTGCCGCGAGGCCGACACCATCGACAGGCTGATGGCCGAGATGACGGCGCATCGATTCCGCCACATGCCCGTGGTCGAAAGAGGCCGGTTGATAGGGCTTGTGTCGATTGGCGACGTGGTGCGGATGCGGATCGCCGAGGCGGAGATGGAAGCGGCGGCGATGCGCGAATACATCGCCACCGGCTAGACGCTCACGACGCGAGCGACCGTACGGCGAGCTTGATCTCGTCGATCTGCTTCTCGGCTGCCTTGGCGCCGAGTTCGATCGCCTCGCACGCGCGATGGAACTCGAACAGCCCGATGCCCCCGGTCTTGGGCCCGATGATGATATCGGGCGGGTCGCCGGCAAGCCGCGACCGCGCGATGCGATCCTGCGTGATATTGATGGCGTCCATCATCACCGCAGAGATGCCGGGCGCGCCGTCGCTCCTGCCGAAAATCTGCCGGTGCAGCAGATGCACCGCGGCGCGGCCATTGCTGCCGGGAAGCTCGGTATCCTCCGCCGCCGCAAAGGGTTCGGCGAACGCCTGGTAATCGTGGATGACGCCGCCTCTGCCGAAGGGGTCGCTGCTCAAGTTGACGGCGATGACGATGCGGGCGCCAAGCGCGCGGCACACCGAAACCGGGATCGGGTTGACGAGGGCCCCGTCGATCAGCCAGCGGCCGTTGATCTGGACCGGGCGGAAGATGCC
>DASUQP010000037.1:0-5556 GCA_036280475.1 Methyloceanibacter sp. | reverse complement strand
GCGGTGACGAGCGGGAAGCGCGCGGAGAGCGCCTGTATGACTTTGCTTTCGCGCGCTTCGTCGGCGCCCTTGGGGAATTCGAGCGTCGTGATCACGCGATGCGGCGCGCCCTGCAGCGCGTTCGGCGAGAACACCATGACGAAGTTGATGGCGAGCGACTCCCAGTCGATCTTGCGCAGGCTCGCGATGGTGGCCTCGACATTGCGGCCGAGAATGTTCACGGTGATCGGATCGCCGAGCTTCAAGCCCAGCCCTTCCGCAAGCTCGGCGTCGAACGAGACGAGCGGCGGTCCCGAATAGCCCTTGGGCCACCACTCGCCCGCAACGAGCGTCGAAGCGCCCGGCACCGTGTCGGTGTAGGTCAACCCGCGGTCGCCCGCGAGGACCCAGCGCATGTCGGGGGGCGCCTCGATCTTCTCGGCCGGAACGCCTTTCAGCGCCACGATGCGGCCTCTGAGCATCGGCGCATCGTCGAGCTTGGCGCCGGGCTCGATCTTCCGCACCAGTTGCTGGAAGGCGTCGAGGTCCTTGGCCTCGACGTCGAGGAAATAATAGGCCGGAGCGTCGATCGCGATGTTGTTGGCGATCTCGGCGTAAAGCGAGCGGTGGATCAGCGCCACCGCCACGAGAAGGCCAAGGCCGAGGCCGAGCGAGACGGCAATGGAGCGGGCGAGCGAATTCGGTCCGGCGATGCTCGTGAGCGCGAGCGCAAGGGAAGGCGGCCGCGTGCGCCGGAACCGCGCCGCGTAACGCTGCAGCAGCAGGCCGAAGCCGGTGAGCAGCAGGAAGGCCGCGACGATGCCGGCCGAGATAGAGGCGGTAACGGCGCGTTCCTCGGAAGCGGCGATGGCGAGCGCGAACAAGGCGACGCCCGCAATTGCCGCCCCCGCCGCATAAGGCCACGCGGAATGCTTCGGCTCCTCGGTGAGATGGGAGCGCATCAGCACGGCGGGCGAAACGGAGGCGGCGCGGCCGAGCGGCCACAGCACGAACAAGATCATGGTCAGGAGCCCGGCAAGAGAAGCGGTGAGCAGCGGCAAGGGGTGCGGCTCAAGCGCAAGCGTGATGGGCAGCGTATCGCCATAGAAGGCCGAGAGGATGGCGGGCGTGAGCGCGCCGATGAGAAGCCCCATGGCGATGCCGACAGCGGTGAGGAGAAGCGCCTGGATCAGATAGACGGCGAGAACGAGCCGGCTTGCCGCGCCGAGGCATTTGAACGTGGCGATGATCTCGCGCTTCTTGGTCATGTAGCTCTGGATCGCGTTGCCGACGCCGATGCCGCCGAGAAGAAGTGCGGTGAGCCCGACGAAGTTGATGAATTGGGTGAAGCGGTCGGCCTCGCGGCGGAGAGACGGCGCGGGGTCGGTCCAATCGCGGATGGCGAAGCCGGCTTGCGGAAACTTGCTTTCGATCTCGCTGCGGGCGCTCGCCAAGGCCCCTTTGTCGCTCGCGCGCGGGCCAGGAAGCTTCACGCGATAGGTCCAGCGGATGAGACTGCCGGGCTGCACGAGGCCCGTCTTCGCGAGCGTCTCGCGCGACATCAGGAGCTTCGGTCCATAGGCGAGGCGGTCGGCCAGCCGGTCGGGCTGTTCGCCCAGGATGCCGCCGATCGTGACCGTTGCCTCGCCGATGGCAAGCGTGCTGCCAACCGAAAGACCGAGGCGGTCGAGGAGAGTCCGCTCGGCCAGAACGACCGAAGGCTCGCGCCAAACGGGATCGGTCGTATCGGAATCGAGAATCGAGACGTCGCCATAGAGCGGATAGGCGTCATCGACGGCCTTGACCTCGACCAGCGCGCTCTTGCCATCCGGGCTGCGCGCCATGGCGCGGAAGCTCGCCGATTCGCTTACCCGACCGAGCGCCTCGAGCGCGGCGCGTTCCCCAGGGCTCGCTTGGCGGTGGATCAGCTCGAAGGAGAGATCGCCCCCGATCAGGAGCCGGCCCTGCCGCGCGAGCGCCTCGTCGAACGACGCCGCGAGCGAACCGATTGCCGCCACGGCGGCGACGCCAAGAGCGATGCAGAGCACGAACACGGCGAGACCGCCGGCGCCCGAGCGCAGCTCGCGGAGCGCCATGGCAAAGGCGAGCTTCGGATTGAAGCGGGAGGCCGCGTTGGCTCCGCCTGCGCTCGAGGCGGTCATGATGCGGCGACCTTGCGCTTGGCGCCGCTCACGATGCGGCCATCGGCAAGGCTTACAATCCGGTCGCAGCGCTTGGCGAGCGAGCGGTCATGGGTGATGAGAATGAGCGTCGCTCCGGTGCGCGCTTTGAGACCGAACAGGAGATCCATCACCTCGGCGCCGGTGGCGAGATCGAGATTGCCGGTGGGCTCGTCGGCGAGAATGAGGGAGGGGCGCGGGCTGAGCGCGCGGGCGATCGCCACTCTCTGCTGCTCGCCGCCGGAAAGCTGGCCGGGGAAATGCGATTGGCGATGGGAGAGCCCCACGTCGGCAAGGGCTGTCCGCGCGGTTTCGAACGCATCGTCACGGTCGAGAAATTCGAGCGGCAGCGCCACGTTCTCGAGCGCCGTCATCGTGGGGACGAGATGGAAGGATTGAAACACGATGCCGATATTGGCGGCACGGAGCAAAGCGAGGCCGTCTTCGTCGAGGCTCGCGTAGCCGGTGCCCATGACCTCGACACTGCCGCTTGTTGCGCGCTCAAGGCCAGCGATCACCATGAGCAGCGTCGACTTGCCGGAGCCGGAAGGGCCGACCACGGCAATGGCATCCCCCGCCGTTACGCTCAGGTCGATGCCCCGCAGGATCGCGACCGGCCCGGCGCGCGAGGGCAACGTCACCTCTATGCCTTCGAGCTTGATTGCCGGGCTTTGGCGCTGTTTCAGTTGGTGATCCATGGGCGGGGCAAAGAGTCCCTGACAGATGGCATGAGGATCGGCAATAGAGAAGGGCAAAGAGGTCGAAAAGATGAAGTCTGTCGCGATCGCAGCGGTGTTGGTCATGGGCTTGCTCTTCTCCCCGCTTGATCGCGCCGCGGCCGAGCCTGAGCCCCCGGTGGTCGTTGTGCTGGGCGACAGTCTGACGGCAGGCTTCGGATTGCCGCAGGATCAGGCCTTCCCTGCGCAGCTCGAGGCGGCGCTGAAGACGCGCGGCATTGCGGCGACCGTCGTCAATGCCGGCGTGTCCGGCGATACCGCGGCGGCCGGGCTCGCGCGGCTCGACTGGGCGCTTCCAGACAATGCGCGTGCCGTCATCATCGAGCTTGGCGCCAACGACGCGCTGCAAGGGCTTCCGCCCGAAGGCACGAAGACGGCGCTTCAGTCCATCATCGAAAAAATACAGGCGAAGGGGCTGCCGATCCTGCTCGCCGGCATGGAAGCGCCGCGCAACCTGGGCAAGGACTATGTCGATGCATTCAGAGCCTTGTATGCCGATCTCGCGGCCCGCTACGACCTGATCCTCTACCCGTTCTTCCTCGAGAGCGCGGCTCTCAACGATGACCTGATGCAGCGCGACGGCCTCCATCCCAATGCCAGGGGCGTGGCGGCGATTGTCGAGGATATTCTGCCGAAGGTCGAAGAGCTTCTCGCTCGGATCAAGCCAGCGCCAGGATGAAGGCGGCCGAGGCGCCAAGCGCGCCGATCCAGCGCACGTGATTCCACAGGCCCCACGCGGAGCGGAATTCGTCCCAGAATCGCGCGCCCTCCGCGCTCTCGGACTTCATGGCGGCGAGCTTGTTGTTGAGCGGCAGGTTCTTGAACAGCGTCACGCCGAACGGGCCATTCAGATAGAGCAGGCTCCCGATCAGGAGATAAAGCGCGCCGGGCTCCGACCAGCGCAGGGGCGCGGCGATGCCCAAGAGGGCCGCGAGCGCCGCAGTCCCGAAGAACACGGCAAGAAAGAACGGGGTCTTGATGGCGGCGATAATCGATTGCATGGCGGCAATGCCGGCCGGAGCCGGCAAGCGCGCAAGCGCGGCCAATACGAAAGACGAGAAGGCGAAGAAGGCGCCCGCGATCAGCGCAGAGCCGAGCGCGGCAAGCAGTGTCGATGCGGTGAGCAGCTGGTCCATCCTAGGTCCTCGCTCATAGAGACGAGACGCGAAGCGGGCTTGCAATCGAAATCTGCTTGGTCTTGCCGCTGAGCGCAGCGCAGAAGGTTAGCAGTGCCGGGAAACGCTTCGGAAAGGCGACCGCCAGCGCGGCGCTTCCCGGGCGCATCAGCGTATGCGCAAAGGCGGCTGCAGCGTGGATGCGGCCGGCGAAATGTGCGCGCCAGCGCGCCGAATAGGCGCGACCGGCCTCGGCAAGAGCCGAAGCCTTCGTAAGCGAATCCTGTTCGGCGATGAGTGCGCGACCGAGAAGCCAGGCCGATTGTATCGCCATGGTGATCCCTTCGGCGATGATCGGATGGGCCTCGCCGGCAGCGTTGCCGACACGGAAGATTCCATCGGCGAACGCGGGCCGGATCCCGGTCCTGATCGGGCCCGCAGCGTGCCATGCATCTCTGAGCTTCGCGCGGCCGAGCGCGCTCGCCACACCCTCGCAAGACTGACTGAGATGCCGCAGTACCGCGTCTCCGGCGCGCTCTTCGTTTCTGCGGCATCGGTTCAAAACTTTGCGGCTGATGCAGCAGGAGAGACTGACGCGCCCTGCATCGCTCCAGACCATCCCGCCGTAACCGCCGGGAAAGACGAGGAGCGGCATGAGGTCGGGCGCAAGGTCCGCGCCTGCGAAATGTGCCTTGAACGCGATGAGATCGGAATCCCTGTGGGGCGCGTCGCATTCGGGCAGCCAGGGATTCTTCTCCCATGATCCGTTGGCCGCGATGAGCGTCCGCGCAAAGAGGGACGTGTTTCTCCTGTCGTGACTGATGTCGCATCGCCAGCCCTGGTCCAGCGGTTGGACGCCGGTGACGCGACACGGTTGCCAAACATCGGCGCCGGCGCTCGCTGCGGCTTCCAGCATGAGGAGATCGAGGTGCTCGCGCCCGAGTGCCCGCCCCCATTCGCCGAAAGGTCCTGACACCTCAGGCATGTGGGCGGTGCTTCTGATCTTGCCGGCGAACATGCCGACGCGCCGCACCTCAGGGCCGGCGAGCCCGCACACATCGTCGAGCAGGCCAAACGCCGCGAACAGCGGGAACGTGCTCGCCGAGATGAATTCGCCACAGACTTTCGGCCGGGGAAATTCGCTTTTCTCGACGATCGCCACCGACCATCCGGCGCGGGCCAGGATGAGCGCCGTGGCGGAGCCCGCCGGCCCGCCACCGATGACGGCCGCGTCGTAGCGTTTCCTTGGCGCGATCCTCAGCATTTTTGCGCGGCGAAGACGTGCGAGAGTGCGACGCGACCCTCACGAAGAATCCAGGCCTTTGGGTCCGGCCACAACGCCGACAGTTCGCGGTCGCGGAAGCCGGCTCGCACGCTCGCCGTCGCGTCGTGCCTGCTGACATAGTTGCAGCCGAGGAGGCCTATGAGCCGGCTGCCGATCAGCGGAAGCATGGAACGGCGCGGTTCGAGAGCGATGAAGACAGGGGCGAGCTTGGCGCATCGAGCGAAAATTTCCACAATCTGCGGAGGCTTGAAGTGATGGAG
>DASUQP010000036.1:0-3324 GCA_036280475.1 Methyloceanibacter sp. | reverse complement strand
CCTTCACGCAAGAGGACTGGACGCGCGCCAAGGCGCTCGCCGAAACGGTCGAGGATCACGAGCTGCTCGATCCCACGCTGCCGCCCGACCGGCTGCTCTACCGTCTGTTCCACGAGGAGCAGGTGCGTGCCTATCGCGCTGTCCCGCTGAAAGGCTACTGCAGCTGCTCGGAGGCGCGGGTCGACGAACTGCTCAGGCGCTTCTCCGCCGAGGATCTTGCCGAGATGGTCGTGGACGGCGAAGTCTCCGTCACGTGCGAGTTCTGCAACAGGCGCTACCGCTTCGATCCCGCGACCTTTGCCGACGCTTGAGCGTCAGGTGCTGAGCCTCGCGGCGAGGCCATCGAGAAAGGCGAGGCACGCTTCGAGCTGCGCGATCGTGACGTACTCGTCGGCGGCATGGGCCTGCGCGATATTGCCGGGGCCGCAGATCACCGCCGGAACGCTCGCCTCTTCGAACAGCCCTGCTTCGGTCGTGTAGGACACGGCCTCGGTGTGGTCCGCGCCAGTGAGGGCGAGCGCGAGCGCCACCGCTTCCGATCCCCCTGCAGCCACGAAAGCCGGCACCGAACCTTCGCCCTCGGTGTCGATCGCGGCCTCCTTCGTCACCTGCCGCATCTTCGGCAAGAGCGTCTCGGCGAAGGCGGCAAGCCCACGCGGCACTTCGCCAGGTTCAACCGAGGGCAGGCTCCGTACCTGCCATTGAAACGCGCAAGTCTTCGGCACGATGTTGTGCGCCGTTCCGCCTTCGATGGTACCGACGCACACCGTCGAGTAGGGCGGCTCGAAGCGCTTGTCCTTCTCCCGCTTGGCGATCTCGCCGCCGATCCGATCCAATTCCCCGATCAGCGCGGCCGCGGCGGCGATGGCGTTGACGCCAAGCTCGGGCATGCTCGAATGCGCCTCGCGGCCCGTCACGTGCGTGCGGTAGGCATCGATGCGCTTATGCGCGTCGATGACCGCCATGCCGGTCGGCTCGCCGACGATGACCGCGCGCGGCTTCGGCAGGTCCTTGCCGAGACGGGCGATGAGCGGCCTCACCCCGGTGCATCCGACCTCCTCGTCATAGGAAACGATGATGTGGATTGGCTCTTTCAACGCCCGGGCTTTGAAGGAGGGCACGGCGGCGAGCGCGCAGGCGATGAAGCCCTTCATGTCGCAGCTCCCGCGGCCGTATAGCTTGCTTCCGCGCTCGGTGAGCGTGAAGGGGTCGGAGGTCCAGCGCTGGCCTTCGACGGGCACGCAATCGCTGTGACCGGAGAGCCCGATGCCACTGTCGCCCTTCGGCCCGATGGTGGCGAACAGATCGGCCTTTGCGCCGTCGGGAGAGGACACGCGCGTGGCGGCGATGCCGTGGCCTTTGAGATAGTTCTCGACGAAGGCGATCAGCGCGAGATTCGACTTGGCACTCGTGGTGTCGAAGGCCACGAGCGCGCGAAGCAGCTCCGTTGCTGTTGCGTTTTGCGAAGACAAGGATGGTTCCTTACCGGTTGAAGTCCTCATCCTGAGGAGGCGCGGAACGCGCCATCTCGGAGGGTGAGGTTTAAGATGTTACCAATATGGCATGCTTCGAGACGGGCCCTTCGGGCCCTCCTCAGCATGAGGATTTTTTGGGACATGGGTGCATAGTTCTACATTTTGCGCTGCCGCGATGGTAGTTTCTATACAGGCTCCACGCGCGGCTCACTTGAGATCGTATCAATCAGCACAATACCGGCTCGTTTGGTGGCTACACCGCCACGCGCCGGCCGGTGACACTCTTCTACGCCGAGTACTTCGACCGAATAACAGACGCTGTGTCAGCGGAGCGTCAAATCAAGGGCTGGAGCCGAGCAAAGAAGGAGGCCCTTGCCAGCGGCAATTTTGAAGCGCTGGTGGTACTTGCGCGGCGGCACCGCTCGAAGCCGGCGATCTGAGTGTCGGACTCATGCTTCGAGACGGGCCCTTCGGGCCCTCCTCAGCATGAGAATTATTCCGGGGTGCGTGGATTGTCATGTTTCCAGACGCCGCCCGAAGTCCTGAGGAGGCGCGTAACGCGCCGTCTCGAAGGGTGAGGTTTAAGATGTTGCCAAAATTGGCCCTGGGGTGCGGTCGGGTCATGCTTCGAGACGCCGCCTTCGGCGGCTCCTCAGCATGAGGTATTGGTTTCAGCCGGGGAAGCGCTCGGCGGACCGGGCGCGCGCCTTCAGCGCTTCGACGTCGCGATCGCGCGGCGGCGCCGTCGTGACGAGCGTATCGATCAGCTCGCGGGCGGCGCGCGAGACCTTGTCCACCGCGCGATCGAAGGCGGCCTGATTGGCCGTCGACGGTTTCGAGAAGCCGCTCAGCTTCCGCACGAATTGCAGGGACGAGAGATAGATTTCCTCGTCCGATGCGGGCGGGTCGAAATTGTAAAGCGTCTTGATATTCCGGCACATGACAAAACCTCATCACTTCAGTCATTGTCGTTGCAAAGCGTGGCACATGGATCTCTGCGAAACAAGACGAGGACGACCGCCAGACGCGACGTCTCGTCTAGCCGCGTGAGACGGAAAGAGCTCGGTCGAGATCGGCCATGAGGTCGCGAATGTCCTCGAGCCCGATGGAGAGCCGCACGCTGTTGTCGAAAATGCCGAGCTCGGCCCGCGCCTCCGGCGTGAGGCGCTGGTGCGTCGTCGTCGCAGGGTGCGTGACCAGGCTCTTGGCGTCGCCGAGATTGTTGCTGATCTTGAAGATCTGGAGCGCATTCATGAAGTGGAACGCGCTTTTCTTGTCGCCCTCGATCTCGAAGGCGACCATCGGCCCGCCGCCGTCCATCTGCCGCTTGGCGAGCGCCGCTTGCGGGTGATCTGCGCGGCCCGGATAAAAGACGCGAACGATTTCGGGCTGCGCGGCAAGAAAATCGGCGATCGCGGCGGCCGAGGTGCCGTGACGCTCGACCCTGAGCGGCAGGGTCTCCAACCCCTTCAGCAGCACCCAGGCATTGAACGGGCTTAAAGAGGGTCCGGTGTGCTTGAGGTAGTTGTGGAGCTTCTCCTCGATGTACTCCTCAGGTCCGAGCACGACGCCGCCGAGGCACCGGCCCTGGCCGTCGATATGCTTTGTCGCCGAATAGACCACGATGTCGGCGCCGAGCGGCATCGGTCGCTGCAACAACGGCGTGGCGAACACATTGTCGACCACGACAAGCGCGCCGGCGCGTTTCGCGATCTTCGCCACGCCTTCGATGTCCACGAGCTCGAGCACGGGATTGGTCGGCGTCTCGAAGAAGAAGGCGCGCGTGTTCGGCTTTACCGCCGCTTCCCAGGCGCCAAGATCGCGTCCGTCGATCAGCGTCGTGGCGATG
>DASUQP010000035.1:0-6468 GCA_036280475.1 Methyloceanibacter sp. | reverse complement strand
AACTATCTCGGCTATTCCTGGGTCGACCAGGGCCGGAACTTGAAGCAGGCGATGGAGTACATCCGCAGGGCGGTGAAGCTGAAGCCTGACGACGGCTACTACGTCGACAGTCTCGGCTGGGCTTACTACCGGCTCGGCAATCTCGCAGCGGCGGTCGAGCATCTCGAACGCGCCGTCGAGCTCAAGCCGGACGATCCCATCATCAACGATCACCTCGGCGACGCCTATTGGAAGGTGGGGCGGAAGCTCGAGGCGAAGTATCAGTGGCAGCAGTCGCTGACGCTGAAGCCGGAAGCGGATCTGGTGGTTACGATCAAGAAGAAGATCGAGTTGGGACTGCAGGAAAACGACGTCGAGACCAAGTCGGCGCAGGACCGTACCAGGCAGGCGGGCCAGAAGACCCAATAGAGCGCCATGGCCGGAGCATGCGGGGTGAGCGTGCATGACGGCGCTCAGGGACATCGGCCGGGCCAAGATCAATCTCACGCTGGAAGTGCTGGGGCGCCGCTCCGACGGCTTTCACGAACTCAAGAGTCTCGTCGCCTTTGCGAGCTTCGGCGATGACCTCGAGCTTGACCCCGGTGGCGGCCTCGAGCTTGAGGTCGAGGGCCCCTTCGCCGCCGCTCTCGGCGGCGACAATCTCATTCTCGATGCGGCGTGCGCCGCGCGCGCGAGCGTGACAGGCCTGAGGCTCGGCCGGTTCCACCTAGGAAAGCTTCTTCCCGTCGCCGCGGGTCTCGGTGGCGGCTCCGCCGACGCCGCCGCAGCTTTGCGGCTGATCGCGCGTGCAAATCCAGGGTTGTTGCGGGAGAGCGCCTTGGCGCGACTTGCGGCCGCGCTTGGCTCGGACGTGAGCGTCTGCTTGAACAGCCGGCCCGCCCTCATGACCGGCCGCGGCGAGAAGGTCGAGCCCGTAAGCGGCTTCCCGCCTTGCGGGGTCGTTCTTGCCAATCCTGGCCGGGCTCTTGCCACCCAGGCCGTCTACGCCGCCCTCCACGCGGAGCCGTTAGGGGCCGAGCCGCAGCACGGCGCCGAGAAGCTCGATTTTCACGACGACTTCGCCGCACTTCTTGCCTATGCGCTCCCGCGCAGGAATGACCTCGAAGGACCGGCCGCAAATCTTCTTTCCGACATAACAGGCGTGCTTGCTGCGCTTTCGGCGCTCAAAGGGGCTCGACTCGCCAGGCTATCGGGGAGCGGGCCGACCTGCTTCGCGCTCCTGGCAAGGGAGGAAGAAGCAAGACAAGGCGCCGCTCATCTTGCCGCCCAGCATCCGGCCTGGTGGGTCGCCTCGGGCGCGCTCGAAGTCTAGAACGGGCGGTCGACGCAGAACGCGATGACCTCGCGCAGGGCCGCTTTGGCGGCACTCTCCGGGAAGATGGCGAGCGCGTCGCGGGCGATGGCGCCATAGTGCCGTGCCCTGTCCAACGTGTCGGACAGCGCATTGTGGCGCTTCATCAAGCTCATCGCCTCGGCGAGATCGCCTTCGCCAATCTCGCCGTCATTCAGCGTGCGGCGCCAGAACGCCCGCTCCGTCGCGTTGCCGCGGCGGTAGCACAACACGACCGGGAGCGTGATCTTGCCCTCGCGGAAATCGTCGCCCACGCTTTTTCCGAGCGTGGCGGGCTCGCCCGCATAGTCGAGCGCGTCGTCGACGAGCTGGAAGGCGAGACCGAGATTGCGGCCGTAGGACCGCAAGGCCGCGGCCTCCGATTTCGGCCTATCTGCGATTGCCGCGCCGACCTCGGCGGCAGCCGAGAACAGCGCCGCGGTCTTGGCGTCGATGACCGCGAGATAGTCGTCCTCGGTGGTCTCGGTGTTCTTGGCCGTCACGAGTTGCATGACCTCGCCCTCGGCGATCACCGCCGCGGCGTCGGACAGGATGCGAAGCGCCGGAACCGAGCCGACATCCACCATCATCTTGAAGGCCTGGCCGAGCAGGAAATCGCCCACGAGCACGCTCGCCTCGTTGCCCCACACGAGGCGCGCCGAGGCCTTGCCCCGCCGCAGGCTGCTCTCATCCACCACGTCGTCATGAAGAAGCGTCGCGGTGTGCATGAACTCGACGGATGCCGCGAGCCGCACATGCCCGTCGCCCTCATAGCCGCAGAGCTTGGCCGCGGCGAGCGTCAGCATGGGCCTCAAGCGCTTTCCGCCCGAATCGATGAGATGCCGCGCAAGCTCGGGGATCAGCTCGACGTTCGAACGCGCCCGGTCGAGGATGATGCGGTTGACATGGGCCATGTCCTCCTCGACAAGCTGAACGAGCGGCGCGAGACTGGCGCCAGGATCGCTCCCGCCGGCAAGCTTAACCACAACGCCCAAAGGACATCTCCTCCACGCAACTGGCCTTGATAATGTCGGCGCATCACCGTCGAGGTCAAGGCGATCCACCTAGGACGAGGAGGCCCGCCAAGCCATGAAGGAATTGCTGCGATCGAACGATCCGGTGCTCATCTCCTATGTCAGCGCCTTGCTGGAGCAGGAGCGCATCGATTTCATCGTCGCCGATCTCAATATGAGCGTGCTCGAGGGCTCGATCGGAGCTTTGCCTCGGCGCGTCTTGGTCGAGAGCGACAAGATCGCGCAGGCGCGACAAATTCTCACCGGGGCCGGCATCGGCCATGTCATCGCCGACGACGAGCAAGGCTAAGCGCGGCGCGCGGGAAAGCGCCACCTCAACCGACGACTTCCTCGGCGGCTGCATCAGCGTGGTCCAGCCGCGCGGCGGGCATCGGGCGGGAAGCGATGCGGTGTTCCTGGCGGCGTCCGTACCTGCGCTGGCGGGGGAACGCGTGCTCGATGTCGGCGCGGGCGCAGGCGTGGCCGGGCTTTGCCTCTTGGCGCGCGTCAGCGGCGTGCACGTGACCGCTGTCGAGATCGATCGGCGATTGGCTGCGCTTGCCGCAAGGAACGCGGCACGAAACGGTTTCGCAGATCACTTCCGGGCCGTCACGGCCGACGTAAGGTCTCCCGGAAGGGCACTGAGCGAAGCGGGACTCAAGCGGGAGGGCTACCATCATGTTATCGCCAACCCGCCCTTCTACGCCGGAACGAGGGTGAGAGCGGCGCCGGATTCCGCGCGCGCAACCGCGCATGTCATGCCTGATGGAGGCCTGTCCGACTGGGTAAGCTTGTTCGCCACGATGGCTCGGCCAAATGGGCTTCTGACTTTGATCCACCGGCCGGACTGTCTCGAAGAACTTCTCTCCGTGCTCTACGGGCGGTTCGGCGGCATTGCCGTCTTCCCCCTCTTTCCGAGGGCAGGCGAAGCGGCAACGCGTATCATCGTGCAGGCGAAGAAAGGAAGCCGGACGGGGCTCAGCCTTCTGCCCGGGCTTGTGCTGCACGAGGCCGATGGCCGTTACACGGAAGCGGCCGAAGCGGTGCTGAGGGGAGGCGACGCACTCGAATTAAACCGATCGAGTGACGGAAAGAGTCCCGAACGATAGGTCTCCGCTTGAGAACCAAAGAGCCGAACCCTTTCCAGGGAGCGGCTCTTTCGCGACTGGCAGGCGCCATGGAGGCGCGCGTGCCTGTTACCAATTGTAGTAGCGGTAACGCCAATAGGGATAATAGGCATAAGGGTAGCCTACGGGGTATCGCGGGCGCCAATAGCGGCGGGGACCGTACCAGCCCCAGCGCGGCCCGACGTAAACGCTCACCCCGGGTCCCCAGCCCCGATAGCCCCGGCGCCATCCGGCTTCCGCCGAACTCGGGGCAAGCGTGACAAAGGCGAGCGCAAGCGCTCCCACCGCCACGGCCAGAGTTGCAAGCTTGCTCATTCATTCCTCCTCGGAGATCGGAAGCGGCGCTCGCCATCCGCCGGACGCGCCGCCGAGGGCGCCGTTGCATGCCGCCTTCGGAGTGAACTATAGGCCGGGAATTCGGCTGCCCGATGACAGTCTCCGACTTGCGCTAACCAAGGCTTAAGGCGCACCCGGCGGTCTTAATTGGCACAGAATTCGGTGCTCAGCCTTTGCTTTGACGTGAGCCAGCTATACGTAAACCGTCATGAGCACTCTGTTTGATGAGGTCGGCCCCCCGGCCAGCGCGAGCTGGAAGAGCTATCTTCCCGAATCGTGGACAAAGAGCGGACCCATCGTTCCCGTCCTCCGCTTCGCAGGCGCGATCGGCGTCGTCACGCCGCTCCGCCCCGGACTGTCGCTCTCCACATCGGCCTCGGCGATCGAGAAGGCTTTCACCATGCGCGGCGCCAAGGCCGTCGCCATCCAGATCAACTCGCCCGGCGGCTCGGCGGTGCAGTCGATGCTGATCTACAAGCGCATCAGGGCGCTCGCCGCCGAGAAGAACCTCAAAGTCTATGTCTTCGCCGAGGACGTTGCCGCTTCCGGCGGCTATCTGCTCGCGCTTGCGGGCGATGAAATCTATGCCGATCCGAGTTCGATCGTAGGCTCCATCGGGGTCATCACCGCGACGTTCGGCTTGAACGAGCTGATCAATCGCATCGGCGTCGAGCGCCGCGTCTACACCGCGGGCGCGAACAAGGACATCCTCGATCCGTTCCTCCCCGAGAAGGCGGAAGACGTCGAGCGCATCAAGGCGCTTCAGCGAGACGTGCATCAATCCTTCATCGATCTCGTCAAGACGCGGCGCGGCGCGAAGATCGACAAGGCCGGCATCGATCTCTTCACCGGCGAGTTCTGGTCCGGGGGAAAAGCGCTCGAGCTTGGCCTGATCGACGGGCTCTCTGACCTCCGCACCAAGATGCGGGAGATCTACGGCGACGAGGTTCGTCTCAAGCCGGTATCGTCCGCAACGTCCTGGTTCCGCCGCCGGCGCGGCGTTCTTGCCGAAGGCGAGGGCTTGGGGTTCGGTTTCTCGCCCGGCGGGTTTGCCGCCGACCTCATCTCTGCGATCGAAGCCCGCGCGCTCTGGTCGCGCTTCGGGTTCTGAGCGATGCCGCAGCTCCTCATCCTTGCCGCCGTGGGCGCCGGCCTCCTCCTCGCCGGTCGCGTCTATCGCCAGATGCAGAAACGCATCCAATCGGAACTCAGGGCCGCCGAAGAGGCGCTTGCGCGGCGCGCGCGAGAAACCGCCGTGCCGCTGGAACGGGACCCCGCAACCGGGATCTACCGGCCAAAGCGGATGGCGCAAGGCTCCGAACGCACGCGGCATTAGCACCCAAGTCTGGTAACCTTTCAGCATTTCCTCCTTTCGTCATTGCCGGGCTTGATCCCCGGATCAAGTCCGGGGACAGGCTCCGGCAATCCATTCCAATGGCGCTTCAGCCCGCTGAGATGTAACGGCATGGATGCAGACAAGCTTGCGCCCTGGCCGGCGAAGCAGGACCCGGGTGTCCGGGCATGACGTGGAAACGGTTTTTAGCCACGGGCCCGGCATGACGGTTCAATTTGCGCACGAATTGCATTAGCGTCCCCGCGACCCCGCCAAGGCTTCACCGATCGAGCGGTCCAACGGATGGCCAAGTCAAAGAAATCCTCGAAGCCGAAGCCTCTCTCCTTCCAGGACTTGATCCTCAAGCTGGAGCGCTTCTGGGCCGATCAGGGCTGCGTGATCCTCCAGCCTTACGACCTCGAGATGGGGGCAGGGACCTTTCATCCCGCGACCGCGCTGCGCTCGCTCGGGCCCAAGCCCTGGCGCGCGGCTTACGTGCAGCCCTCCCGCCGCCCCAAGGACGGCCGCTATGGCGAAAACCCGAACCGGCTCCAGCACTATTATCAGTTCCAAGTGATTCTGAAGCCGTCGCCGTCCGACATCCAGGACCTTTATCTTCAGAGCCTCTTCGCTCTCGGCATCGATCCCGCAATACACGACATCCGCTTCGTCGAGGACGATTGGGAGAGCCCGACGCTCGGCGCCTGGGGGCTCGGGTGGGAGGTGTGGCTCGACGGAATGGAAGTGACGCAGTTCACCTACTTCCAGCAAGTCGGCGGCTTCGATTGCAATCCCGCCTCGGGCGAGTTGACTTACGGGCTCGAGCGCCTCGCCATGTATGTGCAGGACGTCGACCGCGTGTTCGACCTCGATTTCAACGGCGGGGAGGGCAAAGACAAGATCACTTACGGCGACGTCTTTCTCCAGGCCGAGCAGGAATACTCCCGCTACAATTTCGAGCAGGCCGACACGCAAATCCTGCTACGCCATTTCCGCGACGCCGAAGCCGAATGCAAGGCATTGCTCGCGAGCGGCGACAAAGGCGGTCGCCATCTTCTCGCGCTTCCCGCCTACGACCAGGCGATCAAGACGTCGCACATTTTTAATCTGCTCGATGCGCGCGGCGTGATCTCGGTCACCGAGCGGCAGGCCTATATCTTGCGCGTGCGCGACCTCGCCAAGGCGTGCTGCGCCGCATGGCTCAAGACCGAAGCGGGCGGCGCCGCCAATGGCTGAACTCCTGATCGAGTTGTTCTCCGAGGAGATCCCGGCGCGCATGCAAGGCCGCGCCCGCGAGGATCTTGCGCGCCTGCTCGGCGACAGGCTGAA
>DASUQP010000034.1:0-4021 GCA_036280475.1 Methyloceanibacter sp. | reverse complement strand
TCGCAGAACAGGACCGCGACATTCTCGTAACGCCGTGGAATCACCGTGCCGATGCTGCGGATCTCGTCGGCGGCTATCTTCGGCAGCAGCGCGTGCAGCAGCTGGTCCGCCTGGTTGCGCGCGTCCCTGGCCTCAATCAATGCCTCCTGAAGCGCGAGCTGAGTCCTGACCCTGGCCAGGACGATCGGCGCCGAGAACGGCTTGTGAATGTAATCGACGGCGCCGACATCGAAGCCCTTTTCCTCGTCGACTTCCTCGGTCTTGGCGGTGAGGAAAATAATGGGAATGTCGCGCGTGGCGGGATTGTCCTTCAGGCGCCGGCACACCTCATAGCCGTCCATGCCGGGCATCATCACGTCGAGCAGGATGAGGTCGGGCTTTTCGACGCCGCCCGCGATCGCAAGCGCCTTCTCGCCATTGGTCGCGACCTTGGTGCGGAACGAATCCTTCAGCACGCCGGAGACGACCGCAACATTTGTCGGCGTGTCGTCGACGATCAGTACCAGCTTCTTCTCGGGTCCCGACATCACTTGGCTTCCAGGTCGAGGGAGAGCCGCGCGGCGATGCCCCACAGGCACTTGAGCGCGGCATCGAAATCGAATTTGCCGACCCGTTCGGTCAGCGCGTTGATCTCCGCGGCCGTCAAAACTCCGCTTAGGCGCGGCTTGGCATCGACAATGAAATCGGCGGCCTCGCCGTCATCGGTCTCGAGCAACCGTTTCAATGTTATGAGGGGTTCCTGCACTCTGGCGGGGTCGCTCACGGGCGCGCCGGACCCGTTGCCGCCTGCCTCGCCGGGAAGGGCGGCGCGAAGGTCGGCAAGCACGGCCTCAAGCGAACGGGTGAGCGTTTGTACTTCAGGTCCCGCATCGTTCCCGTTTTTGATCGCCGCCTCGGCGTGGGAGGCGGCCTCTGACAACGCTTTCGCTCCAAGCGTGGCGGCCGCGCCCTTCAAGGAATGAGCCGCGCGCTCGGCGGTCGCCGTGTCGCCCTCGGCCAGCGCGGAGCCGATGGCGGCGCTCGTTCCGCTCTGCTGCTCGGCAAACTTGCGCAACAGCGTCTCGTAGCGTTTGCGGTTGCCGCCCGTCCGCTTCAAGCCTGCGGCGAAGTCGATGCCCGGGATGACGAGCTCCGTCTCGCCGCCGCCCTTTCTTGCTTGGGGTGGCGCTTCCCTGCCGCGCGCGGCGCCACCGTCGCCGCCGGTTCGCCGGATCCAGCGCAACAGGACGCCGAACAGCTGGTCGGGATCGATCGGCTTGGCGATATGGTCGCTCATGCCCGCTTCGAGACAGAGGATTCGGTCGGAGGCCATCGCATTCGCGGTCATGGCGATGATCGGAAGTTTTTTGAAGCGCGGATTGGACCTGATAACGCGCGTGGCCTCGATGCCGCCCATGACCGGCATCTGCATGTCCATCAGCACGGCGTCATAGTCGTTGGCTTTGATCATTTCGAGCGCAATGGCGCCGTTCTCCGCGAGGTCGACGAAGGCTTCCGCATCCTCGAGTTGGCCGATCGCCACTTCCTGGTTGATCTCGTTGTCCTCGACCAGGAGGATTCGGGCGCCGCGCATGTGGTCAATTTCGAAGGACGGCATGGCGGGCGCGGTCTCGGCCCTGCCCGAGGCGGCGCCGAGAGCAACGACGGCGGTATCGAACAGAATCGACGACGTGACAGGCTTGATCAACACGTTCTCAAAGCCGCTCTCCTCGGCCTGCTTCAGAACCTCTTCGCGGCCATAGGCGGTCACCATCACAAGATGAGGGGCGGGGTCGAGGTCGGCCAACGCGAAAATCTGCTTGCCGGTTTCGATTCCGTTCATGCCCGGCATCTGCCAGTCGATGAAGACGATCTCGTAGCCTTTCCGCGCCTTGGCGGCTTGGCGGATCATCGCGATCGCCTCTTCGCCCGAGGCCGCTTCGTCAGCGACGAGCGACATGTTGGTCAGCATGGTCGCCAAGACGGCACGGGCGTGCGGGTTGTCGTCGATGATGAGCACGCGCCGGCCGCTCAAGTCGGATTGGAGGAGACGCGGGCGCGGAATGGCGATCCCTTTGCCAAGCCGGGCGGTGAAGCGGAACGTGCTGCCCTTGCCGGGCGCGCTCGTAACAGAAACCTCCCCGCCCATCAATTCGGTGAGCTGCTTGGCGATGGCGAGGCCAAGGCCCGTGCCCCCATATTTCCGTGTGGTTGAAGCATCGGCCTGCTCGAAAGCCTGAAACAGCCGCGCCACTTGCTGCTCGCTCATGCCGATCCCGGTATCGCTTACCGAGAACTCGACGAGCTGGCTGTCGGCGCTGTCCTCCAGAACGCGGACCTTGACAGCGACTTCGCCGCGTTCGGTGAACTTCACCGCGTTGTTGCAGAAATTGATCAGGATCTGACCGAGCCGGAGCGGATCGCCGCGGAAATGGGTCGAGACCGTGGGCTCGACCTCGAAGATGAGCTCAAGCCCCTTTGCCGAGGCCTTCTCGCTCATCAGGTTCCCGACATTCTCGAGCACCTTGTCGAGATCGAAGTCGATGTTTTCGATCGACAGCTTGCCGGCCTCGATCTTAGAGAAATCGAGGATGTCGTTGATGATGCCGAGAAGATGCTGGCCTGAGCTCTTGATCTTGAGCACGTAGTCCCGCTGGCGCGGCGTGAGGTCCGTCTTGAGCGCGAGGTGGGAAAGGCCGATGACGGCGTTCATCGGCGTTCTGATTTCGTGACTCATATTGGCGAGGAAGGCGCTCTTGGCCTCGCTGGCTTCCAACGCCGCGGCGGTTGCCTTCTTCAGCTCTTCCTGGGCGGCCTGAAAGGCCTGCTCGGCCGCTTTGCGCGCGTCGATGTCGCTCCAAGAGCCCACGACCTCGACGGGACGACCGTTCGGGTCACGGATGACATGCTGTTCGTCGCTGACCCAGCAATAAGCGCCGTCCTTCTTGCGAAAGCGATACTCGACGTGATGATCGCCATGCTGGAAGAGCTCGACCTGCTTGGCTTCGATCTCCGCCAAATCGTCGGGATGAACGCGGCTTCGCCAGAAATGGGCATCCTCGAGGTATTCTTCCGGGCCATAGCCCAGCATCGGTCCGATACTGGCGCTGACGAACGTTGGCGCGTAGTCGCCGGTCGCGGCGAAGCTGTAGACCACGACCGGAGCGGCACTGAGCAGGAGATCGAGCCTCTGCCTTGCGCGTTCGCGGGCGTGTTCAGCCTCCTTGCGTTCGGTGATGTCGGTCCACGAACCCACGATCTCGACGGGCTCGCCCTTGGCGTCCCGGACGATGTGCTGCTCGTCATTCACCCAGAAATAGGAGCCGTCAGGGCGCCGGATGCGATATTCGAGCGCGCGCTTGTCGCTCTCGAACATCCGGTCGACCCAGTCGGCGATGCGCGGGACGTCGTCAGGGTGGACGCGATCTCGCCACAGGTTGGAATTTTCGAGATATTCGCGCGGCGTGCAGCCGAACAGCCGGGTCACGCTTTCGCTGACGAAGGTCGGCTCGAAATCGCCTCTGGCCAAACGGCAGTAGATGACGGCGGGCGAAGCATCGAGCAAAACACTCAGCCTTTTGCGCGCGGCTTGGTCAGCTTGGTCTGCGAGTTCGCGCGTGCGCGCCTGATCGAGTTCACCCAGCATCTCGTTGAAGGCCGCCGCCAAGTGCCCAATCTCATCCTTGCTTTCGTAGTCGACGCGGTGAGTGTAGTCCTTGGTCTGCCGGACGCGGTTTGCCAGATCTTCGAGTCGCGCGAGCGGACGCACGATGTTCCGGTGGGTGATGATGGCGAGCAAGATGCTAAGCGCGGCGAGGGTCCCCATGATGAGAAGGCTCCAGTAAAGCCTCCCCATCAGATCGCCGACGCGTTGGTCCAAAAGCCCTCGAAGATCGGTCAATCCGCCCGTCCAGGCCGTCAGCGCGTCCTCCGCCGCGCTGTTCCACAGCGGCTCGAGCGAGGCGCGATCGAACGTGCCCGGTTGGGCCAGGCTCTCATCGACGCCGGCGAGATAAGCGTTCACGCTGGACAGCATCACGGC
>DASUQP010000033.1:0-5664 GCA_036280475.1 Methyloceanibacter sp. | reverse complement strand
GGCGAAGCCGACCAGAAGCAGAAACAAGTTCGCAAGCAGCACCCATTCATATGCGAAATGGGCAAGAGGCCGGAGAGGCCCGCGCCTTCAGCGAAGCCTTCGCCCAAGAGCTTCTTGATGATGATGGCGCCAAGACCGATGAGGGCGGCGGCGAGCGTGTGGCGGTGAAAGATCGCGACGGCCGCGAGCGTGGCGCCGAACAGCAGAAAATCGGTGACCACGGCCGAATCGTAAGCGCCGGGATCGGGGGCAATGGTCACTTCAAGCTCCTGCCGGTGTCGCTACCACTTGTCTCGGCGAAAGGCTGCCACGGGATCACCGTCGGCCCATGCGGTTTGGTCTCTGGCATGAGGAAGGGTTGGGATCAGGATTCTAAAATGTCTCGCGGACACAACGGCGGGAGACTATCGCTTCGGCTTGTACCGCCCGTTAATGGCACATCGGAGACGTGCCGTCAGCCGCGAAAGCAGCGTGACTCTCCAACCGCGCCAGCGTCGGCGGAGGCGGTACCCGAGACTCACCGTCTTGAAAGGTCCATTGCCGCGTCGACGCGAGCCTCTTGAACCTGTGAGGTCAAGGGATCTTGCTCTCTAAAACGCTTCCCGTACAAGCGAGGAGCATTATCTGGTTAAGAGCCGCTTACCTCTCACCGCGGGCGGCGCGCGTCCCTTCCCGAAGGGCATAGCGTGCCGTTTGTTGCACAGGAAGGCGCCGACCGAGACCGGCGCTCTGCTGGTTTTCCAGGCTCTTAGAGAGAGGCCAGGTTCTTAGAGAGACACCCGCCCGCGTCCCGTCTTTCTCTTCTTGTAGGCCCACAGACCGATCTCGATGTCCTGCTCATCGAGGATTCTTTCGCAGATGTGCTGGTGCTCGCTCAAGAGACGGCGCAAAGGCGTGCTTGGCCGAATATCGGGACGAAGCCGGAATTCGGTCGTCTCCTCCCAATCACTGAGCTGCTGCTCCGCTTCCTGCTCGATATACTTGCGGTCTTCAGGACCTATTCTGGCGAAATCACCGTAGCCAAGTTCGCGCGCCATGAAGGCGCATATTTCACCGAACTTCTTGCCCTTCTCGGCATTGAGCTGGTCGAGTTTCGTCATTGCTCCAGTCCCCTCTGTTCTTTGGCGTTAGCACCCCTTGCGCCAGTGGAGCGTCCCCCGATACCAAACCGGCATCTGGGCCTTGGAGTTCCAACCGGCAGGAGCAGCGCGCAAAAAAGATCAGTGGGAAAGAGCGTGCCGAACCTTTCCCCTTACCTGAGGGAGGCTGCTTGCGGCACGATCATCGATTGTGGCGGCGCCCTTCGTGACGGCGGCGCCTAGAAGCTGCGAGACGGGTCTTCGACGGTAAAGACAACCCCCGGCGGAAGCAGAGGCTCTTCGGCGGCGCGCAAGGCGGCAGGCTCGGCTTGCCGTGTTGCTTGCACACCCGTGGCGGGCGCGGCTTCTACCGGCTCCTCCACAACCGTCGCCGGCCAGTACGTCGATTTGGCGATGTCGGTGACGTTCGCGCTTTTACCGGTACCGCCGGCGGCATCGCGCGGCGGGTTCGCTGCGGCATCGGGCGGGACGGGGCCCGGCGCTGGCGCCGTCTCTTTCTCGGGCTCGGCGTCGGGCACCTTGTCGCCCGCGCCGGGAAGGGGGCTCTCCTCAATTGGCGCCGAGGGTAGCGGCGCGCTCTCCTCAGCGGCGGGAGCCAGAAACTCGGGCCAGGATTTCGTTTGCAAGCGGCTATAGAGCAGGATCGCGCTCAAGACGAGAAGAACCGCCGCCGCGACGATGAGCAGAGGCCGGCTTCGCCGCGACAGCGCCTCGGACCGATGCGTTTCGGCGCCGCGAGGCGTCTCGGCCCGGAGCGTCTCGACGCGGGACGAAGTGCGCGCGCCGGCCGGCGCCCAGTTGCGCATGTCCCTGCCTGTCCGCTCGGCCGCTCTTCGCGCCGCGGCTTGGGCAGCCCTGCGCGCCGCAGCAACGAGATCGTTTTCCATCTCCGATTCCGTGCGCGCGACTCTTTTGACAAGGCTCCGGCTTCCGAGCGGAACGTCGAGATCGACGGATCTCTCTTCGTCAAGATCGACGAGCGTATCGCCAGATCCGGCGCGTTTGGCGCGTCCGAATGGAGGCCTTGCCTCGAGAGACCTTGCCTCAAGAGGCCTCGCCTCAAGAGGACTTGCCTCAGGAAGCTTCGCCTCAAGAGGCTTCGCCTCAACGCCGGGCGGCGCTCGCCTCTCCATCTGATACTCTACGCCTTTCGCCGATACGCTCTCCGCCTGCTCGCCATGTGCGTCAGGCATGCGCTCCGGGAAGGGCGCGTGCGGACTGAGCGCGGTCGCCCGCGAAGCACTCCGCTCGGTCTCAAGCACGAGCTGCTTGAGAGATTGATGCACCGCCTCGATGCTGCCGGCGAGCCGGTCGTCGGCGGCGCTCGAGCGCGCGTTCATCGCCATGAGGTCGCGATGCATGGTATCGAGACGTTCGGCGGTGGCTGCGTCGAGCCTCGCTTCGCCTGAAACGAGACGCGCGGCCTCGGTTGCAGCCTTGGCCGCGACGTCGCCGAGTTGGCCTGCCTGACGATCCATGCGCTCGATCAGACGATGGAGTGCGGTTTCGATGTCGCCGATCTTGGCCAGCTCGGTCTCGGCGCGACCGATCTTGTGGGCGACATAGGCAATTTGGTGTTCGAGAGGCTCGAGCGAAACGGGCTTGGGCAGGGCGGCGAGCGCATCGGCAATCTGCCGCCCGACCGCGTCGATCCGTGCGGGCAGATCGTCGAGCGATCGTGGCGTCATTGCCGCATCGACGGAATGTTCGAGGCGATGCGCCATCTCGATCAGGCGCTTGCTCAGATCGCGGTCGGCTTCAGGCAAAGGCGGGAACGACGAAAAGACGGAGTTCGGCTCCGGCGTGGGCGAGGTGTAGGGCGGCGCAGAAGGATCAAACGAGAAGCCGCTCGCGTCCCGATCGAGCCCACCCATCACCGCGCGGCCGAGGCGCTCGAAATCGTCGAGCGAGCTGGAAGCTTCGCGCTCGAAGCGCCGCGCGAGCCCGCTCACCTGATCGTGCAGCCGGTCCAGGGCCTGTCCGCCGCCCGTGGCGCCGGAGCGCGCGGCATCGGTCTTGAGCGCAAGCTGGTCGAGGCGCCCTTGCAGCTCATCGAGGGCATCGCTGTAGCGGCGTTCGGTCTCCTCGACCTGCACAAGGAGATGGCGAAGCAGGCCCTCGACCGATTGCTCGTCCGGGAAACCCTCGCCCCAGCCCGCGCCGCCGGTCTGCCAACTTGCTTGCGAAGACATGATGTTCACCTTGGGCAAACGGCCCAAATGCGCGCCCGAGTTGGTCCGAACACCAAAGCGGACGCGCGAAGAAACGGCCTGAAACACGGTGGCAAGCCCCGGTCAATTTTGGGTTAAGCGGCGCCCTAGAGTGGGACAGAAGTCACGCGATCCGCTGGCATCAGCCTTCGTGGCTGAAGCGGCTTAAGCCTTGTCAAGGCGCCGGCACGCGGGCGACCATGGGGGCACGAACGGGCTCCACGGAGGCGAACTCTAGGCCATGACCGAGATGATGCAGGCGAGCCACAGCCTCAGCGTTGCGACGCAAGGCAAGGGCTTTATCGACATTACCGGCGCGCTTGCAAGCTGGCTGAAACAGATCGGCGGTGCGAACGGGGTCCTCACCGTGTTCGTGCGCCATACCTCGGCCTCTCTCACGATCCAGGAGAACGCCGACCCGAATGTGCATCGCGACCTCACCGACGCGCTCGAGGCGCTTGCGCCGGAGGGCGCGGACTACGCGCATCAAGAAGAGGGCCCCGACGACATGCCGAGCCATATCAAGTCGATGCTGACGAACGTGAGCCTCGGCATTCCGGTGGTTGACGGCAAGATGGCGCTCGGCACCTGGCAGGGCGTCTATCTCATCGAGCATCGCGCAAGCCCGCACCGGCGGACGGTCGCGCTCTCCTTCATTGGCGAGGTGCGGGGCTAGGGTCGCGCGGCGATGCGCCGGGCTAGGGTTGCGCGGCGAGCCAGCTTAGGACCTCGTTTGCACCCTGATCCGGCGGAAACACCGGATAGAAAACATGCTCGATCCTGCCGTCGCGAACGATCAGGGTCAGCCTCTTGATCAGGATCATGCCGGCGATCTCGAAAGTCGGAAGACGGAGAGCGCGCGCGAGGCGCAAGTCGGAGTCGCTCAGCACCGGAAATGGCAGGTGCAGCCACTCCGCCATCTCACGCTGATAATCCGTGGGTTGCGTGCTTAGCCCAAAGACGTGCGCTCCGAGCGCGGCAAGGTCACGATGGTGGTCGCGGAAGGCGCACAACCCCGCGCGCCCGGGATTTCATCCCAACTTTCCGGTAGGGCCTCGCCCGGTGTCCCGGGTCGCGGGTAGCAATAAATCACAATCTTCCCGGCGGAAGCGCGCCGAGATTGACGGGCGCCCCTTGGGTCGCTTGCAGCGTGATCGCAGGCATCGTCATGCCGGTGAGGTGAGCGCAGGCGCCGTCATCGACGGGCCTGGGCAAATGACTGGGCAAGGTGTTGAGGTCCGGCATCGCCGCGACATTCCTATCGCGCATTATGTTTCCGCGAAGCGGTCGGTGGCGGCGACCAGCTCATGCACGATGCCGGCCTCGGTCATGGCATGACCGGCATCGGCGACGATGCGCAAATCCGCTTCGGGCCATGCGCGCGCGAGGTCGTAAGCAATCTTGACCGGCGTCACCACGTCGTAACGGCCGTGAACGATCACGCCTGGGATCGAACGAAGACGATGCGCGTCGGCGATCAGTTGATCGTCGGCGTGGAAGAAACCGCCATTGATGAAGTAATGGCACTCGATGCGCGCAAAGGCGAGCGCGTAATGGTCCTCGGAGAAGCGGCGCACCCGATCGGGGTCGGGCAGGAGCGAGAGCGTCTTGCCCTCCCAGGCGCTCCACGTCCGCGCCGCTTCGATCTGCACGTCGGAGTCGTCATCTGTGAGGCGCCGGTAATACGCGCCGATCATGTCGTCCCGCTCGCTCTCGGGAATGACGCCGGCATAGTGCTCGAAGTCTTCGGGGAAGATCCAGCTGCAGCCTTCCTGGTAGAACCATTCGAGCTCCGCGCGGCGCAAGGTGAAGATGCCCCTGAGTACAAGCTCGGTCACGCGCTCAGGATACGTCTCGGCATAAGCGAGCGCGAGTGTCGAACCCCATGAACCGCCAAACACCTGCCAGCGCTCGATGCCGAGATGCTCTCGGAGCCGCTCGATGTCGTCGACGAGGTGCCAAGTGGTGTTTTCCTCGAGTGAGGCATGCGGCGTGGAGCGCCCGCATCCCCGCTGATCATAGAGGACCATGCGATACGCATGCGGGTCGTGATAGCGGCGCATGATGGGGTTGATGCCGCCGCCGGGGCCGCCATGCAGCAACAGCGCGGGCTTCCCCGCCGGCGACCCGCATTCCTCGAAATAGAGTTCATGCAGCTCCGAGACTCTGAGCCGCCCGGTGCGGTGGGGAACGAGCTCGGGATAGAGCGTGAGCCGCTTCTCTTTGGGGATCAGCTGCTCGTTCATCTTGTTTCGTCTTTCGGCGAGATCACGGCTCTTGCTCGGCGGTCGCCGCAGCGGCAGCCGCCGCTGCCGCTGCGCGCAATTGCGCGCGATCGTAGATCGTCTCGCCGC
>DASUQP010000032.1:0-18115 GCA_036280475.1 Methyloceanibacter sp. | reverse complement strand
CCGTTGCGTATGGCCCGCCGCCATGGACGCCGGACTGGTATGCCTATTGCTCATCGCGCTACCAGAGCTTCGATCCCAGCACCGGCTATTTCATGGGCTATGACGGCTACCCTCATTTGTGCCGGTAGCTGACCCCGACTCGCGTAGCGCGCCCGGCTTCGCCCCGGCGCCGCCGGCTCTTGGTCCTGGTCCAAGAACGTACGTCTGCCCCGCGCTCCACCTGACGTTGAGCTGCCTCAGCCAGGCGCAAGTTTTTTTGACGAGCCGTTTACCGTGCCGTCATTCGTGCGCTGTCCCGTCCCCATTGTGTCTTGAATGTGGCCGCAATGCGGCGCAAAATTCTGCGGGTTTGAGATGATTCCAAAGAGAAGCGCGGGGCCCAAATGTGACGGGCCGACGACGCCGTTGGGGGCAGGAGGACTGGACCATGAGCTTCGTCACGGCGATCGGACCCGAGATTGAGAACGCGCGCGACGCACCGAACGCTCCCGCCGACCGGCAGGCGCTGACGCTCGTCAAACCTTATCAGGGCATGGTGGCGTGGCCGACGGTGCTGCTCGCGGCCGGTATCGTCGCGGCTTTCGCCTTGGTCACGACACTCGCCGCGAAAGGCATGATCCCGCTCTGGCTTGGGCTGATCCTCAACACGTTCATTCTCTACGCCGATCAGACGCCGCTGCACGAGGCCTGCCACGGCAACATCGCCGGCAAGGATTCGCGGTGGCTCTGGCTCAACCATCTCATCGGCTATGTATGCGGCGCGATTCTGCTGCATGAGTACAAGGCGTTTCGCTACATGCATCTCGCGCACCATCGCGACACCAACAATCCGGAGATCGATCCCGATCATTGGGTCGCGGTGAACAACCCCTTCCTCGTGCTGTGGCGCTGCCTCACCATCGTGTTCTGGTACCATCAGTATTACTGGAAGCACATCGCCTTCCACGCGCATATCCCGGGAATGCGGCCGCTCACGCTGCATATCGCGGCGATGCACGCGCTCTTCTACGGGGTCGCGCTTTGGCTATCGGTATTCGGGTGGTGGCGCGAAGTGCTGATGCTGTGGATCTTCCCCCACATCCTCGCCTCGGCGCTGATCATCTATTTCTTCGCTCACCTCACCCACAAGCCGCATGAGGTGCATGAACGTTATCGCGACACCAACGTGTTCTGGGTGAAGGGCAAGATCATGGAGCCGATCGTGAACGGGCTTTACATGTTCCAGAACTTCCACCTGATCCACCACCTGTTCCCGCGCGTGCCCTTCTACCTCTATCCGAAGGCCTTCCGCTCGCTGAAGCCGGTCCTCGAGAAAGAACGCGCCCACATCTACGAGTTCGGGCACGAGCCACAGCCCCTCTTGAGCGACGCGGGCACAGCCCGGGGATAGCGTTCAGGAACCCTGCTGGAAGTTGAGGTCGGCGGGAGAAATCAGCACCGAGAACTGCTCGCACCAGATCACGACGCTCGGGAATTTGGTGAGGTCGACGCCGGCGGGGATCGGATATTTCTGGCTCCCCTTGAAGGCGCGCAAGCCGCCGAGATCGACGAACATCGTTCCGGTCACTTGCCCCGCGTCTCTGACATTGGTGGTCGGCACGAGATAGACGTGGAATGCAGGGCCTGGACCGACTTCGAAATCCTCGTGCAGGAACACGACGTTCTCATAGACGCTGACCCCGCCTTTTCCGTAATGGACCGGGTCGCTCCGATTGGCGTGAATGAACTCGCCCTTGGCGACGAGCTTGCTCGCCTCGGCCTGTGTCAGTTGCTCCCTCGCCTCGGGCGGCGGAAAGACGAAGGGAAAGAAAAAGAAGCCGAGCGCGACGCCGAAGGCCGCGCCGAGCACGCCCCCCAGAAGAAAAACCGCCAACCATCGCCACATGGCGACACCTCACGAGCATCGCAGCTTGGCATGGAAAACGCGCTTGAGCGAGATCCGCATAAAAGGTCGAGTGCGAACGTCGCCCTTGCCGTCTCGTATTAGTGCAGCCTGAGCACGCCTTCGACGAAGCGGAATTCAGTCGGTGCGATCAGCCTCTTGTGCGCCACGCGAATGCGGTAGAGCGCGCCGTCGAGATTGGCGTCCCAGAAATCGAGAAAGTCGGTGAGCTTGGGGAAGCGCGGGGCCATGTCGTAGTCCTGCCAGATGTAGCTTTGCAGCAGCCTCGGATAGTCGGGCAGGCGGTAGATGATTTCCGCCGTTGTCAGCGAGAAGCCCTCGATCTGGCGAAGAAACGCGGTGTCCATGGAGGCTGTGTCCCCGCTATATTGATTCCTTTCATTTTGCCAAAAGTTTACCGCCGATCCCAGCCCTGTTGAGAATTTTTCCAAATCAAATCAGCATCTTGGCAGCAAGCAGGTCGGATTGCTAGCGGTCCTGGCACTCTCCTCTTGAAAGTGCTAATGCCTCAATTTAAATAGCGCGGCGGTGGGTTTTCTTGCGAACGCCCCGTCAATCAACATTGCCCGGAGGAGGAGCCAAGATGAAGTTTCGTCCATTGCATGACCGCGTCGTCGTGCGCCGTATCGAGGAGGATGAACGGACCAAAGGCGGGATCATCATCCCCGACACCGCGAAGGAGAAACCGCAGCAGGGCGAGATCGTTGCCGTAGGCCCAGGCGCCCGTGACGAGAAGGGCCAGCTTCAGCCGCTCGACGTGAAGGCCGGCGACCGCGTGCTGTTCGGCAAGTGGTCGGGCACCGAGGTCAAGATCGACGGCGAGGAGCTTCTCATCATGAAGGAGAGCGACATCCTCGGCGTGCTCGAAGGCGCGGTCGCGAAGAAGAAGGCTGCCTAAGGACATTCGTCATCCCGGGACGGCTCCGCAGAGCTTTTGAGGATGACCTTGATTTCGACGCCATCTCCGCTGCCGTCCGCGTTTTTCGCGACAGCGCCGAGAACGGCGGTTGAGCCAACGGAGTAAGATCAATGCCAGCGAAGGAAGTGAAATTTGCCCAAGACGCCCGCGAGCGCATGCTGCATGGCGTCGATATTCTGGCCAATGCCGTCAGGGTGACGCTCGGCCCCAAGGGCCGCAACGTCGTGCTCGAAAAATCGTTCGGCGCGCCGCGCATCACCAAGGACGGCGTGACCGTCGCCAAGGAGATCGAGCTTGAGGACAAGTTCGAGAACATGGGCGCGCAGATGGTGCGCGAGGTCGCTTCGAAGACCTCGGACACCGCCGGCGACGGCACTACGACCGCGACCCTGCTCGCTCAGGCCATCGTCAAGGAGGGCGCGAAATCGGTTGCCGCCGGCGCCAATCCCATGGATCTCAAGCGCGGCGTCGAAACGGCCGTCAATGCGGTCATCGGCGAGCTGAAGTCGAAGGCGAAGAAAGTCACCTCCAGCGAAGAGATTGCCCAAGTCGGGACCATCTCCGCCAACGGCGATCAGGACATTGGCCGCATCATCGCCGAAGCCATGCAGAAAGTCGGCAATGACGGCGTGATCACGGTGGAGGAGGCCAAGGCGCTCGAGACCGAGCTGGAAGTGGTCGAAGGCATGCAGTTCGACCGCGGCTACATCTCCCCCTATTTCATCACCGACGCCGACAAGATGCGCGTCGAGCTTGAAAACCCCTATATCCTCATCAACGAGAAGAAGCTCTCCAACCTTCAGACCATCCTGCCGCTGCTCGAGGCCGTGGTGCAATCGGGCAAGCCGCTTCTCGTGATCGCCGAAGACGTCGAGGGCGAGGCGCTCGCGACCCTTGTGGTCAACAAGCTCCGCGGCGGCTTGAAGGTCGCGGCTGTAAAGGCTCCCGGCTTCGGGGACCGCCGCAAGGCCATGCTCCAGGACATCGCCGTGCTCGCCGGCGGCCAGGTGATTTCGGAGGATCTCGGCATCAAGCTCGAGAACGTGACCCTCGACATGCTCGGCCGCGCCAAGAAGATCGTCATCACCAAGGATGACACGACGATCGTCGATGGCGCCGGCAAGAAAGCCGACATCGAGGCGCGGGTTGCGCAGATCAAGCAGCAGATCGAGGACACGACGTCAGACTACGACCGCGAGAAGCTGCAGGAGCGGCTGGCCAAGCTCGCCGGGGGCGTTGCGGTGATCAAGGTCGGCGGCGCCACCGAGATCGAGGTCAAGGAGAAGAAGGATCGCGTCGACGACGCCTTGAACGCGACCCGCGCGGCGGTCGAGGAAGGCATCCTGCCGGGCGGCGGCGTGGCGCTGATCCGCGCGCAGAAGGCGCTCGACAAGCTCGATGCGGCCAACGAGGACCAGAAGGTCGGCATCAATATCGTCCGGCGCGCGTTGCAAGCTCCGGCTCGCCAGATCGCCGAGAACTCAGGCGAAGACGGCGCCGTGGTTGTCGGCAAGATCGTCGATAAAAGCGACTATTCCTTCGGGTTCAATGCGCAAACCGGCGAATATGGCGATCTCGTCAAGCAGGGCGTGATCGACCCCGCCAAGGTCGTGCGCACCGCGCTCCAAGATGCCGCCTCCATCGCCGGTCTCCTCATCACCACCGAAGCCATGGTGGCCGAGAAGCCAAAGAAGAAGGCGCCCGCGATGCCTCCGGGCGCCGGCGGCATGGGCGACATGGACTTCTAAGTCCTGTGGCGTAAGCGTCTGTAACGATTCGCGTAAGTCGAGCCGCGCCTCATCAGGCGCGGCTCTTCTTTTGCGGTTATCCTCATCCGGCTTTTTGCGCGCCCTTGGCCGCCGGGTTGACCGGCAGGGCTCTCATTCCAGATGGCGGCGAACATCAGAAGGACCGCACGTGGCTGGACGAGTAGAAGCCTCCGTCTGGCGCAAACTGGGTCAATCTCTTAGCCTCGGCCGTGGAGCGCAAATCGAGCCGGGAGACAACCATGCCAACCTATCTTGTTCTTGGTCAATTCACCGACCAGGGCATCCGCAACGTGAAGGACACGAGCAAGCGCGCCGATGCCGCGAAGGAGCTGGCAAAGAAGCTCGGCGCGAAGGTGCTCGACCTCTATTGGACCATCGGCCGGTATGACGCCGTCTTCATCGTCGAAGCGCCAAACGACGAGACCATAACTGCCTTCGCGTTGAGCTCGGGCAAGCTCGGCAATGTTCGGACCGAGACCTTGCGGGCGTTCACGCAAGCAGAGATCGATCAGATTCTGAGTGGAGTGGTTTAACGCCAGCGTTCGGCCTTGATGACCAGAGCACAGCGGCAAGGGCGCATTCGCGTCGGGATCGGCGGCTGGAGCTACGCGCCGTGGCGCGGTGTGTTCTATCCGAAGGGCCTGAAGCAGGCGGACGAGCTCGCCTACGCAGCCTCGCACCTAACCTCGATCGAGATCAACGCGACCCACTATAGGCTGCAAAGTGCGAAGAGCTTCCGCGCGTGGGAGGCTGCCGCGCCGCAGGGCTTCGTCTTTTCGGTGAAGGGCCCTCGTCTCGTCACCCAACAGAAAACGCTCGCCGAGACCGGCAGCTTCATCAAGCGCTTCTTCGGCTCCGGCCTTGCCGAGCTCGGGCCCAAGCTCGGGCCTGTGCTTTGGCAATTTGCGCCCTTCAAGAAATTCGATCGCGACGACTTCGCCCGCTTCCTCGAGCATTTGCCGCGCGACCTCGAAGGGCTGAAGCTCCGTCATGTGATCGAGCCACGCCATGCAAGTTTCCGGACGCCGGAATTCATCGGCCTCCTGCGCGACAATGAAATGAGCGCCGCCTACACCGACGCCGAAGTCTGGCCCGCGATCGCCGACGTGACCGCCGACGTGGTCTATGCCCGGCTGCAGCGCGGCGACGATCGGCTAGCGGCCGCCTACAAGCCGGAAGAGCTCGATGCCTGGGCGGATCGTGCGAAGATATGGGCGAAGGGCGAATCGCCTAAGGATCTCGCCCACGTCGACGCCAGGCATAAGCCCGGCATCAAGCCCCGCGATGTTTTCGTTTATTTCATCCATGAGGGGAAGCTGCGCGCTCCGGCCGCGGCCATGGCGCTGATCGAACGGCTTGGCCGGCGCTGATGATCAGCGCGCAATCTGCTTCGCTCTGATCAAGAGCCGGTCGCGGTCGGCGGCGAAGCCTTCTGCCATCCATTCTGCCTCGAGCTTGCGCAGCAGCGCGCCGAGTGCGGGGCCCTCCACCTCGCCGAGCGCGGCGAGGTCCGATCCCTTGAGCGGAAAGACCGGCGCCTGCCAGCGTTCGTCAAGCGTAACTGCGGCATGCCAGTTCGGGTCGCCAGGAGCCGCGCTCGAATCGGCCCAGGCGATCAACGCGGCGGCCGGATAAGCGGTAGGCCCCAGGCGGTAAAGCAGACGCTTGGCTGCGTCCTCATCCGGCAGACCGCTTGCGGCATGGTCTTCCGCCCCGAGCGCAAGCACGCCCTGCTCCGCATTCGAGAGGTGCAAGCGCGCGGCCAGGCGGCCGGCGTCCTCGCTGACGAACACGGCAAGCGCCGCGAGCCTCGGCATGGCCTCGGCCTTACGCCCGAGCGCGCCTTCGATTTCGACCAAGCGCCTGAACCGCTCGAGTCGCGGCACGCCGCCAAGCACATGCGTCAGAAGACCGTAATCGAACATCGCCTCGACCGCCCGGAACGCCTGCGGCGCGACGAGAAGTCGCCTGACTTCGCCCGCGACCCGCTCAGCCGAAAGCCGAGCGATCCCGCCGCGGAGCTTGACGCACGCCCGAAGCCCCTCCGGATCGAAGGGCCCGTTGCCGTAATGGGCGTTAAAGCGGAAGAAGCGCAGGATGCGTAAGTAGTCCTCTTTAATGCGCGCTTCCGCATCGCCAATGAACCGCACGCGAGCTCCGACGACATCGTCATAGCCCCCGAGCGGATCAAACACGGTTCCGTCGCTCGCCGCGTAAAGCGCGTTAAGCGTGAAGTCGCGCCGGCGCGCGTCCTCTTCCCAATTCTCGGTAAATGCGACCGTCGCATGCCGGCCGAACGTCTCGACGTCGCGCCGTAGCGTCGTCACCTCGAAGGGAACGCCGTTGGCGACGACGGTAACTGTCCCATGCTCGATTCCAGTCGGAACGGCCTTGAGCCCCGCCTTCAGCGCGAGCGTCATCACCTGTTCAGGGCGAGCGGTGGTAGCGAGGTCGATCTCCGCCACGGCAAGCCCGAGCAAGCTGTTGCGCACGGCGCCTCCCACCGCGCGGGTCTCCACGCCCGGCACCGAGAGTGCGGCGAAGATGCGCGCGGTCTCAGGCCGTTTCAGCCACGGGGCGTCCTTGAGTGAAGGAGGCGCGGAGGAGCGCTCGAGCGCATTCTTGGGCATGGGCGCCGCCGTCAGTTGATCTCGCCGGGCTTGATGACGCCGTCCTCGAGGCTCGGTGGGTGATAGGTCCCGCCGGGCTTGCCGCCCGAGAATTGGATCAGCATCGCCATGACGACGAGCAGGAGCCCTATGCCCGCCGCCAGAAGCCAGAAGATCGGGGCGCCCTGCCAAAGCTTGTCGGGCGCCACGCCCTTCACCGCAACCATGTAGGCCCCGTAGATCAGAAAGGGCAGCGAGAAGAGGAGAATGTCGATCAGCGCGATGCGCAACATCGAAGAGCCAGGGACCTCATGCCGAAAAACCGGAGCAGCACCATAGCGGCGCTCGTCCCGCAAATCGAGTGCTGCGGCGATGCTCTAGCCAGCGCTTCCCAGCGGAAACGGGAAGAACGCCCCGCCGCTGAAGACACCCGGCTCCTCGGTCGCGGAGGTCTCGACCGCGAGCGCCGCAAGCTCGTAATAGATCGCGCGGGAGAGCCGCGCTTTCAAACCGTCGCGCACGACAATGAAGGGGATGAAGCGCTGCTCCGCTCCGGCCTGAAAGCCGATTGGGTGCTCGGGTCCGGCCGCGACCGTGTCGTCCACGTTTGTGCGGAATGAGAGGGTTTGCCCCTCCCCGCGCCCTTCCCGGATCATCTCCACCGCGACGAAGGGCATCGTCTCTACTGCGATCGGCACCTTCTCGACCGGCGTGACCAGGTAGTACCGCCCATCGTCCTCGAGGCGAAGCACAGAGGCGAACAGCTTGACCAGCCCCTTCCGCCCAATGACGCCGCCCTGGTAATACCAGGTCCCGTCATGGCCGATCTTGAGCCCGATATCCCCGCAAGGATTAAGCTTTGGCAATCCTTCTGAAGCCTGTTTGCCCCGGGCCTGACCCGGTGCTACGACAGCGTCCCTTTGATCTTGGCGGGACATCGCTAGGTCGCTTCTGACCAAATTGTCGGCTCACCGGCATGCCGGATCAGTCTGGAGGCCGGAATCAACACGATTGTGACCGAATTGCCGCTCAAAGTGCTTCTACTCCGCGAGGCCTTTGGCCCTATATTCCCTACCATCAGGATCGAGTGAAACTGAAGCCATGACAACCCTTGCCCAAGCCGATTCCCAGCTCGTCGATCGTATCGAGGAGGTTGGTGCAAAGATTGGACGCGTCCGCGAGACCACGGCCTCGACGATTTTCGGCCAGGAGCGCGTCATCGACCTTGCCTTGATCACGCTGCTCTCCGGCGGTCACGCGCTGCTCATCGGCGTGCCGGGCCTCGCCAAGACGAGCCTGGTCGAGACGCTCGGCGCCGTGCTCGGCCTCGAGAACAAGCGCATCCAGTTCACGCCCGACCTGATGCCCTCCGACATCGTCGGCTCCGAGGTGCTCGAGGAGAGCGCGGGCGGGCGCCGCGGTTTTCGTTTCGTCGAAGGCCCCATCTTCACCCAGTTGCTCATGGCCGACGAGATCAACCGCGCGAGCCCCAAGACGCAGTCGGCGCTGCTCCAGGCGATGCAGGAGCATCATGTCACCGTGGCGGGCAAACGCCACGACGTGCCCCGTCCCTTCCATGTGCTCGCGACCCAGAACCCGCTCGAGCAGGAAGGCACCTATCCCCTGCCCGAAGCCCAGCTCGACCGCTTCCTGTTGCAGATCGACGTGTCCTATCCGGACGCCGCCGCCGAGCGCCGCATGCTGTTTGCCACGACTGGCGTCGAGGAGCGCGCGCTCAAGACGATCCTGTCGGGCGACGAGTTGATGGTGGCGCAGAGGCTCGTGCGCCAGCTGCCGGTCGGCGACCAGGTGGTGGATGCGATCCTGAAGCTCGTGCGTTCGGCGCGGCCTGGCACCGGCATCGACGAGGAGCTCGAGGACCTGATCGCCTGGGGCCCCGGCCCCCGCGCGAGCCAGGCATTGATGCTCGCCGTGCGGGCCAAGGCCATGATCGAAGGACGGCTCGCGCCTTCCGTCGATGACGTGATCGAGCTTGCCGAGCCTGTGCTCAAGCACCGGATGGCGCTCACCTTCACCGCCCGTGCCGAAGGGATCGACATGAGCCAGATGGTGGCGAGGCTTGTCGAGCCGCTAGGGTGATCTGAGCTTGGCCGTCACTCGGGAGAAATCGCTTCAGCCATTTTCCGGCGAGGAAGCCGAGGCCCATCGCTTGGCGGCCCGCATCCCCGCGCTCCTCGTCGAGTCGCAGCGGATTGCCCACACCGTCGCCCACGGTACGCATGGCCGCCGCCGCGCCGGGCCCGGCGAAACCTTCTGGCAGTTCCGTCATTACGACCAGAACGACTCGGTCACCGGAATCGACTGGCGCCGTTCGGCAAGCTCCGACACGCTCTTCGTGCGCGAGCGCGAGTGGGAGGCGGCGCATACGGTCTGGCTCTGGGTCGATCTCTCGCCCTCCATGCGGTTCCGCTCCCGGCTTGCCAAAGTGTCCAAGGAGAGCCGCGCCGTCGTGCTGGCGCTTGCTCTTGCCGAGCTTCTCGCCCGCGGCGGCGAGCGCGTCGGCCTCATGGGCGGACAACCCTTCACAGGACGCGCCGCCGCCCGCCGCGTTGCCGAGATCCTCATGGGCGATACCAGCGAGACAAGTCTGCCGCCGAACGCGAGACTACGCCGTTTCTCGGAGTGCCTCCTGTTCGGCGACTTCCTCGAGCCGATCGCCGAGATGAGCAGGCGCTTCGAGGAGATCGCCGCGCAAGGCGTGCGCGGCCATCTGATCGAAGTTGTCGATCCGGCAGAGGAAACGCTTCCCTACGCCGGCCGCACCGAGTTCGCCGCGAGCGAAGGCCGCGACCGGATGATCGCCGGCCGCGCCGAGAGCTTGCGCGAGGACTACCAGGAGCGGCTCAAGCGCCATCGCGACGACCTTGTCGAGATGACGCGCCGGCTCGGCTGGTCGTTCCTTGTCCATCACACCGACCGTCCGCCGGAGGAGGCGGTGCTGTCGCTCCATAGCCGTCTCGCCGGGCTCGAGAGCGACTATCGCTACCGGCCGGCCCGGCAGGCCGCAGCCAGCGAGAGAGCCGCGGACCGGCAGCCATGATCACCATCGGCGCAATCGGATTCCTTCAGCCTTGGGTATTGGCGGCTCTCGCCGCGCTTCCCGCAATCTGGTGGCTGTTGCGGCTCACCCCGCCGAGCCCGCAGCTTGTGGTCTTTCCGCCGACGCGACTCCTCAAGGATCTCAAGACCACGGAGGAGACGCCGGCGCGGAGCCCATGGTGGCTGACCGCGCTTCGCATGCTTCTCGCCGCCTTGATCATCCTCGCGCTGGCACGGCCCGTGCTCAACCCCGACCGCCAAAACTTCACCGGTTCGGGCCCTCTCCTCATCGTGATCGACAATGGCTGGGCCTCGGGCGCGCATTGGCCCGAACGCCGCGAGGCAATCGAGGCGGCGATCGACCGGGCGGCGCGCGACGGCCGCACCATCGTGCTCGCCCCGTCGGCGCCCGGTCCACCGGTCAGCGCTCCCTTGAGCCCCGATAAGGCGCGCGAGCGCATCGGCGGCATCAATCCCGAGCCTTATGCTCCCGCTCGCGCCGCCCTTGCCGCGACGCTTGAAAAAGAACTCGGCGGGAAGACCGGATTCAGCGTGCTGTGGCTTTCCGATGGCTTGGACTATGGCGATGGCAAGACCTTCAGCGAGGCTCTTGCCAAGCTTGCCGGCGATGGCGGCAGCCTTTCCGTGCTCCGGCCCGAGCGCGGTGACGCGGCGCTTGCGCTCGGACAGGGCGCCGCCGAGAGCGGTGCGTTTGCCGCCCGCATCTTGAGCGGCGCCGAAGGACCGCGCTCCGGCGTCATCAAGGCCCTCACCGGCCGCGGCGAGCCTCTCGGCGAAACGGCATTCACCATCGGTCAGGGCGCGCGTGAGACTACGGTTCAATTCGACTTGCCGCTCGAGATCCGCAACCAGGTCGCCCGCATCGCCATCGCAGGCGAACGTTCCGCGGGCGCGGTCTCTCTCCTCGACGCCCGCTCGCAATGGCATCGCGTCGGCATCGTCTCGGGCGAATCGCGGGAAGCCGCGCAGCCACTGCTTTCGCCTCTCTATTACGTGCAGCGCGCGCTGTCGCCCTACGCCGACGTCGTGGCGCCGAGCGAGGGCAACGTCGCCAACGCCATTCACGACCTGGTCGCGCAGAAGGTCTCGACCATCGTTCTGGCCGATATCGGCAAGCTCGTCGCCGGCACCCAAGAAGAGTTGGAGTCCTGGCTCAAGGCAGGAGGCGTCCTCATCCGTTTCGCCGGACCAAGGCTCGAGCAAGGCGGCGACGAATTGCTCCCGGTCGCGCTCCGCCGCGGCGGCCGCTCGCTCGGCGGCTCGCTGTCCTGGAGCACGCCGCAGCCGCTTGCGCCGTTCGAGGACAACAGTCCCTTCCGCGGTCTTGCCGTGCCCGAGGATGTCAGGGTCAACCGGCAGGTGCTCGCCGATCCAAGCGTGGCGAGCGAGGCGGAGGTCTGGGCGCGGCTTGCCGACGGCACGCCGCTCGTGACGGCCGCGAAGCAGGGTCAGGGCTTTATCGTCCTGTTCCACGTCACCGCGAATTCCGACTGGTCGAACTTGCCGCTCTCGGGATTGTTCGTCGAGATGTTGCGCCGCGCGGTGACGCTCGGTCCGAGCCAGGTCGCGCTCGAGGCGGGCAAAGAGCCTCAGGCAGAGGCTTCACCCGCCGCTCGCCGCACCGCCTCGACCGGCGCGCTTCCGCCGCTCCAGACCCTAGACGGCTTCGGCCAGCTGACGACGCCGCCACTCCGCGCGATACCGATCGCGCCGGATAAGATCGACAGCACGGTGCCGAGCCCCGATCATCCGCCCGGATATTACGGTCCCTCGGGTGCCGCGCGCGCGCTCAACCTCATCACCGCCAAGACCGTTCTGACGCCGATCGGCAAGGTCGAAGGGTCGAGCACGGTGAGCGGCTACATCATGAAGAAGCCGATGGCGCTGGAGCCTTGGCTCTATCTTGCCGCCGTAGCCCTTTTTGTCGCCGACATTTTCGCCGTGCTCGTGCTGAGCGGCGGTTTTCGTTTCCGCAGGCGCGCCGCCGCCGCGAGCGTGACCATTCTCGCTGCCGTGGCACTTCTGTCCTCGCTCCCCGCGCCTGCTCGCGCGCAGGAGCCCGCGGGCGAAACGGCGCCCGCCTCGGCGGACGACTTCGCGAGCAAGGCTGCCCTCAACACGCGCCTCGCCTATGTCGTCACCGGGGACCCCGAGATCGACCGCACGAGCGAAGAGGGCTTGGCCGGATTGAGCAAGGTCTTGCGCGCCCGCACCGCGCTCGAGCCCGCCGAACCCATGGGCGTCGATATCGAAAAGGACGAGCTCGCCTTCTTCCCGCTTCTCTATTGGCCGGTGCGCGAGGATGCGAGCCCGCTCTCCGACGCGACGCTCGCCAAGGTCGATGCCTTCATGAAGCAGGGCGGTCTCATCGTCTTCGACACCCGCGACCATGAAACGGGCTTCTCCGCGGCGGGCGCGCAGGGCGGGGCGCTCAGTCGCCTGATTGGCCAGCTCGACATTCCGCTGCTCGAGCCGGTGCCCGAGAGTCACGTGCTTACCAAGTCGTTCTACCTGATGCGGAGCTTTCCCGGCCGTTGGGACGGCGGCGCACTCTGGGTCGAGGCCGAGCCCGTCGACGAGGCCGAGCGCAGCGAGCGTTCGCGCCGCACCGATGGCGTGAGCTCGATCGTCATCACCTCGAACGACTTGGCCGGCGCCTGGGCGCTCGACCAGGGCAACCGGCCCATCTACCCGGCAGTGCCCGGCGGCGAAGTTCAGCGCGAGATGGCGTTCCGCGCCGGTGTCAACATCGTGATGTACGCGCTCACCGGCAACTACAAGGCCGACCAGGTGCACGTGCCCGCCCTGCTCGAGCGCCTGGGACAGTAGGCCATGAGCTGGTCGATCGAGTTCATACCCTTTGTGCCCTGGCCGGTTCTGTGGGGACTTGCGGCGCTCGGCGCGGTTCTGCTCGCGCTCCTGTTCTGGCGCTCGCGCCGCGGCGCGATTTTCCGCCTCGTGAGCTATACGCTGCTGCTCCTCGCCATCGCCAATCCGCACTTGAAACAGGAAGAGCGCGAGCCGCTCAACAACGTGGTTGCCGTCGTCGTTGACGAAAGCCAGAGCCAGGCGATCGCCGGCCGCACCGCGCGCACCGAGCAGGTCCGCAGGGACTTGGAGGAACGGCTCAAGGCGTTTTCCAATCTCGACACGCGCTGGGTGCGCTCGACCTCGACCGCGGCCGACAGCGAGCGCGACGGCACCATGCTGTTCACCGATCTCGCTCAGGCGCTTGCCGATGTGCCGCCCGACCGGCTCGCCGGCGTGCTCATGATTACGGACGGCGAGGTGCATGACGTGCCGGCCGCCGCCGCGGGGCTCGGTTTCGACGCGCCGGTGCATGCGCTTCTGACCGGCAAGCAAGGCGAATTCGACCGCAGGCTTCAGGTTCTGAGCGCGCCGCGATTCGGCATTGTCGGCAGCAGCCAGGACATCGAGGTCAAAGTCACCGATACCGCGGCGGCCGGGAGCGGCGGAGCCGTCAAGCTCACGGTCACCCATCAGGGCCAGCCGCCCGTGACCCAGAGCGTCCGCGCCGGCGACAAGGTCGCGATTCCGGTCGATATCAACCATGCCGGTCCCAACATCGTCGAGATCGAGGCCGAGCCCGCGCAAGGCGAGATCACGACCGTGAACAATCGCGCCGTGCTGACGGTAGAGGGGGTGCGTGAGAATCTGCGGGTGCTGCTCGTCTCCGGAGAGCCGCATGCCGGCGAGCGCACCTGGCGCAACATGCTGAAGTCCGACGCCGCGGTCGACCTCGTTCACTTCACCATTCTGCGGCCGCCCGAGAAGCAGGACGGCACGCCCATCAATCAGCTCTCGCTGATCGCCTTCCCCACCCGCGAGCTGTTCCAGGAAAAGCTCGATCAGTTCGACCTGATCATCTTCGACCGCTATCAGCGGCGGGGCGTGCTCCCCCTGCTCTACCTGGAGAATGTCGCCCGTTACGTCGAGAAGGGCGGCGCGGTGCTGGTCTCGGCCGGCGACGATTACGCCTCCCCGCTCAGCCTGTTCCGGACGCCGCTCGGTCAGGTTCTCCCTGCTGTGCCGTCGGGCCGCGTGGTGGAGGAGCCGTTCAAGCCCAAGCTTTCGGAGCTTGGCGAGAAGCATCCCGTCACCAGCGACTTGCCGGGCGCCGGCGGCGACGAGCCGTCCTGGGGACGTTGGTTCCGCGTCGTCGAGGCCGACCCGCGCGATGCCGAAGTGCTGATGAAGGGCGCGCAAGGAAAGCCGCTCCTCGTCATCGGCGAGCGCGGCCAAGGCCGCGTGGCGCTCCTGCTCTCGGACCATACTTGGCTGTGGGCGCGCGGCTACGACGGCGGCGGACCCTATACCGATCTCCTGCGCCGGCTCGCCCATTGGCTGATGAAGGAGCCGGACCTCGAGGAAGAGACGCTGAAGGCGACGAGCCGCGGCCAGACGATCTCCATCGAACGGCGCTCGATCAAGGACGAGGTCGAGAAGGTCACGGTGACGGCGCCCTCCGGCAAGGAGGAGGTCGTAACGCTCGACAAGGGCGAGCGCGGGTTGTGGCGAAAGGCCGTCAATGCGACCGAGCAAGGTGTCTATCGCATCTCCTCGGGCGCACTTGCCAACGTGGTCACGGTCGGCAACGCCAATGCGCGGGAACTTTCCGCGGTGACCGCGACAGGCGAGGTGCTCTCACCCATTCTCGAGGAGACCGGCGGCGGCGTCTTCTGGCTCGGACGTGACGAAGCGGAGGCCGCCAAACTGCCGCGACTGGTGATGCTCCGCGGCGGCCAGGTCATGCATGGCGACGATTGGCTCGGGCTGCACAGGCGCGACGCCTATCACGTCAAGGGCGTGCGTCTGTTTCCGCTCTTCTCCGGATTTATCGCGCTTGGACTTCTGCTCGGATTCCTCGCCGCGACCTGGTTCCGCGAAGGCCACTAACGCGCATAGCCCTTCACGCCTCCGGCGGCGCCTTCCATCGCTCCGGTCACAAGCTCAAGACCAAGCAGCCGCGCCGGATCGACGGGTCCCGGCAAGGTGATCCGCCCCGGCATGACGGGCGTGAAGCCGAACCGTCCGTAATAGGGCATGTCGCCGACGAGCAGCACGAGGCAGAAGCGTTCGGCGCGCGCCCGCGCCAACCCTTCTTCGACGAGGGCCTTGCCGAATCCCCTGCCCATAGCTGTGGGATCGACGATGAGCGGTCCGAGCAGGACGCCGCCCTCCTTGTCGCCGATCCTGATCGCGGTGAATCGGATTCCCCCGACCAAACGCCCATCGAGCACGCCGCACAGAGAGAGCCCGGCGACGGGTGCCACCCCCTCGCGCACACGGTAGGCGCTGCGGGTAAAGCGGCCAGGCCCGAAGGCCTCGGCCGCGAGCCGCGACAGAACGGGCGCATCGCCATCGGTTTCGTGGCGGATTTCGAATTTTCCGGTAGACATGAGATCGAGGTCCCAGAGAGGTGATTGAGAGACAAACCCTCAACCGCGGCGGGGCACCTTGAACAAATGCGAGGAGGTGTCGGCGGCGAGGGCTACGCAGTTCGCGCGAGAAGCGCGCGCCCTCGTCGTCGGGGAAGCGTGGTTGGGCCGATCCGGGTCCACATGGCGGCGCTCGTCTATCACGCGCGCCCGCGCCGGTCTAGCGCTACGTTCGTCTTAAGCCGCAGGACAGGGACCGCTCCCCGGGCGTTTATCCGCTCTCGTCATATTCCTTGAGTCTGTTAGGCTTATGCGCAACGGGGCAGTTGAGCGGCGCCCCGTGATGAGGTAAGCGGGGACGATCATGGCCGACACAACCCGATTGCTCGTTCTCTATCACTCCTCATACGGACACACCGAGACGCTGGCCTATGCGGTCGCGCATGGCGCTCGCGCGGTTGACGACGTGCATGTCAGCGTCAAGCGCGTGCCCGAACTGATGCCGGAAGACATCATGCGCGCCGCCGGCATGAAGGTGGATCAGCCCGCCGCGATCGCCGACCCGCAAGAACTCGCCGAGTATGACGGCATCATTTTCGGCACGCCGACCCGCTTCGGCAACATGACCTCGCAGATGCGGAACTTTCTCGACCAGACCGGACCGCTCTGGGTCTCCGGCGCGCTGATCGGCAAAGTGGGCAGCGTCTTCACCTCGACCTCGACCGGCGGCGGCAACGAGACGACCATCGTTTCGTTCCATTGGACGCTGCTGCATCACGGCATGGTGGTGGTCGGCCTCCCCTATTCGGCGCCCGATCTTCCCGATATCAGCGAGGTCAAGGGCGGCTCGCCTTACGGCGCGGGCACCATCGCGGCTCCCGACGGCTCGCGCCTGCCTTCGCAGAAGGAGCTGAACCTCGCGAGCTTCCAGGGTCACCACGTGGCCAAGATCGCCAGGAAGCTCGCAGGTTTGCAGTAATTCATCTAGTCCTCCTCCCGCTCCTATTTTTTCCGCTCTCCCGCCTGCCTTCGCCGAAGCGAAGCCGCTTCGGCTTCGCGCAGGCAGGTTGGGGAGAGCACACGAGCGCGTTTTGGCGCTCGTGGTGAGGGGGTAAGCCGCAAAACGGCTTCGAAGAAGAGAACCCCTCACCCTTCCCGCCATTGGCCGCGCTGCGCGCGTCCGGCGGAAAGCCCTCTCCCCAAGGGGAGAGGGGAAGTCGACTGCTGACCCGCGAGGAGGAAATCACCAGCGCGCATCGATCGGGGCTTGGTCGAAGATCTCGGCGAGCCGCGCGCGCGTGCCGGGATCGACGCGTTCGGGCAGGTCCTGCCAGGCGAACATGCGCGCCTCCGCGATCTCGCCGCGCTTGCGGTAATCCTCGCGGCGCGTCCAGTGGCGCACCACGAACACCGCGATATGGTCGCCGGGGAAGCTCGCGAAATTCGAGAAGATGCCGTGCAGCTCCGGCGCGCCCGTGAGCTTGACCCCCACCTCTTCTTCGAGCTCGCGGCCGAGCGCGCTCACGAGCGTCTCGCCCCATTCGACGCCGCCGCCCGGGAACCACCAGCCGGGGCGGTAGCCGTGGCGCACGAGCAGCACGCGCCCCTCGGCGTCGATCACCGCCCCTTGCGCGCCGAGCGTCGTGCCGCGCCGCATGCGCCAGATCGGACGGAACATGGCGGTCAACAGACGGTTCGGCCGGAGCCGGCCAAGCAGGCTTGGCTTCGATCTTGCCGGGATGGACGCCACGGCTTCTTTCGCTATTGCTGCGTCGCCGCGCCAGGCGCGGGCGCGCTCGCACTTGCGGGCGGCGGCGTTGGCGGTCCCGGCTGCACCGACAATCCGAACAAGCGCCAGCGGCCATCGACCGCCTGGTACAGCATCTCGAAATTGATCTGCACCGGCTGACCCGGAAAGTAGCCCTTGAGGCGCAGCAAGCCCTTTTTCTGGTCGAGACCGGGGGGCTCGGTCAATTGCGGTGCGATGACGCTGGTGGGCGAGAGGTCGACCCCCTTCGACGCGAGATCGGAGAAGGATAGCGAGAGCCGGGCCGCGGTGTTGGCGTCGCGGAAACCCGGCGCGCTGATGTCGCGCATCACCGTGAAATTTCCGGTCTGGAGCGCGTCGTTAAGCGTCATGAGCGTGGTGCGGAGCAGAAGCACGATCTTCTCGGCGTCAGGCATCACCACTTGCGGCTGGGACGGAGCAGCCTTCTGGGCTGCGGGTTTTTTTTCGGCCGGTTTCTGCGCGGCTGGCTTGGTCTTGGCGCCCGGTTTTTCCGCGGGCGAGATCTGCGCAAGGGCGGCGGCCGAGCCGAACAGCACGATCGCGCAGGCGATTGCGGCGGCGATGAAGCGCATGGCGCCATTATAGGGAGGGACGCGGCGCCCCGCACCAGTTCGATTATGGCCGCGCCCTAGCCCTTCCGCACCCC
>DASUQP010000031.1:0-4640 GCA_036280475.1 Methyloceanibacter sp. | reverse complement strand
GGCACGTTTCCGCCGCGGGGCAGGTCCGGATGAATGCCGTGGCCGGCCCGCGCACCGCCCAAGGGCTCGGACGGTTCGGCCGGTCCCAGGGCAGCGGAAAGTGGACCGGTACAGGGCCCTCCGGTCTCTGCTCGGGCATTTGGACCGCAACGCGCTCCAGATCCGCACTTTGAGCCTTTCGCGGCATCACCAGTTGTGATTTGCCGTCCAGTTCCCCCAGGAGCATCCGTCCCCAATGCCCGTTACGTTGATCACCGGTGCCAATCGCGGGCTCGGGCTCGAGTTTGCCCGCCAATATCTGGCCGATGGATGGCAGGTCTACGCGGCCTGTCGCGATCCGGCATCTGCGTCCGAGCTCCGGCGCCTCGCGCAGGACAGCGGCGGCAAATTGCGAATATTGGCGATGGACGTCACCGATCCGCGCTCCATCCGCGCGGCGGCAACGGAACTCGAAGGCCAAGCGATCGACCTCCTGCTCAACAACGCCGGCATCATCGGGCCGCGAGGCCAGGCCATCGGAAATATCGATTACGACGCCTGGGCGGAGGTGCTCGCCGTCAACACCATGGGGCCAATGCGCGTGTCGGAAGCGTTTGTGGAGCATGTGGCGAACAGCGATCTCAAGCTCATTGTCACGCTGACCAGCGGCATGGGGTCGATTGCCGACAATACCTCCGGCGGCTCGATCGTCTATCGCAGCTCGAAAGCGGCGGTGAACATGGTCATGCGCAGCCTGGCAATCGATCTCGCGCCGCGCGGCATCATTTGCGTCGTCGTCAATCCCGGCTGGGTGCGCACCGATATGGGCGGGCCGAACGCCACCGTGGAGGCCTCCGAAAGCATCGGCGCGCTGAAACGACTCATCGCGACCCTTGGGCCTCAGCATTCCGGCAAGTTCTTCAATCATACCGGCCGGGAATATCCCTGGTAGCCGCTCGCGATCGCAGCAAGGCAATCATCGCGCGCTGGGGCCGGCCGCAGTTGTCAAGAGCAGGTCATGGCGGAGTCGATCTTTCCTGGCTACGACAATCGATTGGTCCCGGTCGGCGATCAAAGGATTGGCGTTCATGTCGGCGGCACCGGCGCACCGCTCCTGCTTCTACACGGCTACCCGCAGAACCACGCCGCGTGCATCAAGCTCGCTGCACCCTTAGCGAGGAATTTTACCTGCGTGATCGCCGACCTTCCCGGCTACGGCGCAAGCTCCATTCCCGCTGACGCTAAGGACCATGAACCGTTTTCCAAACGCCGGATGGCGGCAGTGCTCGTGTCTGCCATGGCCTCCCTCGGTCATGCGCGTTTCAGCGTGATGGGCCATGACCGCGGCGCGCGGGTCGCGTACCGAATGGCCTTGGACCATCCGGCAACGATCCGGCGCGTTGCGATCATTGAGATCATCCCCACCAGCGACATGTGGGACGCGTTCAACGCCGAAATGGCGATGAAGGCATACCATTGGTCGTTCCTGGCTCAGCCGTTCCCCTTGCCCGAAACGCTTATCGCCGCAGATCCCGACTTTTATCTCGAATGGACGTTGCGGAGCTGGAGCAAGGGCCGCTCGCTCGAGGCGTTCGATCCGCGATCGCTGCAAAGCTATCGCGAGCAGATGCGCGACCCTCAGCGCGTTCACGCGATGTGCGAGGATTACCGCGCCGGCGCCTTCATCGACAGGTCGCTCGACCTCGCCGACAGGGCACTCGGCGCGAAGATAACCGCGCCGCTCCTTTTCGTTTGGTCGAGGTCCGGCTTCCCGGCTGCGGCGCGCGACCCTCTCAGCCTGTGGAGAAGCTGGAGCGATAACCTCTCCGGCGCCGAGATCGATTCCGGCCACTTCATGCCGGAAGAAAACCCGGATGCTCTGTCGGCCGCGGCCGTCCCGTTCCTGGCTGCGGATCATTGATCTGTCAGTCAGGTTGGTCCCCTAGGTCGCGGTCAAGCGGTCGCTCACCCGAGCGTGAGATCCCTTTAGGATTTCATCTGTGGCCGGACTCGGAGCTCCCGCGGAAGAACAGGACGAACACGTAGAACAGCCAGACGCCGATGGCCGACACGGCGGCCGCCACATAGGTCCAGGCCGCGGCCCCCAAGACTCTCTCGACACCGGCCAGCTGTTCGTCGCCCTTGATGATGCCGTGGCTGACCAAGAGTTCCTTTGCCCGCGCACTGGCGTTGAACTCCACGGGAAGCGTGAGGAGCGCGAGGAGGAAAGACGAGCCGAAAAGGATGACGCCGGCCCAAGTCAGGGTCTCGAGCTGGAGGACCAACCCCGAGATGAACAGCCACGGCGCGATTTGCGACGCGAGTTGGACGACCGGCACGATGTAGGTTCGCGCCTCCATGGGGAAGTAGTCTTCGGCGTCTTGCAAGGCGTGCCCCGCTTCATGCGCGGCAATGCCGGCGGCCGCGACGCTCGGGGCGAAATAGACTTGCTGGCTGAGCCGCAACGTCTTGGAACGGGGATCGTAGTGATCGCTCAAGACTCCGGGCGTGGACTCGATGGCCACATTCTCCAGGCCCTTCGCGTCGAGCAGCCGGCGCGCCACCTCGGCGCCCGTAATCCCGTTCTGGGTGCGGACTTCAGCATATTTCGTGATGTTGAGTTTGATGCGTGACTGCGCATAGAGCCCGAGCAATAGGCCGGGCAGCACGAATACCCAAAAAAGCGGATCCTCGAACATGTTCTAAGTCCCACCCTTAGTCTTTGCCGGCGCGTCACTCGCCGGCGGCTTGAACCGCCATGTGTTTTTGCGGCGAAAGATGCCGTCCGATCACGACCGCCGTGATGAGCAAGGGCACGGCGAGAAACGCGCCCAAGGGCCCCCACATCCACGCCCAGAAGGCGATCGACAAGAAGACGAGGAAGGGGTTGAGGGTCATGCGATGCCCGATGATCGTGGGCGTAATGAACTGCCCCTCCAAGGTCGTGACCCCGATCCAGGCCAAGGGCGCGATGAGCGCGTGACCGAGGGTCGCAAAGCTCATCAGCCCGATTACGAATAGCGTTGCCACCATGAGGGCCGGGCCGAGATAGGGAACGAAGTTGAGCGCAGCCGCCAAGACACCCCACAGAAGCGGGTGAGGCAGGCCGACGGCCCACGCCAGCGCCGCCGCGATCGTCCCCAGACACAGATTCACCACCGCGAGCGTGCCGAAATATCGGCTCAGGTTGCTTTCCGCGTCATCCAGGGCGCATCGCGCGGCCCTGCGTGCTTGATTGCCGGAAAAGACAAACGCAATGCCGGCCTTGATCTCATTTGCGTAAAGCATCGAAAAAATCATTGCAAAGAAGAACAGGAGAAACTCCGTTACGGCCGGCGTCAGCGTTGCGATGATCGACCGCACAATTGACGAGGTATCGAAGGCCGGGATGGACGCATGCGCGGTTCCGCCGGAAATCTCCGCTAGCGCGTGGTCGATCGCGTCGAAAATTGCGAGTGGATGGCTGAGCAGTTGCAGCTTCTCCTTGATCAAGGAAGCGAGGTCTGTGGTTCGCCCGATCCAATAGGTAAAAGGCGTGGACAGGAGGCCGATGATGCAAAGCACAATCACGAGAGCGACGAGAGCGACGGTGATGACGGCAACGACCCTCGGTATGCCGAAATCTTCCGCCCATGCGACCACGGGCCGCAAGATGGCGCCGACGACCCAGGCGAGGATCACGGGGACCAATATCTGCTGCGTCACAAAAGCTGCGTAGCAAATTGCGAGAATAAAGAGCCCAATGATCGAGACGCGCTCAGCCCAGCCCCAAACGTCAAGCGGTGGTCCGCTTGCGTGCGGGTCCTCGACTTTTTCGGATGCAATCCTTCGACTGGATTTTTGCACGTGAGCTGGCCTTGCGGCGGCAATCGTCGCGACTATACCACAGCCGGGCCACGCGGCCCCCGGGGTCGCATTCAGACGATTGCTAACCGTCTCAACGCTCGTCTGCGGTGATGATTGAAAATCCAGCCCCGCTGCGGTTTTCGCCGTGATCGGCCCGTCGGTCGGGACAAGCACCATGCCCGGGTTCATGGCCCGCTTTCATGGCGTGGACGAGCGACGGCTCGCCGCTGATTCGCTGAATGAGCTCGTCGTCGGCGCCGCTGACGACGCCGCCCGGCGTCGCGTTGTGCGAGATGACCTGCCAGAGGAGACCCTGCCCATACGTGCCGCTTCCCATGAGCACGAACACGTGCGAGCCCAGGGGCTTGCCTGGATTGGCGATGAATGCCTTGCCTTCGGCGACGGTCCTGTCGTGCTCGACCACGACGATCCGCTGATCGGCGATCGACACGATGACGGCGACGGAGGGCACTTTGTTGTCGTCGTGATGCGGCGCCGGCAGAGTCTTGCCCTTCAGCGCGGCGGCCGCGGAGGCGTTCTCGGAAGGATGGTATTTCGCCAGGACGACGCCGTCGTGCCGGACGGGGGGCGGTGCGACATGGGCGTTGGTTATGGTCACCATCATGCCGACAAGCGTGACGGATCAGCGCAGAAAATTCCTTCGGGAGCCGGACGCAGCCGTGTGAGGCGGGAGAGCCGGGCAACTCGCCGGCCCCGCGTCCTGGTCAGGGGCGAATGTGTAGCAGCGGCGACAAGCAGCCTCTCGCGATTGGAGAGACCGGGCATCGAGGCGTTCAAGTGGCCGCCAGTACTCC
>DASUQP010000030.1:0-15178 GCA_036280475.1 Methyloceanibacter sp. | reverse complement strand
TGGTGAAACTCGAGCCGGCGTTCCGAGGTGGTCGCCGGATAGAGCTTGACCGGAATGTTGACGAGGGAAAGCCGCAAATGGCCGGTCCAGAACGCGCGCGGTGCCATACTCCTTACTCCTCGAAAAATGCCGATCAAAGGGCCGGAGACCAGGCCCGGATCGGGTCAACCGAAAGCGAAAATCCGCAGATTCGCGTGGAATCCGGCGGTGGGAACCTCATTTCTCTACCTTATAACCATTTCCTTAAGCATGCGTTCGAGCGCGTCGGGAAAAGTGAGCCTCAAGGTTTCGACCGGGCACTCCCCATTTTCGTCGAGCGGCTTGTCGCAGATTTCGAGTCCCCAGTCCGACTCCCGGTCGTAATGGGCGAGCATCAGGTCCCATCCCTGTTTCCCCTCGCCGAGCAGGATCTTCTCGCCCACATAGCCCGCGAGGAATCCGTTCACGTCGCTCCCCTCCTCCGGGACGTTCTCGATCATGGTCTTGAGCCAGGCCGCATGCGCCGGCGCAAAGCGCGCGTCTCCCGTCACGTCCTTGACGGTCCCGTTGTCGATCGCAAGGAGCTTGAGCGGCGCTTCCGAGCAGGCGTAGCAGGCGAAGGCGTAGAGAAAGACATTGTCGCGGATCATGAACTCGTAGCGGCCATCGCGGTTGAGATCGGTCGCGAGCAAGGGCCCGCCGTCGAACTGGCCGAGATCGACCGTCGTCCATTTCGAGCCGTCGGGGCTTGCGGTGAGAACGCTGGTGGCGGAGCAGCAATGCGCTCCTCCGGTGTAGAACGACACCACGACCTCCGGGTAAGGATTGCCGCCGTCGAGCTCGGCGATCTGCACGCCGACCGGGGGATCGGCGAAGCCGATGCTCTCGCCGTTGAGCTTGGCGACCTCCTTGCTCTCGGCGAAGACGGTGACGGCCGGCGTGCGCATGACCTCGGCGTCCTCGCCCGTCTCTTCGACGTAGCTCAGCACCGCCTTGATCGGCCCTTGCGCGATTTCCCGTGTCGTGGGCGCGGTCTCCGCCTCGCCGCCGCCCAGCCTCGATCTTCGGCGCGCTGTCGTCGCCCGCGATGGCGGGCGCGTCGCGATATTTGGCGTCAGCCTCCCTGACCGCTTCGGCGAGCGTCGGCGCCGCATCGGCGCCGCCTTGTGAGGCGAGGATGAAGGCTGCAAACAGCGAAAGGCGCAGCGGCAAGGATGTCCGGCCCACGGGATCTCTCGCTAAACACAATGAAGGCTCGCACGCAAAAAGCGCGTCGGCTATTCTAGCCGGGAGAGCCTGGCGGTCCCATATTATCGTTGGGCTTGCCGCTTGGCGGCGCCGGGCGAGGCGCTTTCAGCCTAAAGCTGCGTTTTGTTGAAGCGGTCGGGATTGGCGATGAACGAAATCAGCAAAAGGGTTAAACCTGTCGCCCCCGCGGTCGTCATTACCGGGGCGACGCAAGGGGTGGGCAGGGCGCTCGCCGAGGAGTTCGCGCGCGGCGGCCACACGCTGTTTCTTGTCGCGCGCGATGAGGCGGCGCTCGCCGCGACCGCCAAGGCGCTCGCCAAGGCTCACAATGTCGCAGTCAAGTTCGTCGCGGCGGATCTCTGCACGCTCAGGGGCTGTGACGCCGTCGAGGAAGCGCTAGGGCGCGGCGGTCTTTACGCTGACATTCTCGTCAACAATGCCGCGATCATGACCGCGGGATTCTTCCAAGACCAGAACCCGGCGACGCTCAGGCAGGCCGTCGATCTCAATGCGCGCGCGGTGGCCGATCTCTCGCGGCGCTTTCTCCCCGGCATGATCGCGCGGCGCCGCGGCGGAATCCTCAACGTCGCTTCCGTCGAAGGCTTCATGCCGGTGCCGTACCAGGCGATCTACGCCGCGACGAAGGCCTTCGTCCTCTCCTTCACCCGAGCTCTCGCCTACGAGACCATCTTCACGGGCGTGCGGGTCTCGGCGCTTGCGCCCGGCGCGGTCGTGACCACGATTCACGCCAAAGCGGGCGCGGAAAATTCCCGCTATGTCCAACTCTTTCCGGTGATGGCCGCGGAGGACGTCGCCCGCATCGGGTACCGCAAGTTCATGCGCGGCCGGAAGACCATCGTGACCGGCTTGTTCAATCGCTTGAGCGTCTTCGCCCGGCGCTTCACGCCGGATCTTCTTCTCGTGCCGGCGATGGGATGGCTTTTCAGGGTGCGCGACGCGGAAGGCAATCTGCAATTGCCGCGCGCGCTTGCCGAACGCAAAGGCGCCAAGGGTCACGCGCGCACCGACGCCGCTTCGGGTGACGACCCGAGCCTCGCCGCCTAGGCAATCCAAGTATTAGCACGCTAAGGTCCGCCATCGCGGCACAGTGAGGCGGATGCGGATGACATCAACCAATCCAAACAAGGCACTTTGGGAAAAGGGCGACTTCACGCGCATCGCGGAAAGTATGAGAGAGAGCGGGGAAGCGCTGGTCGGGGGGCTCGGAATCACCAAAGGGCTCAGGATTTTGGATCTTGGGTGCGGCGATGGAACGACGGCGTTGCCGGCAGCGAGACTTGGAGCCGACGTGCTAGGCGTCGACATCGCGAGCAACCTTGTCGAGGCCGGAAACAAGCGTGCGAAGGAGCAGGGCCTCGCCAACTGCAAGTTTCAGGAGGGCGATGCGTCGAATTTGCACGCGCTGAAAGATCACAGCTTTGACCTCGTCGTGAGCATCTTTGGCGCCATGTTTGCGCCGAAGCCGTTCGACGTGGCCAAGGAGATGGTGCGCGTGACAAGGCCCGGGGGCCGCATCGTGATGGGGAACTGGATCCCAAACGATCCGACCTTGGTGGCGCAAATCCTGAAAATCAGCGCGTCCTACGCGCCGCCACCGCCGGAAGGCTTCGTCAGCCCCATGATGTGGGGAGTCGAAAGTAACGTGGTCGAGCGCTTTGCGGCCGCGGGGGTTGCAAACGAGGCGATATCGTTTGCCAGAGACACCTACACCTTCAATTTTCCGGCCCGCCAGCAGAGTTCGTCGACGCCTTCCGAAAATATTACGGTCCAACCATGAATGCCTTCGAAGCGGCGGAAAAGAACGGTCGCGCCGGCGATCTCCAGAAGGAGCTGGAAGCCCTGTTCAGCCGCGAGAACAAAAGCCCAAACAGGAATGCCACCTCCATTCCTGCGAGCTTCTTGCGCGTCACCGTTGTGCCCAATTAGTCCCCGAACCCGCGCGCCATCGCATCGGCCTGTCACCAACCAATCTTGATCTGGGGGATGGTGGAGCCGACCGGGATCGAACCGGTGACCTCAGCAGTGCGATTGCTGCGCTCTCCCAACTGAGCTACGGCCCCATTCCAGGTGTCAGGTATCAGGTATCAGATATCAGATTTCAAGGGGCAAGCTGCTGGGCCGGTGTTCAACCGAGAGCCATTGCCTGATTTCTGACTTCTGATTTCTGCCACCTGGCACCTGGCACCTGATCTCAGATTTCAAGGGGCAACCGTTCCCTGATCTCTGACTTCTGATTTCTGACACCTGACACCTGACACCTGATACCTGATACCTGGCACCTGACTCTTGCCCTGATCGCCGCCTGTCCGCTACATGAGCCTCAGTACCGAGGAGGACATGATGCTCCTATTGCTTGGCTTCATAGCAGGCGTGATCTGGCTCTACATCTACGTCGTGATCGCAAGCGCCATCTTTAGCTGGTTGATCGCCTTCAACGTGGTCAATACCCACAACCGCTTCGTCTATCAGGTGGCCGACATGCTGTACCGGCTGACCGAGCCCGCGCTCCGGCCGATCAGGCGGTTCATACCCAATCTCGGCGGCATCGATATCTCGCCGGTCATTCTCATCTTGTTCCTCATGTTCATCACCAACGTCATCCTTCCCAACATCGCCGTCTATTTCCTCGAGCCGCCGCAGCCCGAAATGTGATCGCAGCCTTTGCCTGCGATCCTTCAAACTGCCTCCGGCATGACGCTTAAGGTGCGGCTGACGCCCGACGCGGTGCATAACCCCCCACTCCCGTTTCAGCTTGATTGATGACGGGGTATTCTCCTAAGGCGACATACTGAGGAATTCGCCAAGAGGGGGGACAATGTCAGGACAAGAGCTTCTCATAAGGCGTACTGAGGAATTCGCCAAGAGGGGAGACAATGTCAGGACAAGAGCTTCTCATCATCTTGCTCGTCGGTCTCATAGCCGGCTGGCTTGCCGGACAAATCGTGCAGGGTACGGGCTTCGGCCTTATCGCCGATATCGCCTTAGGCATCGTAGGCGCGCTTATCGGCGCGTGGCTGTTGCCACAGCTCGGCATCCATCTCGGTAGTGGCATTGTCGCCGCCATCATCGCAGCGACGATCGGCGCATTGGTGGTGCTGCTGATACTTCGCCTCGTCTACCGAGGAGGGCGCTGGTAGGAAGGCAACGCCAGGCCGCTCGCTTGGCCTGATCGAAGCTCGCCTTGCGGCGCTAACGCGGTAGGGCCGCGGCGATCTCACGAATAATGGCATCGGCGGCGGCCCGCGGATCGGGCGCGCGGGTAATCGGACGCCCGATCACGAGATAGTCGGCGCCCGCAAGGATCGCTTCCTTGGGTGTTACCGCGCGGGCCTGGTCCTGAGCCTCGCTTCCTTGCGGCCTGACCCCCGGCGTCACGATCAGGACATCGGGTCCTAGCGCGCGACGGATCTCGGCCGCCTCCCGCCCCGAGGCAATCACGCCGTCGAGGCCCGCTTTCTTCGCAAGCGTGCCGCGATGCAGAACGAGCTCGGACAGAGGATGATCGATGCCCTGCTCGATCAAGTCCGAAGACGCAAGGTTGGTGAGCACCGTCACGCCGAGGAGCTTGAGCGCGCTGTCGCCGCGCCCGCGGACCGCGGCCGCCAGCGTCTTGTTGTCGAGCGCATGGACCGTCAGAAACGCAGCGCCGAGCCGGGCGATCGCGGCCGTCGCCCGCTCGACGGTCGTCTCGATATCGGAGAGCTTGGCGTCGACGAACACCGCGCGGCCCTTGCGCGCGAGCTCCTCAGCCAGCGCAAATCCGCCGGAGATCAGGAGCTCCAGACCGATCTTGTAAACGCCCGCGCTGTCGCCGAGCGTCTCGATCAGGGACCTCGCCTGCTCGATATCCGGCACATCGAGTGCAACGATCACACGGTCCTTGGCGAGCATCGTCACCGTGCGAATTTCCTTGCGGCAACGGCGAGCGCCTCGACCACACGCTTGCAAAGCGTCTGCTGCGCCTTGTCCTTGAGGCTCCCGTCTTGCTCGAACGCGTCCATGGCGCGCGGCACGGCGATCTGCTGCGGAATGACGGTTGCGCCCATTCCGATTTCGAGGATCTGGCGGAGATGCAACAGGCCGCGCATGGTCCCGTAATAGCCTGGCGAGGCGCCCGAAATGGCGAACACGCGCGAGCGGAAGACTTCGAGCCCGGTCTCGCCCTTCTCGCGCACGCGCGTCACCCAATCGAGCGTGTTCTTGAGGAGCGGGGTGACCGAGGAATTGTATTCGGGACTTGCGATAAAGACGCCCTGATATTCGGACAGAAGCGCCTTGAAGGCGCGCGACTGCTCGGGCGGCCCCTCTTTCGCTTCGAGGTCGCCGTTATAGAGCGGCATCGGATAGTCCTTGAGTTCCGCCAGCACCGCCTCGATGCCGTTCGCCGCCGCGATGTGATGAGCAAGGGACGCGAGCTTGCGGTTGAACGAGCCTTCCCGGATGCTTCCGGCGAAGAAGAGAAGTCGCATCGTCGGGGTTTCCTTGGCGAGCGCGCGCTCCGCCGGGCACTCTACGTCAAGGCGTGAGGAAAAGGGTAGCGCCTACTCGCGAATGCCCTCGAAGAATTCCTTCACGCGGGCGAAGAAGCCGGTCGAGGCCGGGCTCGTGCTCGCGTTCGAGGCCTCCTCGAAGGCTTTCAGCAGTTCGCGCTGCTTGCGCGACAGGTTCTTCGGCGTCTCGACCTCGACCTGGATGTAGAGGTCGCCCTGCTGCCGCGAGCGCAGCACCGGCATGCCTTTGTCCTTGAGGCGGAACTGCTTGCCGCTTTCGGTGCCTTCCGGGATTTTCACCCGCGTCCTGCCGCCGCCGATGGTCGGCACTTCGATCTGGCCGCCGAGCGCCGCCGTGGTCATGGCGATCGGCACCCGGCAGAAGAGATCGGCGCCGTCGCGCTGGAAGAATTCGTGCGGCTTGATCGAGAGGAAGATGTAGAGATCGCCTGGCGGTCCGCCGCGCAAGCCCGCCTCGCCCTCGCCGGCGAGCCTGATGCGCGTGCCGTCCTCGACGCCGGCGGGAATGGTGACCGAGAGCGTGCGCTCGCGAGTGACCCGGCCGGTGCCGTTGCAAGACGGGCACGGCGTCTCGATGGTCTCGCCCCGTCCCTGGCACGAGGGACAGGTGCGCTCGATGGTGAAGAAGCCTTGGGTCGCGCGCACTTTGCCCACGCCGTTGCAGGTGCGGCAGGTGCTCGGTGCGGTGCCGGCCTTTGCGCCTCCGCCCGAGCAGCTCTCGCAGGTGACGCTGGTCGGCACGCGGATCTGCGCCGTCTTGCCCTGATAGGCCTCGGCGAGCGCAATCTCCATGTTGTAACGGAGATCGGAGCCGCGCTCGCGGCCCGAGCGCTGGCGCGGGCGCCGCTGACCCATGAACTCGCCGAACAGATCGTCGAACATCGCCGACATCGAGGCCGAGAAATCCGCGCCGAAGCCGTGGCCGCCGCCGCCGCCGAGGCTCGGATCGAAGGCGGCATGGCCGAAGCGATCGTAAGCGGCACGGCGCTGCGGGTCTTTCAGCGCGTCGTAGGCTTCGTTGAGTTCTTTGAAACGCCTCTCGGCGTGGGGGTCGCCGTTACAGCTGTCGGGATGACATTCCTTGGCGAGCCGGCGAAACGCCGTCTTGATCTCGCTGTCGCGAGACCCGCGCGTCACACCAAGAACGTCGTAGTAGCACCGTTTTGCCATCGCCCCTCCGGACTTCGGCGCTCCCCCGCCGGGGCGCGCCTAAGCCCATTCTCTTCGGCTTCGGCGCCGGGCCTCCTCGGCCTGGCGCCTTCGCCTTGCCATCTCGTCAGGCCGACTTCTTGCTGTCGTCATCCTTGACTTCTTCGAAATCGACATCGACCACCTTGTCGTCGGGGGCGCCGCCGGTGGAGGCCGACGGTCCGCCGTCCGCGGCCTGACCGCCCTGGCTCGCCTGATACATGGCCTCGCCAAGCTTCATCGAGGCTTGCGCCAGCGCATCGACCTTCTGCTTGATCGCGTCCTTGTCCTCGCCCTGGACGACCGACTTGAGATCGGCCACCGCGGCCTCGACCGCGCTCTTGTCGCCGGCCGCGACCTTGTCGCCGTAGTCCTTGAGCATCCGCTCGGTCGAATGGATCAGAGCCTCGGCCTGGTTGCGCACCTCGACCAGCTCGCGGCGCTTCTTGTCCTCCTCGGCGTGGCTCTCGGCTTCCTTCACCATGCGATTGATGTCGGCTTCGGTGAGGCCGCCAGAGGCCTGGATGCGGATCGACTGTTCCTTGCCGGTCGCCTTGTCGGTGGCCGAGACATTGACGATGCCGTTCGCGTCGATGTCGAAGGTCACCTCGATCTGCGGCACGCCGCGCGGCGCGGGCGGAATGCCGACGAGATCGAACTGGCCGAGCAGCTTGTTGTCGGCCGCCATCTCGCGCTCGCCCTGGAAGACGCGAATGGTGACCGCGTTCTGATTGTCCTCGGCGGTGGAGAACACCTGGCTCTTTTTGGTCGGGATCGTCGTGTTGCGATCGATGAGCCGAGTGAACACGCCGCCCAAGGTCTCGATACCGAGCGAGAGCGGGGTCACGTCGAGCAGGAGCACGTCCTTGACGTCGCCTTGCAGCACGCCGGCCTGGATGGCGGCGCCGATGGCCACGACCTCGTCGGGGTTCACGCCCTTATGGGGCTCGCGTCCGAAGAAGGTCTTCACCGTCTCGACGACCTTGGGCATGCGCGTCATGCCGCCGACCAGCACCACCTCCTCGATCTCGGCCGGCTTGAGGCCGGCATCCTTGAGCGCGTTCTGGCACGGGCCGACGGTCTTCTGGATGAGATCCTCGACCAGGCTCTCGAGCTTGGCGCGCGTGAGCTTCATGGTGAGATGCTTGGGCCCGGACTTGTCCGCCGTGATGAACGGGAGATTGATCTCGGTCTGGGTGGTCGAGGACAGCTCGATCTTCGCCTTCTCCGCCGCTTCTTTCAAACGCTGGAGCGCGAGCTTGTCGCCGCGCAGATCGATGCCCGACTCTTTCTTGAACTCGTTGGCGAGATAGTCGACGACGCGCATGTCGAAATCCTCGCCGCCGAGGAAGGTATCGCCATTGGTCGACTTCACCTCGAACACGCCGTCGCCGATCTCGAGGATCGAGATGTCGAACGTGCCGCCGCCGAGATCGTAGACGGCGATGGTCTTGCCCTCTTTCTTCTCGAGCCCATAGGCGAGTGCCGCCGCCGTCGGCTCGTTGATGATGCGCAACACCTCGAGCCCCGCGATCTTGCCGGCGTCCTTGGTCGCCTGGCGCTGGGCGTCGTTGAAATAGGCGGGAACGGTGATGACCGCCTGCTCGACCTTCTGGCCGAGATAGGCTTCGGCGGTCTCCTTCATCTTCTGGAGAATGTAGGCGGAGATTTGCGAGGGCGAATATTGCTTGCCGTGCGACTCGACCCAGGCGTCGCCATTGGCGGCCTTCACGATCTTGTAGGGGACGAGCTTCTTGTCCTTTTCGACCATGGGGTCGTCCCAGCGACGGCCGATCAGGCGCTTGATGGCGAAGAACGTGTTTTCAGGATTGGTGACGGCTTGGCGCTTGGCCGGAAGTCCTACGATGATCTCGCCGTCGTCGGTAAAGGCCACCATCGACGGCGTGGTGCGCATGCCTTCCGCGTTCTCGATGACCTTCGGATTCTTCCCCTCCATCACGGCGACGCAGGAATTGGTCGTGCCGAGATCGATTCCGATCACTTTCGCCATTACGAACCTCTCTTTCTGGCAGACCGTGCGGGCCCGCGAACGGCACCCGCCATTTCAGCGCGAAGCATGGCGTCGGTCCCCAATATTCGGCGTCCGCCGACACACGCGGCGGCGTTCCCGCGGTATATAGGTGGCAACCCTATGGCCCGCAAGGAGAAGCGGGCGAGACGAGCGCGCCTGAAGCGAGCGCGTCACGCGACTCGCTTCCAGGCGCCGATGAGGATCGGGGTGAGGCAGTAATAGCGCCCGTCGGCGGCGGCCTCCGCCATCTCCTGCTTGAACTGGCTCGCCTTCCCCGGATCGGCGATCCCAAGCTCCGCGGCGGCGGCGAACAGGCCCTCGTAAACGCCGATCAACAACGGCGCCAAGTCCTTGAGCGGCAGGAACTTCGTGTCCGCCACGGTGCCGTCGGGAAGGCCGAGGCCTGCCGCCTCGAACTGAGCGGGGAGCTGCCGCCCGGCGCGCAAGTTGCGGCCATGGCCCCTGAACACGCCCTCGAACAGGCGATTGAACTCGGCCATGGCGGGACAGAGCGGCTCGACGGCGATCGCGCCGAAATCGAACTCTTGTGCCATCACCACTCCGCCAGGCTTGGTCCAGAACATCATCCGCTCGAGCGTCGCGACGGGGTCCTGCATGTGCATGAGAAAGAGCCGGCAATAGGTGAGGTCGAAGGGCGCGGCGGGCAGCGCCTCGATCGCGAGCACGTTGGCTTCGATCACGTCGAACGTGGAGCCCCCTTGCGCGCGAAGCTCGGCGAGCGCCTGGGCGCCAAGCGCGGCGTCCATCTCGATTCCGGTGATGCGGCCCGCCGGTCCGACCCTGTCGGCCATCAGCCGCATCACTGCGCCCGGGCCCGAGCCGACGTCGAGGCAGCTCATGCCGGCTTTGAGCCCAACGCGGTCGAGGACCGCTTCGGTCGCGCTTTGCCACAACAGCGCCTGCGCGCGGAGGCGCTGATACTCGGTGCCGTCCTTTGCATGCACATAGCCGTCGGGGTTTTGTTTTTGGGCCCTTGCCGCCACCGGGATCGTCTCCTCTTTTTTCCCGCTCTCGCTATATGTCAGAGCGTAGGACAGGCTTGCGATCAGACAAAGGCAACATGGACTTTTTTCCGCAGGCGCTCGGACGAGAGCCTCAAATCGCGCTTCTCGCCGCGATCCGGGGAATCATTGCCGAAGCGCCGCTTTTTACCCCGACCATGCCGCGTTCCGGCACGCCCATGTCGGTGCGCATGACGAATTGCGGCCCGCTTGGCTGGGTGACCGACAAGGAAGGCGGCTATCGTTACCAGGCGACCCATCCTAAGACGGGAAGACCGTGGCCGCCGATCCCAAACATGCTGCTCGAACTCTGGCGGGACGTGGCGGCCTATGCGGCGCCGCCCGAAGCCTGCCTCGTCAATTATTACGCCGGCAACGCGAAGATGGGCTTGCACCAGGACAAGGACGAGGAGGATTTCGCCGCTCCGGTTCTTTCCGTGTCGCTCGGCGATACCGGAATCTTTCGCGCGGGCGGAAAGTCGCGTCGAGACCCAACGCGGACATTCGAGCTGAAGTCGGGCGATGTCGTCGTGCTCGGCGGTACTGACCGGCTCGCCTATCACGGCATCGACCGCATCCTCGCCGGCACCTCGGATCTCATTCCCGAAGGTGGCCGTTTCAATCTCACCTTGCGCCGGGTCACGAAGCCGAAGTGAGCGAAGACAGAGGAAGAGAGCAGCGAAAGCCCGATCGCGCCACAGTCCCTCGGGAGAGAGCAAAAAGCCTCAGTCGCCTTGCCAGCCGCCGTCGGGAAAATCGTCGTTGGCAGCCGCGGGCGGCGTGGCGCCCAGGCCTTTTCCTGCTTGCGGCTTCGTTGGTTTCGCGCCCCCTTTGGCCACGGCGACGAGGGCGGGCCTGAGGCACCGGTCCCCGATCACATAGCCTTCCTGCATGACCTCGACCACCGTGCCTTCGGGCACGTCGGCTTTTTGCACTTCGTACATGGCCTGGTGGCAATTCGGGTCGAAGCGGGCGCCGAGCGGCTCGATGCGGGTCACGCCGTGGCGCTCGAGCACATTCAGAAGCTCACGTTCGGTCAGCTCGACGCCTTCGAGAAAACTCTTGAGCGCAGGATCCTGGGCCGCAGCCTCTTGCGGCACATGATCGATCGTCCTCTTGAGGTTGTCGCCGACCGTCAAGACGTCGCGGGCGAAGTTCGAGATGGCGTAGCGGGCCGTGTCGGCCTTTTCCCGTTCCGTGCGCCGGCGCAAATTCTCCATATCGGCCATGGTTCGCAACAGCCGGTCGCGCATCTCCGCGTTCTCGGCGAGCAGCGCGTCGAGATCGGCTCCGAGCTGAGCATCCGGCTCCGGGTCCCCGTTTGCCGGCTGGGCCTTTGAAGGATCGGTCGCCTGATCCTGGTCGGCCTCGCCCTGATCGGTCTTGTCGTTAGGCATGGCAAGAACTGGACGATGCCAATGTCATGAAGGAGTCAACCGGATATCGACCGTAAAGTTGCAAAAATCAAGGGACAAGGCGTCCCAAGAGCTTCGCCGTATAATCCACCATCGGAATGATGCGCGCGTAATTCAGCCGCGTCGGCCCGATCACGCCGAGAACGCCGACGATCTTCTGCTCGGTATCTTCGAACGGCGACACGATCAGCGCCGAGCCCGAAAGAGAGAACAGCTTGTTCTCGGAGCCGATGAAGATCCGCACCCCTTCGGCGCGCTCGGCAACGCCGAGCAGCTGCATCAGGTCGGTCTTGGTGTCGAGGTCCTCGAACAGAAGCCGCACGCGCTCCAGATCCTCCATCGCTCTCACATCCTCGAGCAGGTGCGACCGTCCGCAGACAATGAGGCTCTTGCGGTCGTCGCCATCGCCCGACCAGGTGGCGAGACCCTCTGTGACGATGCTGGCGGTGAGCGCGTCGAGCTGGGCGCGCCGCTCCTCGATCTCCTTCTCGATGCGGGCGCGGGCCTCGGCCAGAGTGAGGCCACCGATGCGCGCGTTGAGGTAATTCGATGCTTCTCGCAGCGAGGACAGCGGCAGGCCGTCAGGCAGCGCGACGATGCGGTTCTCGACGTCGCCCTCCTCGCCCACGAGCACGGCGAGCGCGCGCCGCTCGCCGAGACTGACGAACTCGACCTGCTTCAGTCTCTTGCTCTGCTTGTCGACCAGCACCACGCCCGCGCAGCGCGACAGCCCCGACAGCATCTCGCCCGCCTCGCCGAGCAAGTCCTCGATCGCCCGCCGGCGCCCGCCTCCGGCGATGCGGCTCTCGATTTCTTTCCGCTCTTCGACGCTGATGTCGCCGACTTCCAGGAGCCCGTCGATGAAGAGACGCAGGCCCGTCTGCGTCGGCAGCCGCCCCGCGCTCGTATGCGGCGCATAGATGAGGCCGAGACTCTCGAGGTCCGACATGACATTGCGCACCGAGGCGGGCGACAGCGTCATGGGCAGAGCGCGGCTCAAGTTGCGCGAGCCGACGGGCTCGCCGGTCTCAAGATAGCTCTCGACGATGCGCTTGAAGATCTCGCGCGAACGCTCGTTGAGCTGCCGGAGCGACGCCGCGGCCTCGGCCGCGGACTTTGTCTCGATCGGGTCGGCATGACGCATGATGGACGAATCTAGGCATGAGGCGCGGGGGCGTCAAACCGGAACCCGGAAAGCAGGCTCGACGCTTGGGTAGGCGCGCGAGCTCCCGGGGGCTAGTTGAGCGGCGCGAACTCGGGCGCAAGCGAGGAGGCGAGCGTGTCGCGGGCGCCGAAATGCTCGGAATAGCGCCGTTGGATCGCCGCGACCGGAAGGATGATGAAAACGTCGATGGTGCCGAACTGGTGATCGATCACGGCGCCGTCGCCGACATAGGCGCCGGCCCGGAGATAGCCCTTGATCAGAGGGGGCAGAGCTTTGAGCGCGGCCCGGTGCGAGACGGCCGCTTCGGGCATCATGTTCATGTCGATACGCAGATGTTCATGGGCTCTGACCCGCCACTCTTTCGGCGCGAGCGCGTTGTGGTAGAGGAAGCTCAGCGCCTCGGCGTGCGCGTTGGGATCGATGCCCTCGAAACTCGCGCAGCCGATCATGACGTCGACGCCATGCTCGCGCACATAGGCCATGATGCCCTGCCACAGAAGTTCGAGGGCACGCCGGCTGCGATAGGGCTTGAGCACGCAGGAGCGGCCTAGCTCCATGAAACTGCAATCCGGGGACTTGGCCGCGATCAGTGCCGCGACGTCGTACTCCCCTTGGCTGTAGAAGCCGTCATAAAGGTCCGCCACCTCGTTGCGGAGGACGCGATATGTGCCGACGACTTTGGACCGGCGCCAGCGCCCCTTGCTCTGGTTGGCGCGGTCGATCACGAGAAGGTGGTCGAAGATCTGATCGTAGACGTCCTCGTCGCGTCGCGAGAGGATGGCGAGCGCATTCGGTTTGGCCGACATCTCTTCGTAAAACACCTTGTAGCGGAGCCGCTGAGCGCGCCTGATCTCGCTCTTCTTGCGGGCGAGGCGCACTTCAAGCGAGCCCAGCCGCCCATAGATCTTGGGCGGCTGGAAACGCCGGCTGAAGCTTCCGACAGCGAAACGGCGCCGCCCCTTGAGCGGCCGTCCGGCCTGGACCGGCTTGAACATCAAGCCTGGGAAGGCGGCACCCTCGCGAAATCTGCCTGCAAGGCGTTCTTGACCTGACTTCATCGGCATGGGCAGCCTAACAACCTCCTCGATTACGTGCGTTTTGAGGGCCCCGGCGGGCGACCGGCACCACCCCTGCCCCGGGCGCCCTGATTCGGCCATAACAAGCGCCGGTTAGCAAACCAATTCGAATTCTATATGACGATGGTACGGCACCCTCGCCGCGCGTCACGATGCGTGATGTTTTCACGGGAAAATCCGGCAATCGGACCCGCCGCAGCCAACGAGCAGTTCACCCTCGGCTACTCGCCGGAGAGCACGTAGCGGAAGGCCCGGCCAAGCCCGTAAAATAATAGTGCAGGCAGCCCAAAAGCCAAAAGCTGAAGCAAGATTGGCATCGGGGCGAAGTCGGTGAACAACCGGCCGATCCAGACCGCAACGCACAAGACGGCAAGTCCGAAACACGCGAGGTAAAGAACCCGGCCCAATCGGTAAGCCATCCCAGCGCGCCGGCTTGCCGCCTTCGCCACCTCCGCCCCAAGTTCGCGTCTTAGCTTCAGGTTCTCCCGGAGCTGCTCTTCAAGCTCATCGCTGTCGGAGGCCATACCCGCACCCTCGGAACGAGCAAATTCCATACGCAGTTGTTCGCGGCATGCGCGGAACGTACACCATTCAATCTGGCCGAAACTTGCGGCGCTATCGGGGCGCTGCCGCCAAGGCTAGGCCGCTTCCTGGGCGCGCCGCAAGGTTTCCCCGCGATAGCTCAACGCCTCGGCGACGTGGATGCGTGCGACCTTCTCCTCGCCGTCGAGATCGGCAAGCGTCCGGGCGACGCGAAGGGTCCGGTGATAGCCGCGGGCGCTGAGCGAGAGCGCATCGGCCGCCTCGCGCAGGAGCGTGAGCCCGGCGCGGTCGGGCGCTGCGATCTCTTCGAGGAGCGCGCCGTCGCATTCGGCGTTGGTGCGGGTGCGCGGCAGACCGAGTGCCGCGTAGCGCTCGATCTGAATGCGGCGGGCGAGCGTGACGCGCTCCCGCACCTCGGCGCTCCCTTCCGAGGCTTGCGGCAGCACGAGGTCGGCAGCAGAGACGGCGGGAACCTCGATCTGGAGGTCGATGCGGTCGAGCAGGGGACCCGAAATGCGCGCCTGATAGCGCTCGGCGCAGGCTCTGCCCTGCCGGCAGACATAGCCGGGCTCGCCCGCGCGGCCGCAGCGGCAAGGATTCATCGCTGCGATAAGCTGAACGCGCGACGGATAGGTGATGCGATGGTTGGCCCGGGCGATCACCGTCTCTCCGCTCTCGAGCGGCTGGCGCAGCGCGTCGAGAACCTGCGGGTGGAACTCGGGCAGCTCGTCGAGAAAGAGCACGCCGAGATGGGCGAGTGCCACTTCGCCCGGACGCGGGCGCGTGCCGCCGCCGACGAGCGCCGCCATGCTCGCCGAATGATGCGGCGCGCGGCCCGCCGGCGAGATCGCCGGCCAGGCTCCTGATCATGCTGACTTCGAGCATCTCGGCCGGCTCGAGCGGCGGCAGGATCGAGGGGAGCCGCCGCGCCAGCATCGATTTGCCGGAACTGGCGGACCGATCATGAGGAGATGGTGA
>DASUQP010000029.1:0-5056 GCA_036280475.1 Methyloceanibacter sp. | reverse complement strand
CAGCTGAGTAAGCTCTCGCTGCAACAGGAGCTCGACGCGATCGGGCGGATGCGCCGGGAAGTCCCGTCGAAACAGCAAGCTTAGGGTCCAGCCCGTTCAAGCGCCATACCTCCCCTCGATCGGGAGGTCGGTCGCGCGTTCGCGCGACGGGTGGGGTGAAATCTCATGGCAAAGTCTCCCTCCCCGCATTGAGGGGGCGGGTGTCGGCGCGCCGCGTTGACAAGGATAGGCGGCCCACTTATGTCTCACCAACGCTGGCGCCCCGCATTTGTGCGGCTTTGGCAAGGCTTTGGTGGGGATCGGCCGCGGAAATCGCCCGCGCTCTAGAGGCTTAACGACTCATGCTGTCTTTTGGCGCTCTCGCCAGCAAGGTCTTCGGCTCATCGAACGAGCGGAAACTCAAGAAATTCGGTCCGATCGTGGCCAAGATCAATGCGCTCGAGGCCGAGACCGAAGCGCTCTCCGACGAGGCCTTGCGCGCCCGGACCGAGCAGTTCCGTGCGCGCGTGCGTGAAGGCACCGAGCTCGACGATTTGATCCCCGAGGCTTTCGCAACCGTCCGCGAGGCGGCCAAGCGCACGCTCGGCCAGCGTCATTTCGACGTGCAGCTTGTCGGCGGAATGGTTCTGCATGAGGGCTGCATCGCCGAGATGAAGACCGGCGAGGGCAAGACGCTGGTTGCGACCCTCCCCGTCTACCTCAACGCACTGACCGGGCGTGGCGTCCACGTCGTCACCGTCAACGATTACCTCGCCAAGCGCGATGCCGCCTGGATGGGCGCCATCTACAAGTTCCTGGGGCTCACCGTGGGCTGCATCGTGCACGAGCTCAGCGATCAAGAGCGGCGCGAGCAATATGCCTGCGACGTTACCTATGGCACCAACAACGAGTTCGGCTTCGACTATCTTCGCGACAATATGAAATATGCGTCGGGCGAGATGGTGCAGCGCGGTCACGTCTTCGCCATCGTCGACGAGGTGGACTCGATCCTGATCGACGAGGCGCGAACCCCCCTCATTATCTCCGGCCCGCTCGACGACCGCTCCGATCTCTACAACACCATCGACACCTTCATTCCGAAGCTCGAGGCGCCCGATTTCGAGCTCGACGAGAAGACTCGCGTCGTCACCTTGACCGAGGCGGGCAACGAGAAGGTCGAGCGGATGTTGAGCGAAGCCGGGCTGCTGAAGGACGACTCGCTTTACGACATCGAGAACGTCACGGTCGTCCATCATGTGCAGCAGGCGCTCCGCGCTCATAAGCTGTTCCAGCGCGACCGCGACTACATCGTCAAGAACGACGAGGTCATCATCATCGACGAATTCACCGGCCGCATGATGCAGGGACGGCGTTACTCCGAAGGCCTGCATCAGGCGCTCGAAGCCAAGGAGCATGTGGCGATCCAGCCTGAGAACCAGACCTTCGCCACCATCACCTTCCAGAACTATTTCCGCCTCTATGAAAAACTTGCCGGCATGACCGGTACGGCCGCGACGGAAGCCGACGAGTTCATGGAGACCTATGGCCTCGACGTGGCCGAAGTCCCGACCAACATGGACATGATCCGCGTCGATGAAGACGACGAGGTTTACCGAACGGCGCAGGAAAAGTACCGGGCGATCATCAAGCTGATCAAGGAGGCGCAGAGCCGCGGCCAACCCATGCTGGTCGGCACCGTTTCCATCGAGAAATCCGAGATCCTCTCCGGCTTGCTCAAGAAGGAGAACGTGCCGCATCAGGTGCTGAATGCCCGCTATCACGAGCAGGAAGCGCATATCATCGCCCAAGCCGGCGTGCCCGGCGCGGTCACCATCGCCACCAACATGGCGGGGCGCGGCACCGACATTCAGCTCGGCGGCAATCCCGACATGCTGCTGGAGGACTGGCTTACCGCCGAGAAGGAGAAGGGCGCGGAGCCGCAGCCCGACGCGGTCGCCAAGAAGCGCGCGGAGATCGCCTCTCTCGTCGGAACGCGAAAGAAGGAGGCGCTCGACGCCGGCGGGCTCTACGTCGTCGGCACTGAGCGCCACGAGAGCCGTCGCATCGACAACCAGCTGCGCGGCCGTTCGGGCCGTCAAGGCGACCCGGGCCGCTCCCGCTTCTTCCTGTCGCTCGAGGACGATCTGATGCGCATCTTCGGCTCGCAGCGCATGGACGGCATGCTCCAGGCGCTGGGGTTGAAGGAGGACGAGGCGATCGTCCATCCCTGGATCAACAAGGCGCTGGAGAAGGCGCAAGGCAAGGTCGAAGCGCGCAACTTCGACATCCGCAAGAACCTGCTCAAATACGACAACGTCATGAACGATCAGCGCAAGGCGATCTTCGAGCAGCGCCGCGAGCTGTTAGGCGACGCCGATCTCAACGAAACCGTCGACGAGATGCGCCATCAGGTCATCGACGATCTGGTCGCTACGCATATCCCCGCCAATTCCTATCCCGAGCAATGGGACATCGCGGGGCTGACCGAAGCGGTGAAAGGCATCTTCGATCTCGACGTCCCCATTGCCGATTGGGCGGCAGAAGAAGGAATCGGCGATGCCGAGTTGCACGAGCGGCTGCTCAAGGCCACGGACGAGAAGACCGCCAAGAAGGCGGCCGATATCGGACCTCAGATCATGCGCCAGATCGAACGGGCGGTGCTTTTGCAGACGCTCGATAATCTATGGCGCGAGCACCTCGTCACGCTCGAACATCTGCGTCAGGTGATCGGTCTTCGCGGCTATGGCCAGCGCGATCCGTTGAATGAGTACAAGAGCGAAAGCTTCACGCTGTTCGAGCACATGCTCGCGCGGCTGCGCGAGGCGGTGACGGGACAGCTCGCCCATGTGGAGCTCGCAAAGCCGGACGAGGTCCCTCCATTGGAGGGGGCGGAGCTTCCGCCGATGGAAGCGCACCATGCAAACCCGACCACCGGGGAAGACGAGTTCGCGCTCGAGACAGCCAATGCCGGCGGCAATGGCAGAGGCCAGGCCAAGCCCGCGCGTGCGCGCAAAGCGGCCGAGGTCAATCCCGGCGATCCTTCAAGCTGGGGCAAGGTGCAGCGCAATGCGCTCTGCCCGTGCGGCTCGGGCAAGAAATACAAGCACTGCCACGGCGCCTACTAGCGCCTGAGCTTATAAACACTTTCACGGCTGGCTTGCCGCGACTGTGACCGGTGCTCCTACCTCAGCCTCCAGCTCATTTTCTGCAACGGTGCGGTGGAAGGGCTCGCAGCCGCTTTTTATGCGGTATTGGAGTTGCCCGTCACGCTCAGGAAGTTGCGCAACGACATTGTACGGACCCGGCGCAGCCTTGCGCGGGGGATAGCGCTTGCTGAGCCGCACCACGTTCCCGGTGATGAATCTATGCCTGGATCGTTTATGTTCGTGCAATTGCTTCAACTGCGTTCTCTTGTGTCGCGCGACCAACTCTGTACTCCCGCGTCGCGGTCGCGCGAAATTGAAAGACCCGAGGCTGACCTCAGGTCTTTTGTCGAACTAGGCGCTTCGTCGATGAGCCACCCCAGCCTTGGCTGCGGCTTGCTCGACTGGCTGGTAGGCGTTACGCGTCAGACCGGCCCACATCTTACCGAGCTTCGTCAACTCGGCAACATAGCCTTCATAAGCCATTCTGGCGTACTGAGCCTGGATCTCGATAACCTGCTCGAAAGACTTCGCACCGAGCAGCTGTTCGAAAGCACGCGTACCGTCCTCGAACGACTTCTTCGAATAAGCGGTGATCTCCGCGGCGATAGCCTGGAACCCCTTGTTCGCCTCACCAAAGGAGCTGACCGCGGCATCAAAGCCGTCCTTGCCAGCTCTCTGAACCTCATCACTATACCTTTGAACGTCAGACATCTGATGACCTTTCTGAGCCCCGCCTGGCGCGGGCATGTTGCGTGTGAGGATTCATATGGCATGCTATGGTGCGCTGCACAATAGCCTTCCGAAAATTATTGCGTTGCACAAAGGTGCCTCGGCGCGTCCTTATCCCTCGTGACACGCCGAATCCTGACAGCTGTAGGTCAAAGGCCGCTCAAACAGCCATTTCCACGCTTGGACCGCATTCCCTCAAACTGCGGAAATATCTGGGCGGTGCAGCCGCCGTCCGCTTCCTAGCGGCGCCTTGACGATCATGCGGGCTTGTCTGCGATCTTGGGCGCGCAGCGTTCCTCGACGAGGCCGTTTGCGGTGTCGATCGTTCCCGGCTCGAACACGTAACGGCCGTTGCACACGCTGACGGCGGGCGGGATGCGGCTCGGCTGGAATAGGTCGTAGCCCTTCTTCAGATCGGCCCAGAAGCCGTGCCAGCGGTAGCCTTTTCGGAAATCCAAGGCGCGGTCCGTCATGCGGAAGGGGAAGACATGAACGGGGAAGCGCGGCTGACCCTGTTCGAGCGCCGCCGTCACCATGCGCCAGATCTCGTCGACCGCGGGATCGGTGACCGCGTAGCAGCCGATCGAGGCGCAGCCGCCATGCACCATCAGGAACGATCCGGTGCGCCCATGCGCCTGGTCGAACACGTTGGGAAAGCCGAGACTGAAGGAGCGGTGCATCTTGCTGTTGGGATTGAGCTGCTCGGAGTCGACCGTGTAGAAGCCCTCCGGCGCTTGCCGGTCGCCCTCTTTCAGCTTCGGCCCGAGCCGGCCCGACCAGAGGCAGATGGGATAGGTGGCGAAGCGCTCGAAGCGGCCGCCCTTCTCGACCCAAAGCTCAAGCTCGGATTCGAGCTTGAAGACGCGAATGTAGACGGGCAGGCCGAGCTTGACGCCATGGGCGGCGAGCCGCTGTTCGAAGCGGGCGAGGTCTGGCGTGCCGGGCAAGGTCTCTCCGGCCCGGAAGCGCGCCTGGTACTCGGCCCGCGTCCAGTTGATGCGCACGCGGTCGATCAGCTGACGCCCCTCCGGCGTCAACAGATAGAAGCCCGCGCCGGCCAGGGCGACGGTGAAGAGGAGAGAAAGGGCTCGCCACATCTCAGGTGCCAGGTATCAGACGTCAGAACTCAGGAGGGTCTAGTATAGGTCCGTTTCGTCGGAATTCTGACGCGCTCCAGAGTTCGTCACCCCCGGGCTTGACCC